>JBKPSU010000008.1:0-108115 GCA_046735135.1 Actinomycetota bacterium
AAGGCGCCGCTCCTCGCAGCCGCAGCAAGAAGGCGACCGCGGCGGAGCCCACGACCACGAAGGCCGACGTCACCGAGGACGACGAGCTCGAGACGACCGACGACACCGACGAGGAGCCCGGCGACGACCTCGTAGAAGAGGATCTCGACCTCGAGGACCTCGACAGCGACGTCGAGGTCGAAGCCGCCGAGGAGGAAAGCGCCGGGGAGGACGAGGGCGAGGGCGTGACCGCCGAGGGCGATACCAAGCCGGCCGCGGAGCCGGCTGAGGGTGTCCCCGCTGCCGACGACGACGAGATCGCCGAGCCCAGCGAGAAGGACAAGGCGTCGGGCGACTTCGTCTGGGACGAAGAGGAATCCGAGGCTCTGCGCCAGGCCCGCAAGGACGCCGAGCTGACGGCTTCGGCCGACTCGGTGCGCGCCTACCTCAAGCAGATCGGCAAGGTCGCACTGCTCAACGCCGAAGAAGAGGTCGAGCTGGCCAAGCGGATCGAGGCCGGCCTGTATGCGACCCAGTTGATGGCCGAACTCGTCGACAAGGGCGAGAAGCTGCCCGCCGCGCAGCGGCGCGACATGGCATGGATCTGCCGCGACGGCGACCGCGCGAAAAACCATCTGCTGGAAGCGAACCTGCGTCTTGTGGTGTCGCTGGCCAAGCGCTACACCGGCCGCGGCATGGCCTTCCTCGACCTGATCCAGGAAGGCAACCTCGGCCTGATCCGTGCAGTCGAGAAGTTCGACTACACCAAGGGTTACAAGTTCTCCACGTATGCCACCTGGTGGATCCGTCAGGCCATCACCCGTGCCATGGCCGACCAGGCCCGCACCATCCGCATCCCGGTGCACATGGTCGAGGTGATCAACAAGCTCGGCCGTATCCAGCGCGAGCTGCTGCAGGACCTGGGCCGTGAGCCCACGCCTGAGGAACTCGCCAAGGAAATGGACATCACGCCGGAAAAGGTGCTGGAGATCCAGCAGTACGCGCGTGAGCCCATCTCGCTGGACCAGACCATCGGCGACGAAGGTGATTCGCAGCTGGGCGATTTCATCGAGGACAGTGAAGCCGTGGTCGCCGTCGACGCGGTGTCGTTCACGCTGCTGCAGGATCAGCTGCAGTCGGTGCTCGAGACGCTCTCCGAGCGCGAGGCGGGCGTCGTGAGGCTGCGGTTCGGCCTGACCGACGGCCAGCCGCGCACGCTCGATGAGATCGGCCAGGTCTATGGCGTCACGCGCGAGCGGATCCGGCAGATCGAGAGCAAGACGATGTCAAAACTGCGCCACCCCAGCCGTTCTCAGGTGCTGCGCGACTACCTCGACTAGCGGCACTCCAACTTAATATCCTGACCGGCAGTTTGTAGGTCAGTTAGTAACTAGTAGACACCCAAAGCGCTTTCAATCCAGATATCGCTACGGCGCGTCGTAAAACTTCTGCCCTTGATTTGGCCGCGATGCTGCCGTCTTGGGAGCTGGCGCTACGCGCCTGGCACCCATGGTTGCGCCCCTTTCGGTTTTGTGCGGGTTGCGGCCGTGAATTTGGCCGTGCTGTGGGTACCTCGGGACGGCCATTCGAAAACACATCGCGGCTTTGACATCAGTCGGCCGACCGCTGTCGCCCGGTGTGCAGCCGCGGCGGAAAATCGGCTCAAATGCGCCTGCGGGTCGCCCACCATCGAGTGTGAACTCATCGCGAGATTTGCGCGGGTTCTTCGCGGTGGCTGCACACTCGGCGCCACACGTTGACAGTCGAGCGCTGCAGCGCGGCTATGTGGGCCGAATTGTCGTGGGCGTCTAGGGAATCCGGCAGTCCGAACGGCTCGTGTAGGCCGCGGCCTCAGACTCGAGAGCTTGAAGTCGACACCGTCGGCCCCTGAAAGCGCGACATCATGATCGCCTGAATTGTTCCTTGCGACAGCCACCTTGGTGGCGCCGAACTGACGAGTGCCGTCCTTGACGATCTGCACGGCCTTGTCCCACGCCGACGAACCCCACCCCGTCATGGCCGCTTCGATGCGCGCGTCGGACGCCGCGTGCACGTCCTCGGCGTGCCCGGCGACAAGGGAACCCGACGTGATGATGTCGGCGGGCGCGACGCGTAACTCCCGACTCATTGCTGTTTCTCTCGCCGAACTCCTGCACTCGACGGTAATGCCGGTTCGATGGTGGTCGAGTCAGCAATTCGATGCGCCGAGGCGCTAGCTGGAAGGTTGCTGGGAAAGCAAACCCCGTCACGCGCCCCGGTTTTGTCGGTGGGGGTCCACGACGCTGAAGCTGATCTGCTTGACGAGCGTCCTGCCTGCAGGCAGGCAGCTGGTGCTCTGGCTGGCCGCGAAGCCGTCGCAGTGCGGCGCGATGAGGTTCCAGTAGACGGCGACGGAGTGCTGGCCGATGGGCAGCGGGTCCAGCGCCTCGAGATTCGCGGTGTCGACGGCAGGCAGCCCCGGGGCGTCCGGCAGTTCACCCTCCCAGATCTTGTTGTCGGCGGGGTAGGACCTGTTGGTCTGATACGCCGATCCCGGATCCACCACGACATCGATGCTCTGAAGCTTGCCCCGCAAGTCGTCAATCGGTGTGCCGTAGTCGGTGTGGAATCCCGCGGGTATCTGTTCGAAGCGCGTATCCATGTCCCACGGCACCGACGGCGCCCACCGCTGGCCTGCCGGGATCTGCGTGCAGGCGGGGGTGACGATCGCGACCGAGTAGCCGTACTGCTGCTTCAGCGTCATGCCGTTCGGCTCGACGCACGGCTCGCTGCTTCCCCATTTAGCGGCGGCGGTCGGACAGAGAGAAAGTGCGGCGATCACAGCGGCGAGCGGTAGGAGTAGGGCAAGCCATCGGCTGCGCATGCTTGTTCGCTGTGACATCGTCGTCCTCCCCTTTGCCGGCCGACCCTAGGAGTACCCAACTACCAGCGCCCTATCACGTCAACAATTGACGAATTCGTTGATTAGGCGGGCCAGCTCGAACTAGCGCCGTTTGGGCCGCACTTTGTATGTCGCGGGCCATGATTCGCGGGTCTCGTCGCCAGAGAGCGGGATCCCTTTGCTGCCGATCCGGATGTCATAGGCCTCCTTGGTAGGCCCGACCTCCCGGTTGACGGCTTGCGTGGCGAGGTACATCAGCTGGTCGATCTCGGGTTCGGCGAACGACACGAACGACGTCTTGCGCTCCTCGTCGTCACCGGGCGCCATCCTTTCGGGCAGCACCCGCGACGCCAGAGCCGCCAGGCCCAGCAGCGCGAAGGGGATCACCCAGTAACAGATGAACGACAGCGGTGTCTTCGTGTCGAGAATCGTCGCGCCGCCGTACACGATCGGCGGGATCGCCGACGACACCGTCATGCCCGCGAAGGCGGCCACCCAGATCCACGTCAGCAGCGTCGTGATCCGCGTGAATATTGGACTCTCGATCACCTCTTGCGGCTGATCCACTTCGGCGAACTCGCGGACGAAGGGCCTGCCTGCCAGCACGCTGCTCAGCGCGACCAGGAAGATTCCGGCGTTGCTCAGCGGCTGCATCCACCGCTCCATGAACGTCTGGCTCGCCGTGAAGGTCAACACCGCAAGCACCACAAAGGTTGCGATGGCACCGATTTCGAGCGTGCGTCCAGGTGTTCGTTTGACGCGGCCGATCACGAACGCCCCCACCGCGACCGCGAGCGCCACCAGCACCGCGGTCTGGAACGGGACGTTGCCGACCAGTACCCAATAGACGATCCACGGCGCGAAACCCACCAGAATGCTCACGGTGGGTCAGTGTAGGTAGTCGCCGCCGACGCAGACGACAGCCCACCGTAAATTTGTAACGGTGACCCAGCGCCGCAACGTGTCGTCAGGTTCGGAGTTCGAGGCCGTGGTCGGCTACTCGCGCGCGGCACGCACCGGCCCACTCGTCGCGGTGTCGGGCACGACGGCACCCGGCGACACCATGGCCGATCAGACCCGAGAAGCCTTGCGCCGGATCGATACCGCACTGCGGGAGGCCGGGGCGTCGCTGTCCGATGTGGTGCGCACCCGCATCTTCGTCACCGACATCTCCCGGTGGCGGGAGGTCGGCGCCGCGCACGCCGACGTGTTCGGCGACATCAGGCCCGCAACGACGATGGTCGAAGTCTCGGCGCTGATCTTGCCCGAGCTCCTGGTGGAGATCGAGGCCGACGCCTACGTGAGCGGCGAGAACCGGCCGTCGGCCCCCGGCAGATAGGGCGTGACACTGGTCACAGCATCAGCGGGCAGCGGGCCGTACAGATGCGGGAAGAGCATCGACTCCGGGTCCGTCGGCACGCCCGGTTCCCAGCGCACCGGCGCGCTCAACCGGTCCGGATCCACGTGCAGCAGCACCAGGTCGGTGCGCCCGGCGTAGAGCCGGTTGGCCGGAAGATGCACCTGGTCAAGACCCGAAAGGTGGATGAAACCGAGGACGCCGAGGGACGCGGGACAATGCTCGCCGCGGTCACGGGTGAGCCGCCAGTCATCCGCGGCACAGATGTGCAAAAGCATCTCTTTACTCTGGCCTATCGGCAACTTCGCCGAGGGTGAAAAACGACACACCCGTATACGGCTTGGGAACAAGGCCGAAACCTTAAGCGTCTGAGAGAGTGGACTTGCGTGAAACCGGGTATTAACCGCTTCACCACGAGCAGAGACGGAGGAGCCATGAACGCAACTCTGACCAGTCCCGAACTGACCCGGGCTGATCGCTGCGATCGCTGCGGCGCCGCTGCTCGCGTACGGGCAAAGTTGCCGTCGGGAGCCGAGCTGTTGTTTTGCCAGCACCACGCCAACGAGCACGAGGCGAAGTTGATCGAGCTTGCTGCCGTTCTCGAAGTCAGCGCTGACGTCGTCGACGCCTAGCCGGAGAAACCGCGGCCTGGGTAGGAAGGCGCTTCGCCGGGAATGCTGGACTGGTCATGAATGACCAGCTTCCGGTGAAACCGTCGCGTCACCATATTTGGCACATCACCAAGAAGACGCTGTCGAAAAGCTGGGACGACTCGATCTTCTCGGAGTCGGCCCAGGCGGCGTTCTGGTCGGCGCTATCGCTGCCGCCGCTGCTGCTCGGGATGCTCGGCAGCCTCGCCTGGATCGCGCCGTTCTTCGGACCCGAGACATTGCCGATGATCGAGCACCAGTTGATCAACACGGCGAACAGCTTCTTCTCCAAGAACGTCGTCACCGAGATCATCGAGCCGACCGTCCGCGACATCGTCAAAGGCGCACGCGGCGAGGTCGTCTCGCTGGGTTTCGTGATCTCGCTGTGGGCCGGATCGTCGGCCGTGTCGGCGTTCGTCGATTCGATCACCGAGGCCCACGACCAAACCCCGTTGCGCCATCCGGTGCGACAGCGCTTCTTCGCGCTGGGTCTCTATGTGGTGATGTTGGTGATGGCGATAGCCACGGCGCCGCTCGTCGCGCTGGGCCCGCTGAAGATCGGGGAGCACATCCCCGACAGTTGGGACAACGTCCTGCAGTACGGCTACTACCCCGCGCTGTTTCTCGGCCTCTGGGTCGCGGTGACTTTTCTCTACCGCGTGTCGCTGCCGGAGCCGCTTCCGTCGCATCGGCTGATGCTCGGCGCACTGCTGGCGACCGTGGTGTTCCTCGTCGCGACGGTCGGGCTGCGCATCTACCTGACCTACATCACCAGCACCGGCTACACCTACGGCGCACTGGCGACACCGATCGCGTTCCTGTTGTTCGCTTTCTTCCTCGGCTTCTCGATTATGATCGGGGCCGAGCTGAACGCCGCGATCCAGGAGGAGTGGCCCGCGCCGGCCACCCATGCCAAGCGGTTCAGATGGTGGCTGGAGGAGAAGGCGGCCGAATCGCTCGATTCGTTCAACGGCGGCTCGGCGACATCCGATGCGACGGCCGCACCCGCTACCGCCAAGGGCGACGCGACTACTTCTTGAGCCGCTCGTAGATCTTCTTGCAGTCCGGGCACACCGGCGAACCGGGCTTGGCCGCCTTCGTCACCGGAAAGACCTCGCCGCACAGCGCGACGACATGGGTACCCATGACGGCGCTTTCGGCGATCTTGTCCTTCTTGACGTAGTGGAAGTACTTCGGGGTATCGCTGCCAGTCCCGTCGTCGACGCGTTCGTCGGTGTCGGTGCGCTCGATCGTCTGGGTTTGCATGCGCCCATTGTGCCCCTGCAATACATCGGTAAGAAACCGAACGGTTTCTTCGGGCCCGAGTGTGGAACAGTAGGGGTATGAAACACGGCCCAGAGCTGGGTTTCGACGACGACGGTCGGCCCGTCCTGATCACCGCTGCCGCACCCGCTTACGAAGAGCAACACCGCGCGCGGGTACGCAAGTACCTGACCATCATGGCGTTCCGGATTCCGGCCCTGATCCTCGCCGCCGTGGCCTACGGCGTGTGGCAGAACGGACTCGTATCGCTGGCGATCCTCGTCGCGTCGATACCCCTGCCGTGGATCGCGGTGCTGATAGCGAATGACCGGCCACCGCGCCGTGCCGAGGAACCACGGCGGTACGCCGCACGCCGCACACCGCTGTTCCCGACCGCCGAACGGCCCGCCCTCGAACCGCGGGCGCGATCGGCACCGCAACCCGACGGCGGCGACGAAGCAGGCGACGTTCCTTCCTGAGCGACATCTAGTCGTATTCTCAGACGATTCTCAGGCCATCAGGGCAAAACCGCTGATCAACACGTGTGAAGCGGCGGGTTCGTGGGAACTCTTCCGAGCAATTGGGCGTTGAAGTTCTTGACAGTTCGAGCCGAGCAGGAGGCCCTGATGGCAATTGCCGCAATAAGCCGCATTGACCACGATCTGGATGCTCAGAGTCCAGCCGCTGATCTCGTGCGCGTGTACCTGAACGGCATCGGCAAAACGGCTTTGCTCAACGCCGCCGACGAGGTTGAGCTCGCGAAGCGGATCGAGGCCGGGCTTTACGCGCAGCACCTGTTGGAGACGCGCAAGCGTCTCGGTGAGAACCGCAAACGTGATCTCGCGGCCATCGTGCGCGACGGCCAGGCGGCCCGCAGCCATCTCCTTGAGGCCAACCTTCGACTGGTTGTCTCCCTTGCGAAGCGCTACACGGGCCGTGGCATGCCGCTGCTGGACCTGATCCAAGAGGGCAACCTCGGCCTGATCCGCGCGATGGAAAAGTTCGACTACACCAAGGGATTCAAGTTCTCCACGTATGCCACTTGGTGGATCCGTCAGGCGATCACCCGCGGCATGGCCGACCAGAGTCGCACCATCCGCCTGCCCGTCCATCTCGTCGAGCAGGTCAATAAGCTCGCCCGCATCAAGCGGGAGATGCACCAGAACCTCGGCCGCGAGGCCACCGACGAGGAACTGGCCGCAGAGTCGGGCATCCCGGTGGAGAAGATCACCGATCTGCTCGAGCACAGCCGCGACCCGGTGAGCCTGGACATGCCCGTCGGCAGCGACGAGGAAGCCCCACTCGGCGACTTCATCGAGGACGCCGAGGCGATGTCGGCCGAGAACGCCGTCATCTCCGAACTTCTGCACACCGACATTCGGCACGTGCTGGCAACGCTCGACGAGCGTGAGCAGCAAGTGATCCGGCTGCGGTTCGGGCTCGACGACGGCCAGCCCCGCACCCTCGATCAGATCGGCAAGCTCTTCGGGTTGTCCCGGGAACGAGTGCGCCAGATCGAGCGCGAGGTGATGGCCAAACTGCGCAACGGCGAACGTGCCGACCGGTTGCGCTCCTACGCCAGCTAGCGACCCCTCCAGAAAAGCCCGCCGGTTCACGCCGGCGGGCTTTTCTCTGGCCCCGACACGGAGGGAAACCCCTATTCTCGCAGCTAGGTCGGTAGACTCTGGCGTGACGAAGGGTTGTCCATGAACGATTTGGTCGATACCACCGAGATGTACCTACGCACCATCTACGACCTCGAAGAAGAGGGCGTAGTGCCGCTGCGTGCGCGCATCGCCGAGCGTCTCGAGCAGAGTGGGCCGACCGTCAGCCAGACCGTGTCCCGGATGGAGCGCGACGGGCTGCTCCATGTCGCAGGCGACCGCCATCTCGAACTGACCGACAAGGGCCGTGCGCTTGCGGTCGCCGTGATGCGCAAGCACCGGCTGGCCGAGCGGCTGCTGGTCGACGTGATCGGGCTGCCGTGGGAGGAAGTGCACGCCGAGGCATGCCGCTGGGAACACGTGATGAGCGAGGACGTCGAACGGCGCCTGGTGAAGGTCCTCGACAACCCGACGGTGTCCCCGTTCGGCAACCCCATCCCCGGGCTTTCGGAGCTCGGTGTCGGCGACTCGATTGGCTCCGAGGACCGCAACCTCGTTCGGCTGACGGAGCTGCCGTCTGGTTTTCCGGTCGCGGTGGTCGTTCGCCAGCTGACCGAGCACGTCCAGGGTGACGTCAGCCTCATCGCGCGGCTCAAGGAAGCCGGCGTGGTTCCCAACGCGCGCGTGACGGTCGAAACCGGCCCCAACGGCGGCGTCATGATCGTGATTCCCGGCCACGAACAGGTCGAGCTCCCCCACGAGATGGCCCACGCCGTCAAGGTCGAAAAGGTCTAGCGCACAACGGCATCAGCCGGCCCGCCGTCGAAACTCCCTCGGCTTCGGCAGCTCGATCCCCAGTTGTTTGGCGAGCTGGTATCCCGTCGCGGCGAGTTCGCGGATCTGTTCGGGCCGCATTCCCGACTGCAGCGCCTGGTCGAGCATGCCCGCCATCCGATGGTCGGGATCGCAGCGCAGCGCCGCCTCCAGCGACACACCCGCCAGTGGTCCGTCGCCGCGGACGTACGCCGAGAACGCCAACAGCACCAGCGCCTCGACCCGCCACGGCGTGGGAAGCGTGCGGGCTAGCAGCGCCCACAGTTCCTCGGCTTGGGCGGCACCGTCCCCGACGGCCAGCGCGTAGAGCGTGTCCCGCACCTGCGGATCGGTCAGCGCACGCGCCAGGTGGACCATCGCGGATTCGGCGGGCGCCTCGCCCGCGGCCACCTGCGCCGCCGCTGCCATGGCGCACTCGATGTCGCGTGCCGGGTCGGGTTCGGCGTCGGTCGGCTCGCCGATCACGCCGGCGAGCGCAGCGCTGGCGTCCTCGTCGACGACCGCGATGACGTTCTGGAGTTCCTCGCGGCGGGCGTACAGCCTGCGACCGTCGAGCACGGCCGCGAGCGCAAGCGGCGACGCCGACGGGTCGTCGACGGTGCCCCAGCCGCCGTCGCCAGGACAATGCCAGCGTCCGCCTGCGGCCACTCTGTCGACCACGTGGAAATCCAGCAGCGTGATCCCGTGTTCGGCCAGCCGCTCCTCCAATGTCCTGGCCAGCCCGCGGTAGTCGTCGTTGCACAGCCGACAGCCTGCGCCCGCTTCGTCGACGACCACCGCGATCGCGGCGTCCGGACGGGCCGCCGCGGCGATCTCGGCGAGATGGCCGACCGAGTCGAACAGATCAGGCGAAAGGTCAACGCGCATAACGCAACCCATTTCGCCGCGGTCGACGGTGACCAGAACGAGAGACTTCTCCGGCACGAAGCCAAGGACGGCGGGCAAGGCGGCGATGAGCGCGCCGGGCCTGTTGAGTTGAAAATCGGATGGCGATGTCGTCATGGCTCGACCGTGGCCAATGTCGCCGACGAATAGTGTCCGCGACGGCACGCGACCGTTGCGGCTGGGGACGAACCCGCGTTTGGGGATGGCCGCTAGCGCGGAATCTGGCTGCGCACCTTCAGCACCGCGCCGGTGAACAGAGCGTCGAGTTGGCCGGTATCCGGTGGCGCGTCGGCATCGACCATCCCCTGCCAGGATGCGGTGACCTGCACCTCGGCGATCTTGGCGACAAAGGTCAACGTCCGCGTGCCTGATGCTTCTGACGACTCCGGTGTCACCGTCTGGTCGACCGCGTAGTTGTCCTCGGCGTCCACAGGTGGCGCAGGCGGCAGCTCAACCGTGACATCGGAAACCTGCGGCTCCTCGCCTGCCACCGCGCTTGTGAACGACGCACATCGGGTCAGCTGATCGACCCTGGCGCGCAATGGTGGCGCAGGCCGGGTCACCGTGACGATCAAGCTTGCGCCATTCTCCTGATTCACGCCCTGCACGGCGGCGCCCTCTGAGGCCGCGACCGGCGGCGGCGCGCAATCCGGCGGCGTCACCACGGATCCGTCTGGCACACCGTCGATCTGACGCAGCAGGCGGGCAACGATGCCGGGGTCCACAACGACAGCCGGATACTGCGCGGGGAACCGTGTCGGCTCGATCAGCAAGTCCGCTACCGGAACCGGCGTGGCGGGACTGGCCCCGGCCTGGGCGACCTGCGGGCTTCCATTGACCGCGCGTGCGCAGCCCGCGAGCGGCGCCGACGCCGTCAGAAGGGCGCACGCGACGGCGGGCAGCAAAAACCCGCGCGGGTACCGCAGAACCGTGCCGACCATCGCTGACATCGTCTCATCGGCCCGCCACGGCGGCTCTCAGGCGCGCGGCGATGTTGTTCACGAGCTATTTGACGGTGTCGGCATGCGAGATCGCCGCAATCGGCGTAGACCTTCCATATGGCTTCGGTGCTGGAGTACGACCTCGTCGTCATCGGTTCAGGTCCCGGCGGGCAGAAGGCCGCCATCGCTGCGGCAAAGCTCGGCAAGTCGGTCGCCGTCATCGAGCGCGGCAGGATGCTCGGCGGCGTCTGCGTCAACACCGGGACCATTCCCAGCAAGACCCTGCGCGAAGCGGTCGTCTACCTGACCGGCATGAGCCAGCGCGAGCTATACGGCGCGAGCTACCGGGTCAAGGAGAAGATCACACCGCAAGACCTGTTGGCCCGCACCACCCACGTCATCACTAAGGAGCAGGACGTGGTGCGCAATCAGCTGATGCGCAACCGGGTCGACCTTCACACGGGCCACGGTCGGTTCCTCGACGAGCACACCATTTGCGTCGACGACCAGACCCGCGGCGAAAGGACAACCGTCCGAGGCGAATTCATCGTGATCGCCACCGGAACCAAACCGGCCCGTCCTCTTGGCGTCGAGTTCGACGAGGAGCGGGTGCTTGACTCCGACGGCATCCTCGACCTCAAGTCGCTGCCGTCGTCGATGGTGGTGGTCGGGGCGGGTGTGATCGGCATCGAGTACGCGTCGATGTTCGCCGCGCTCGGCACCAAGGTCACCGTCGTCGAGAAGCGCGACAGCATGCTGGACTTCTGCGATCCCGAAGTGGTCGAGGCGCTGAAGTTCCACCTGCGCGATCTGGCCGTGACGTTCCGCTTCGGCGAGGAGGTCACAGCGGTCGACGTCGGCTCAGCGGGGACGGTCACCACGCTGGCCAGCGGTAAGCAGATCCCGGCGGAGACGGTGATGTACTCGGCAGGGCGGCAAGGTCAGACCGAACACCTCGACGCGGAGAACGCCGGGCTCGAGATCGACAGCCGGGGAAGGATCTTCGTCGACGACCAGTTCCAGACGAAGGTCGACCACATCTACGCCGTCGGCGACGTGATCGGATTCCCGGCGCTGGCCGCCACGTCGATGGACCAGGGCAGGCTGGCCACCTACCACGCGTTCGGCGAGCCGGCGAAGGGCATGACCGAGCTGCAGCCGATCGGGATCTACTCGATCCCGGAGGTGTCCTACGTCGGCGCCACCGAGGTGGATCTGACCCGCGACTCGATCCCCTACGAGGTCGGGGTGTCCCGGTATCGCGAGTTGGCTCGCGGCCAGATCGCGGGCGACTCCTACGGCATGCTCAAGCTGCTGGTCTCCACCGAGGACCTGCGGCTGCTCGGCGTGCACATCTTCGGCACCAGCGCCACGGAGCTGGTGCACATCGGTCAGGCCGTGATGGGCTGCGGCGGCACCGTCGAATACCTCGTCGACGCCGTCTTCAACTACCCGACGTTCTCCGAGGCCTACAAGGTCGCGGCGCTCGATGTGATGAACAAGCTGCGCGCGCTGAACCAGTTCCGCTCGTAGGTCAGCAGTCGTCGCCGAAGTCGTCAGGCGCCGGGTCCGCGGGTCCACCCGCCTCGGCCCGCGTCAGCAATGCGACCACTCCGTCGTCGAATGGCGATGAGTACGTTACGGTTTCGTCGCATCCGCCGCCGTCGAGTCCGCCGACCACCCCGATGACAGTCGGCCCGACGATCCACGGCGCACCGCTCGTGCCGCCGACCAGCCCGGTGCAGAGCAGCGACGGATAACCACCGGGAGCCAGCTCGATCGGGGCCTCGCAGCCGATCGGCCCGCCCCCGACGCCCAACTCGTATCCGGTGACGGAGACGACTGTGCCCTTCTTGGGCGCCGGTCCAAGCGCGAACCCACCGCCCGCCTCGGCTTCGACCGAACCACCGCCGTCGCGCGCCACCCGCAGAATGGCGAAGTCGGCCAACGGATCTCGATTCTTCACCCAGCGCGGGTCGAGATAGGTCGCGTCGACCTTCCAGACCTCCGCCGGGCTTGCGGTGTCCTTGAACCCCGCGACGAACGCGGTATCGACGTTCGCGGCGACGCAGTGTGCGGCGGTCAGGATCAGGTCGCCCGCCGTCGAATCCAGAACGGCACCCGTACACGTGTGCAGATCGCCTGCGCCGAGGAACACCGCGCCGATCCTCGGGTGCGGCGGCACCGGCGCGGCGGTGATCGTGGCCGCGGTCGCCGTACTGCTGCCCGGATGCGGCACTTCGTGTTCCGGGCGACCGCAGGCGGCGGTTAGCGCCAGCAGCCCGATCGCACACGCCGCCCGAACCCGCATCCGACCGATCTTGCCTGATTGCGCAGCCAGACGGCCCGTTCACGTGTACTTCTACAGCCGTCGTTCAGGTGAATGAGACACTGGTAACTCGTGGTGGAAGGAGGTGCGCGAATGGACGACAAGAAGGATCAGAGCTACGAACCCGAGCAGAGCGGAATGTACGAGCTCGAGTTCCCCGCACCGCAACTGTCCTTGCCGGACGGCCGTGGGCCGGTGTTGATCCACGCCCTCGAGGGATTCTCGGACGCCGGGCACGCGATCCGGCTGGCCGCCCAGCATCTCAAGGACACGCTGGACACCGAGCTGGTCGCCTCGTTCGCCATCGACGAGCTGCTGGACTACCGGTCGAGACGACCCCTGATGACGTTCAAGACCGACCACTTCACCCAGTACGAGGAACCGGAGCTGAGCCTCTATGCCCTTCACGACAGCGTGGGAACTCCCTTCCTTCTACTGGCAGGCATGGAACCGGATCTGCACTGGGAGCGCTTCATCACCGCCGTCCGGCTGCTGGCCGAGCGGCTGGACGTACGCCAGACCATCGGGCTTGGCACCATCCCGATGGCGGTGCCGCACACCCGGCCGATCACGCTGACCGCCCACTCCAACAACAAAGAGCTGATCGCAGACCACACGCCGTGGGTAGGCGAAGTGCAGGTCCCCGGCAGCGTGTCGAGCCTGCTCGAATACCGGATGGCCCAGCACAGCCACGATGTGGTGGGGTTCACCGTGCACGTGCCGCACTACCTGGCCCAGACCGACTATCCGGCGGCCGCGGAGGCGCTGCTCAACCAGGTGGCCAAGTCCGGGTCGCTGCAGCTGCCGCTGTCCGCGCTGGCCGACGCCGCCATCGAGGTGGCCACCAAGGTCAACGAACAAGTCGAGGGCAGCAGCGAAGTCGCTCAGGTGGTGGAGGCCCTGGAGCGCCAGTACGATGCCTTCATCGCTGCCCAGGAGAACCAATCACTGCTGGCCCGCGACGAGGATCTGCCCAGCGGTGACGAGCTCGGAGCCGAGTTCGAACGATTTCTCGCACAGCAGGCCCGGGACAAGAGAAAAGAAGGCTTGCAAGACGGGGACGACGGCAATTAGGCCGTCACCCGCGTCCGACAACGAAGTTGAGGCAAAATGCCGCCGTCAACGAAGTTGACGATATGACAGGGCGAAAGCCCAATCTGCGCCCTGTGCGTGAGCTCACGCCCTCGTTGCAGTACCGCACCGTGCACGGATACCGGCGCGCGTTCCGGATCGCCGGATCGGGGCCCGCGATCCTGCTGATCCACGGAATCGGCGACAACTCCACGACGTGGAGCAGCGTGCAATCCACGCTCGCCCAGCGGTTCACGGTGATCGCTCCCGATTTGCTCGGACACGGCAAGTCCGACAAGCCGCGCGCCGACTACTCTGTCGCCGCTTACGCCAACGGCATGCGCGACCTTCTCAGCGTCCTCGACATCGAACGGGTCACTGTGGTCGGGCATTCGCTCGGCGGTGGCGTGGCGATGCAGTTCGCCTACCAGTTCCCGCAGCTGGTGGACCGGCTGATCCTAGTCGGCGCAGGCGGGGTGACCAAGGACGTCAACTTCGCGCTGCGGATCGCGTCGCTACCGATGGGCAGCGAGGCGCTGGCGCTGTTGCGCCTGCCGCTGGTTCTTCCCACGGTGCAGGCGGTGGGCCGCGTCGCCGGTCTGGCGATCGGCAGAACCGGGGTGGGCCGCGACCTACCGGAAATGCTTCGCATCCTGCGCGACCTGCCCGAGCCGACCGCCTCGTCGGCATTCGCCCGCACACTGCGGGCCGTTGTCGACTGGCGCGGCCAGGTGGTCACGATGCTGGACCGCTGCTATCTCACCGAATCCGTTCCAGTACAGCTTATTTGGGGTTCTCATGACTCGGTCATCCCGGTCGCCCACGCGCATCTGGCGCACTCCGCGATGCCGGGTTCTCGGCTCGAGATCTTCGACGGCTCTGGGCATTTCCCGTTCCACGACGATCCCGACCGCTTCGTCGAGGTGGTCGAGCGGTTCATCGATTCCACCGAACCCGCTGTGTATGACCAGGATTTGCTTCGCGGGCTGCTGCGCGCGGGCAGCGGCGAGGCCACGATCAGCGGACCGATCGACACCCGGGCCGCCGTGCTCGATGCGATGGACACCGACGAGCGCAGCGCCACCTGATCTGCGCTTCGTCGGCACGTCGTAGCATCGGCGTATGGCCATCGACGTGACCGTGTTGCGGGTGTTCACCGATCAGGAGGGCAAGTTCGGCAATCCTCTCGGCGTTGTCGACGCGAGCACTGTCGATCCGGCCGACCGTCAGCGCATCGCAACCGAATTGGGTTACAGCGAAACGATATTCGTCGAATTACCGGAGTCGGGGGCCAGCACCGCGGCTGCCCGCATCTTCACCCCCACCACCGAACTGCCGTTCGCAGGCCATCCGACAGTGGGAGCGTCGTGGTGGCTGCGGGACATCGGCATGCCGATCCACACCCTCACGGTGCCCGCCGGGGTCGTGCAGGTCAGCTATGACGGGGACATGGCCGCCGTCAGGGCGCGCGCCGGATGGGCGCCGGAGTTCGCGATTCACGACCTCGACTCCACCGATGAACTCTTCGCCGCGCAACCTGACGACTATCCCGACGATGTCGAGAACTACCTGTGGACGTGGACCGACCGGGATAACGGCGTGTTGCGGTCCCGGATGTTCGCATTGGGCCTCGGTATACCCGAGGACGAGGCCACCGGCGCTGCGGCCGTGCGTATCACCGACTACCTCAGCCGCGACCTCACCATCGTGCAGGGAAAGGGATCGGTGATCGAGACCCAGTGGAGCGCCGACGGGTGGGTGCGCGTAGCGGGGCGCGTTGTCAACGACGGAGCACGCCAGATCGACTGACGGGCGTGCGGTCAGCCCGAACTCGGGACTTGGCGGTGCGCACGCAACGCTTCGATCTCACGCTCGAAGTCGTCGGCCGAGGAGAACGAGCGGTAGACGGATGCGAACCGGAGGTAGGCGACTTCGTCGAGATCTCGTAGCGGGCCAAGGATGGCCAGCCCCACTTCGTGGCTGGGCACCTCGGGTGAACCCGTCGCTCGCACAGTGTCTTCGACCTGCTGGGCCAGCAGGTTCAGGGCGTCGTCGTCGACCTGGCGGCCCTGGCAGGCCCTGCGCACGCCCCTGATGACCTTTTCCCGGCTGAACGGTTCGGTGACCCCACTGCGCTTGACGACGGCGAGCACGGCGGTCTCGACGGTGGTGAACCGGCGACCACACTCCGGGCAGGATCTGCGGCGCCGAATTGCCTGGCCCTCGTCGGTTTCGCGGGAGTCGACGACCCTGGAGTCGGGATGACGGCAGAACGGACAGTGCATGACTGCTCCTTCGCCGCACGAAACACCTGACTCGAACCACTCCGAGCGTACCTTTGCAGTCGGCTCGGATCCCAGAGTCCGGGTGATTGATGCGCGTCGCGTCCGCATGCCCGCCACAGCCCTTGTGCAACAGCGCGTTTCACCGCGCACGATGAATCGTCAGCCGACCGGTGCGATCAGGGTCTGGCCCGCGTCCAGCGACGCGGACTCGAGTTGATTGAGCTCACGGATGCGATCCACGACGTGTCCGACGGGAGCGTCGGGGGCCACCCGGTGGGCGACCTGCTGCAGCGTCTCCCCCGCCTGCACCTGCACCACGGCCAACGTGTCGGGCACCGGCGCGGACGAGTTCGCAGTGCCGACCACCCCGCCGAACTGGGCCACCACACCGAGCCACACCGTGATCAGCGCGGCAAGAAGCGCGAGTCCGACAGTGGCGGCCGGGGTGATCGGGCGCCTGCGATGCGAAGCGCGGGACATCACCACGCCGGGACCGCGATAGCGCGTCGGCGCACCGCCGGGTCGCCGCCGCGGCTGAGCCGCACGGTGAGGCCTGCGCACTGGGGCCGGCCGGTACGGCCGCATGGCGGGTCCCACTAGGGCTTCTCGGGTGTCCAGAACTGTCATGTCCCTCGCCTTTCGCTCTGCCTGTTCGCTCTTATGTTCGAACTTTAGTCGATCAGGTGTTCGATTAATAGAACATGTGATCGAACTGTTGCCAAACCATAGGACGCGGCACCGACAAAATTCGGCCACGGCCGTCCGGCCAGGGAAAATTCGCGACACACCTCGAACACATGTTTGATTCTCGGGCGTTCGGCGACTACATTCGGCGCCATGAGCGAGGACCGCACCGACACTCGGACCACCACAGCCGGCCCCGACAGCACCCACGACCGCCGCGCCCCCGAGGGCGGGCTCACCGAACGGCAGCGCACGATTCTGCAGGTCATCCGCGCTTCGGTGACCAGCCGGGGGTATCCCCCGAGCATCCGCGAGATCGGCGACGCCGTCGGGCTGACGTCCACGTCGTCGGTCGCCCATCAGCTGCGCACGCTGGAGCGCAAAGGCTATCTGCGCCGCGACCCGAACCGCCCGCGCGCCGTGGACGTGCGCGGCGCCGACGACGCGGTGACGCCGATCGTGGGCACCGACGTCGCCGGATCCGACGCGCTTCCGGAACCCACCTTCGTCCCGGTGCTCGGCCGCATCGCGGCGGGCGGCCCGATCCTGGCCGAAGAGGCCGTCGAGGACGTCTTCCCATTACCGCGCGAGCTGGTCGGCGAGGGGTCGCTGTTCCTGCTGAAGGTGGTCGGCGACTCGATGGTCGACGCGGCGATCTGCGACGGCGACTGGGTCGTGGTGCGTCAGCAGAACGTCGCCGACAACGGCGACATCGTTGCGGCGATGATCGACGGCGAGGCCACCGTTAAGACGTTCAAGCGCACCCGCGGCCAGGTGTGGCTGATGCCGCACAACCCGGCCTTCGACCCGATTCCCGGTAACGACGCCGCCGTCCTCGGCAAGGTCGTCACCGTCATCCGCAAGATCTGACGGCGATCAGTCGGCCTTCACGAACCCGTTGGCGCGGGCGAACTCTTCGTTGACGAAGTAGACCTCCGCGGGCACGTGGTCGTAGAGGTCGCTTTCCGGGGACCAGTAGAGCCCGGACTTGGTGTCAGCCTTGATCGGGAATCCGGCCGGCACCTGGTAAGGGTCGGCAAGCGGCATGTGAATCGCGGTCAGGGATTCCGGCGCAACGGTCGACGTCGGATCGTCGACCGGCACTGCCGCCGGTTCGTCGACATCGTCGTCCAGTTCGTCGAGCGCGATCGCGGCATGGCGGCCGGAATTCGGGTCCGACTCGGATGTGATTGGCCCCGTATCGGATTCGTCGGGTTCCGGTTCGAGCTCGGAAAACTCGTCGCCGTGGTCGGCGTCGTTGTCGTCATCGTCGTCGCCTGGCGGCGGGTAGGGATCGTGGTCGACGCCGCCCGACCCGTACCCCCCGGAACCCGGTGGCCTGGCGTAACTCTCGGCCAGCCGCGCGTCGGACCCTTCCAGCCGCACCGCCTCGGCCTCGGCGGCGGTGTCATGGGTGGTGTCGAGGTGGAATGGATCCTCGAGCTCATCGGCATCGCTCTGGCCGCGGCGCCGCAGGGTCGCCGCCGCCACGAGGCCCACCAAAACCAGCACAGGGACGATGGCCAACAACCACCACCACGACGGCGTAAACCAGTTGCGCTGCTTGGAATGGGGAGCGGCAGAGTTCGTACCCTCCGGTGGTTGGTAGCCGGGCACCGACACACCGGCGAGCCCGGAGGCCAGGTTGGCCGGCTGGGTGCTGAACTTGTTTGTCTGCTTGTCCCAGGAGATCTCGCCGCCGGTGAAGCGCTGCGACACCTTGTTGCCGTCCTCCGCCTGATCCGCAACGGGCGGCCCGAGCGAACCCGAGGCGCCGCCGAGCTTCTGCCAGGCCGCGTTCATCGCGCCGCGCACGATGAACGCGCCGTAGTCGGGTGTCCAGAAGATGACCGGCTTGTCGTCGGCGGCGAACGCGCTCACCCGGCTACCCGTCTTCAGGCCGCCGTCGGCCTCGTCACTGATCGGGAAGCCGAGGTCGCCCTGCGGGCCACCAACCGACTCATACTTTTTCAGCACCTGGCCGGTCACCACGTTGGCCCCGGTGGCCGGGTTGTAGAAGATCTTGCCGCCGGCGAACGCCTGCCCTGCGCCGTCCTGGCCGATCGCATACTGCTGGCCCTGTTCGTCGCCGAGAGGTCCGAGCGGTCCGCCCGCCCTCCGCCGCGCGGCGTTGATCGCCGACGTCGCGTCCTCGGGGACGGTCAGCCCGGCCAGCTGCCCGGCAAGGTCCGGGGGCTCCGTGCTGAACTCCTTCGAAGACCGGTTCCACGACACCTCGCCGCCGGTGAACTTCTGCGATACGACATCGCCCTTGTAGACCTCGTCTTCGGCCGGCACGCCGAGCGGTCCAGCTGAACCGCCGAGCTTGTCCCATGCCGCATTCAGCGCACCTCGGACAACATGGGCACCGGTGTCGGGCGTCCAGAAGATGACAGGCTTGTCCGCGGCGCTGAATGTGGTGTTGCGGCTGTCAGGCGCCTTGCCGGGGCCCTCGTCTATCGTCGGAAAACCGAGGTCACCGTCGCCGGCTCCGCCCAGCGAGTCGTACTTCTGCAGGATCGCGCCCGCCATGACGTGCGCGCCTGTGTCGGGGGTGAACAGGATCTTGCCGCCGGCGAAGTTCTGGCCGAAGCCGGCGCCGACGGGATAGACACCCCCGTCGCCGGGGCCCATTGGACCCGTGGCACCGCCGCTGGCGTCATAGGCCTGATTGATTGCGTCGGTGGCGTCGGAAATCGGATCCGCCGATGCCTGCGGGGCAAGCACAAGGGCAAGGGCCGCAGACAGCAGAACTGCCGCGGTGCGGCCGATCGCGGTGTTCAGCAGGGTTCGCTCCCCACGTATCCACCCTCCCCTGATTACGGCAAAGACCCCCTGAAACTAGCGCGTCCGTCAGCTGAACGTGACATAGACACGATATCCACAGCGATCTCACCCGCCCGGGAAAGCGCGTTCGGCCGGGCGATCAGACGCCCAGGGAGCGCCCGATGATCTCCTTCATGATCTCGGTCGTGCCGCCGTAAATGGTCTGCACACGCGCGTCCAAATACGCCCGGGCAACCGGGTATTCCCTCATGTAGCCGTAGCCGCCGTGCAGCTGCAGGCAGCGGTCGATGAGGTGGACCTGCTTCTCGGTGGAGTACCACTTGGCCATGGCGGCCTGTTCGGCGGTCAGCTTCTCGTCGAGGTGAAGCCGGATGAACTCATCGACCATGATCCGCACCACGGTCGCTTCGGTGGCCAGCTCGGCGAGCAGGAACCGGCTGTTCTGCTGGCTGCCGATCGGCCTGCCAAAAGCCTTGCGCTCCTTGGTGTATTGCAGTGTCTCGGTCAACACGGCTTCCATCGCCGCCGCGGCCATCACCGCGATGTTCAGCCGCTCCTGCGGCAGGTTCTGCATGAGATAGATAAACCCCATGCCCTCCTCGCCGAGCAGGTTTTCGGCGGGCACCTTGACGTCGGTGAACGACAGCTCGGCGGTGTCCTGGCCGTCAAGGCCGATCTTGTCCAGCTTGCGTCCGCGTTCGAAGCCCTCCATGCCGCGCTCGACGACCAGCAGCGAGAAGCCCTGCGCCCCCTTGTCCGGATCGGTCTGGGCCACCACAATCACCAGGTCGGCGTTGATGCCGTTGGTGATGAACGTCTTGGCCCCGTTGAGCACGTAATGGTCGCCCTCTTTGACGGCGCGGGTCTTGATGCCCTGCAGGTCGCTGCCGGTGCCGGGCTCGGTCATCGCGATCGCGGTGATGATCTCGCCCGTGCAGAACTTCGGCAGCCAGCGCTGCTTCTGCTCGTCGTCGGCGAGGTTGAGCAGGTACGGGGCGATGATGTCGTTGTGCAGGCCCCAGCCGATCCCGCTGTACCGGCCCGCGGTGGTCTCCTCAGTGATGATGACGTTGTAGCGGAAGTCGGGATTGCCGCCGCCGCCATACTCTTCCGGCACGGCCATGCCCAAGAAGCCCTGCTTGCCCGCCTCCAGCCAGACGCCGCGGTCGACGATCTTGTCCTTCTCCCACTCGTCGTGGTACGGGGCGACGTGCCGGTCGAGGAACGCCCGGTAGGACTCGCGGAACAGCTCGTGTTCGGGCTCGAAGAGGGTGCGCTCGTACTTGACGACACTGCCCATGGAGAACCTCCAGAATTCGGGGGACTTTGTCCACGACGATATACCACCCAACCGGATGGTTGGTTGCTGGGTACGGGCGTGCCCGAAATACAATCCCCGAGGTGGGGGTGACCGAGTCGCTGCAGGTCGAAGACGGTGGCCGCACGGTCACCTTCACGTTCGACGACATGATGCGCTATCACGGCACGCACTCCCCCGCCGGTGTCGCGATGGCGTTCAAGGTCATGCAACGCGCCTTCGGTGAACTCGCCCCCGACACCCCGCCGCAGCGCCGCGCCATCCTTGTCAGGACGGCTTTTCGGGGGCCGGGTGCCCGAGACGGCTTCGAGGCGGTCACCCGCGGCGTCACCGAAGGTCGCTACATCGTCGACCGGACCCTGGTGCGGGCCGACCGAGGCAGGCTGCTCGAGGATTTCGTCTTCGAGGTCACCATCGGCGACCGGACAGCGACGTTGCTGCTGCGCGACGGGTTCGTCACCGACGAGTTCATCGATCTGGCCCGCACCGAGAACCGGACGGCCGAGCAGGAGGACCGCCTCTACGGCCTGAAAGCCGCCCTTTCGGAGCGGGTCATGGCCGCGTCCGCGGCCGCCGTGTACGACATCGCGTGACCTGTGACCTGCACCACCTGAGGAATTCTTGCGTTTAGCGGACCGGCGGTACGGGGAACGAACAGGGCACCGTACCGACTCGCAAGGAGGATTGCGCAATGGCGGACAACAACAGCGGCCCCGAGGAAGCCATCAAGGGCGTCGTCGAAGGCGTCAAGGGCAAGGCCAAGGAGGTCGCGGGTGCCGTGGCCGGCCGTGACGACCTCTACCGCGAGGGACAGGCCCAGCAGGACAAGGCCGACGCACAGCGGAACGCGGCAAAGAAGGAAGCCGAGGCCGAAGCCGCCCGTGGGGCGGCCAAGACCGCCGAGGAGCGTCAGAAGTCCGAGCAGCAGGACTAGACACCGCTCAGGAGAAATGGGGCGCCGAGGGGTGCCCCATTTTTCATGCTCAGAACGTCGAGTACTCGGTCAGGTTGGCGGCCAATGGAATCGGCACACGCGCCTTGATCCGGGTGCCTTCCGGCGTATGTTCGGTGGCGTCGACGCGGCCGTCGGCGTGCACCCGTGCCACCAGGTCGCCGCGGTCGTACGGAATCGTCACGTCGACGACCGCGTCGGTCGGTGTCACCAGTTGGGCCATCCGCTGCTGCAGTTGACCGATGCCGTCGCCGGTGCGGGCCGAGACGAAGGCCGCACCGGGCAGCGCACGCCGCAGCTGGGCGAGCGTGAGCCCGTCCGCCGCGTCGATCTTGTTGACTACCACCAACTCTGGCGCCGGCTGGCCGTCATGGTCGGCTATCACCTCGTCGAGCACCTGTCGTACCGCGTCGATCTGAGCGAGCGGGTTGACGTCGGACCCATCGACCACGTGAACCAGCAGGTCGGCGTCGACGACCTCTTCCAGCGTGGAGCGGAACGCCTCGACGAGCTGGGTGGGCAGATGCCGGACGAACCCGACGGTGTCGGTCAGCACAAACGGCCGGCCGTCGCCGAATTCGCCTCTGCGCGTTGTAGGTTCGAGCGTTGCGAACAACGCGTTCTCCACCAGAACACCCGCTCCGGTGAGCGCGTTGAGCAGGCTGGACTTGCCCGCGTTGGTGTAGCCGACGATCGCGATGGAGGGCATGTCGCTGCCGAGCCTGCGGCTGCGCTGGGTGTCGCGCGCCTTCTTCATCGCCTTGATGTCGCGGCGCAGCTTGGCCATTCGCTCCCGGATGCGGCGCCGGTCCGTCTCGATCTTCGTCTCGCCCGGCCCGCGAAGACCGACGCCGCCGCCGCTGCCGCCTGCGCGTCCGCCCGCCTGGCGGGACATCGACTCGCCCCAGCCACGCAGCCGCGGGAGCATGTACTCCATCTGCGCCAGTGTTACCTGCGCCTTGCCCTCCCTGCTGGTCGCATGCTGCGCGAAGATGTCCAGGATCAGGGCGGTGCGGTCGATGACCTTCACCTTGACCGCCTTCTCCAGCGCGGTCAGCTGTGCTGGGCTCAGCTCTCCGTCGCAGATGACGGTGTCGGCACCGGTCGCGAGAACCACATCGCGCAGTTCGACTGCCTTGCCGGAGCCGATGTAGGTGGATGCGTCGGGCTTGTCGCGGCGCTGAACCAGGCCGTCGAGGACTTCGGAACCCGCCGTCTCGGCGAGGGCCGCCAGTTCGGCGAGGCTGGCCTCGGCGTCGGCTGCGCTACCTTCGGTCCAGACTCCGACCAGCACGACGCGCTCGAGCCGCAGCTGGCGGTACTCGACCTCGGAGACATCGGTGAGTTCTGTCGACAGACCGGCCACACGGCGCAGCGCCGTGCGGTCTTCGAGAGCCAGCTCACCCGCGCTCGGGATCTCGCTGTCCGGGAATTCGGGAAATGTCATGAGTAATCAGAAATGGTGCACGCGTCGACTGTTTCGTGCATCTGAATTAACGCTGCTGCGCACGCCACCATTCCTCGGAGATCTCCCCGGCGGCCACCAAGACCGAAGGCCCGCGCAGATAGCTGCTGGCGTCGGTGACGGTGACAGTGACCTCGCCGCCGGGTATGCCCACCGCAAGTGTGCCGGTCGTCGCGCCCTGGTATGCCAGCGCCGCGACGGTGGCGGCGACGGTTCCCGTTCCGCACGACCGTGTTTCGCCGACACCCCGCTCGTGTACCCGCATCGACACCGAACCATTCGACGGCGCGGTCAGCACTTCGACGTTGACGCCTTCGGGAAACTGCGCGGCGTCGAACTGCACCGGCGCAGCCACGTCGAGCGCGGCCAGCTCGGCGGGCGTCAGGTCCGGCCCGACGCACGCGAGGTGCGGGTTGCCGACATCGACGGCGAGCCCGGCGAAGGGCCTTCCGCCGACGATCGCCTCACCGGTGCCGAGCTGGTTCGTCTTGCCCATCTCGACGGTGACGTCGGCGGTGGTGCGGTCCCACGCATGCAGCACCACCGGCCGCGGGCCGGCCAGCGAGCCGACGACGAACTCGTCGCGGCTCTCCAGCCCGCTGGCGCGCAGATAGTGCGCGAACACCCGGGCCCCGTTGCCGCACATCTGGGCGATCGAGCCGTCCGCGTTGCGGTAGTCCATGTACCAGTCGTCCGCCGCGACACCTTCGGGCAGCCGGTCGAAGACCCCGGCCTGAGCTGCAACACCCGCTGTGGTCACCCGCAGGACGCCGTCGGCCCCGATCCCCCGACGGCGGTCGCACAGCGCGGCCACGGCCGCGGGCTCCAGCGGGAGCCTGCCGTCGATGTCGGGCAGCAGCACGAAGTCATTCTGCGTGCCGTGACCCTTGGTGAACATCACCTGATCAGGATACGTGCCGCCATACCTCCAGCGCGTTGTCGACGTTGCCGGTGCTCGCGCCGTCGAGCCAGGTGATGCGGTGGTCGCGGCGGAACCACGACCGCTGTCGGCGCACGTAGCGGCGGGTTCCGAAGAATGTCGGCTCGCGGGCCGCCGATCCGTCGCCTCCCGTGTCGAGATCGTCGAGCACCTGCGCGTACCCGAGCGCGTGCGACGCGGTAACGCCGTCGCGAAGGCCACGATCCGACAGCGTGCGCACCTCGGCGACAAACCCGTCGGCGAACATCTTGTCGGTGCGCTCTGCCAGTCGCTCATCGAGAGTGGTTGTGTCCCAATCCAACCCGACGATCGCTGTGTCCCAGCGGGGCGCACCGATGCTCGGCGCCGACGCCGCGAACGGTTTGCCTGTCAGCTCAACGACCTCGAGTGCCCGCACGATGCGACGGCCGTCGGTCGGCAGGATCGACGACGCCGCTGCGGCGTCGACCCTGGCCAGCTCGCTGTGCAGCGCGCCGACCCCCACCTCGCCGAGCCGTTGCTCCCATTTGGACCGCACGGCGGGGTCGGTGGCGGGAAACGCCCACTCGTCGAGAAGCGACTGGATGTACATCATCGACCCGCCTACCACGACCGGCACGGCCCCACGGCCTGCGATGGCCTCGATGTCGGCCGCCGCCGCCTCCTGGTAGCGCGCGACGGACGCGGTCGCGGTGACATCGAGAACGTCGAGCTGGTGATGCGGGATTCCGCGCCGCTCGCCGACGGGCAGTTTGGCGGTGCCGATGTCCATGCCGCGATAGAGCTGCATCGCGTCGGCATTCACGATCTCGCCGCCGAGCCGTTCGGCCACGGCCAACGCCAGCGCTGACTTGCCGGTGCCGGTGGGGCCGACGATCGCGAGCGGC
Source organism: Actinomycetota bacterium (assembly GCA_046735135.1). Lineage (GTDB taxonomy): Bacteria > Actinomycetota > Actinomycetes > Mycobacteriales > Mycobacteriaceae > Mycobacterium. Next base: position 25,092 of record JBKPSU010000008.1, read on the forward strand.
CTCACTGTGTTGATCCCCGGGTCGCTTCGCTCTCCCCCTGCACTTCGGGCGGGCGGTGCCCCCAGCCGACCGGAAGCCAGACGCCCGCGAAGTACCCGACGCCGTAGGGCGCCCCGCGGTAGAGCTCCTTGGCGGTTCGCCTTTCCGGCTCCAGTCCCGCCAGCACCTGATAGGCGACGCGGCCGACGACCGACTCGGGCAACCGCGCCAGCGCGGCGGTATCACCGGTCGCCAGTGCATCGTCGAGCGCGGCCTGCACCGGGATCGAGCCGGGGTCATAGCCGCCCGGCGCGCGCTGCGTCAGGGTGTTCAGCCCGTCGGCGACGACGAGCACGCCGACGGCATCTGCCGCACCGTCGATTTCGGCGCGCAGCCGACGGCCGCGGTCCAGTGCGGCATCGGCGGGGAGGTCGCTGGAGTACACCCGAACCTCGGCGCTCGCCTGCGGATTCACCTGTTCCCGCAGCCAGCCGGTGATGAGCGCGCACAGCGGCAGGTCTCCCAGCGCACCTGCGCCTGGTGACAGCGCGACGCGAACGTCGACGCCGTAGCCTCCGAACGTGCCCGCCCGCTCGGGTCCCACCACCGCGTCGGCGGTGCCGACACCGACGGCGATCCAGCGCGACGGCAGCGACGCCGCCGCCGCGAACACCGCCTCGCGCAGGTCTGCGAGTTCCATGGCGGCCGACGCCGCCAGCTCGGCGACCATGACCGGTGCCGAAGGGATTATCGCGATGGCGCTCAGCACGCAACCAAAGTAACGGTCAGGCCGGCTGCTTGACGGATGCCGTCGCCGCTTCACCGCGGGCCAGGGCGGCCGTCGCGACCACCATCACGGCGACGGCGACGAACAGCGTAAGCCAGCCCGCGTCGCCCGGGCGCAACGTTTCTCCGAGCACGACGATGCCGAGCACCGATCCGACCACGGGCTCGGCGACCGTCATGGTCGGCAGGGACGCGGTGAGGGATCCGGCCCGGAAGGACGACTGCTGATACGCCGTGCCCGCGATGGCGACCAGCGCCCACACGTAGAGCTCGGGTGTGCGAACCAGTGCCCACAACCCGTCGTCGAGCCGGTCGACCACACCCTTGGTCAGCACCGCGAAAAGGCCCCACAGGGCGCCGGAAACCACCCCGAGCAGCACCGCGCTTGCTGGCCCCTTCAGCACATTGGCTCCCAGCACGCACGCCACCAGCGCGGGCCCCAGCACGACGATCACCGCGGTCCACGTCTCCAGCGACGCGCGCGAATGGCCCGCCGTCGGGTTGCCGACGGTCACGATCACGACGACGGACGCCGCGAGCAGGGCCGCCCACATCCACTCCCATCGGGTCACCCGGCGATGGGTCGCACGAGCGTTGATCGGCAGCGCGAACAGCAGGGACGTCACCAGCAGCGCCTGCACCAGCAGGACGGAACCCAGCCCGAGTGCCGCCGCCTGCAGTGCGAACCCGACGGCCGCGACGAGGCTGCCCAGCCACCATTGTCCGTCGCGCAGCAGCCTTTTGAACAGCTCGAGATGGCTGACCTGCTCGTCGGTGACCTCGTGTGCGGACCGTTGATGGATGACGTCGCCGATCGCGATGAAGAAGGCAGCGCCGAGGGCGAGCAGGGCGGCGATGTCCGCCTTGTCCATCGATGACCTCCCGTCAGCCTCGAGTCGAGCCTAGGCAAATGGGCGCATCGGCGTACGCGCGCCGGGCGACCTGTTTCAATAGCGGACGAAGCAATACCGGCGCCGCGTCGCGCGGCAGGTGCGCGGAGACGTCCGCGCGGAGGGTACGAGGAACCGAAGATGACGACCAGCGAAACCGGCGGGATGGCCCACGCCCAAAGGGCAGGGGACGAGGCGACCTCGGAGTTGACGATGGCCACACCCAAACCCGCTCCCCGTCCCGGACCACCGCGCCCCGGCCCGCGGCCCGGTCCCACCCCATCGGTGCACGGTGCACCCGCTCCCGCATCCGGCGACCCGCATCGGTACGGCCGCGTCGACGCCGACGGCACGGTGTGGCTCCTCAGCAGCGCAGGCGAACGGGTCATCGGATCCTGGCAGGCAGGCGACACCGAGGCGGCCTTCGCCCACTTCGGCAGGCGCTTCGACGATCTGAGCACCGAGGTCGCGCTGATGGAGAGCCGGTTGGCGTCCGGCACCGGCGATGCCCGCAAGATCAAGTCGGCCGCCTCCTCGCTGGCCGAAAGCCTGGCGACGGCATCGGTTCTCGGCGACGTCGACTCGCTGGCGGCGAGGCTGTCGACGATCATCGAGCATGCCGGTTCCGCCGCTGCGGCCGAGAAGACCAAGCGGGAGGAACACCGCGCCGCACAGACCGCCCGCAAGGAGACGCTGGCCGCCGAGGCGGAAGATCTCGCGACGAACTCGACGCAGTGGAAGGCCGCGGGCGACCGGCTGCGCGAGATCCTCGATGAATGGCGCACGATCAGCGGTCTGGACCGCAAGACCGACGACGCGCTGTGGAAGCGTTATTCGGCGGCCAGGGAGACATTCAACCGGCGCCGCGGATCGCACTTCGCCGAGCTGGATCGCGAGCGGGCCGGTGCGCGCCAGGCCAAGGAGGCGCTGTGCGAACGCGCCGAGGGACTCGCCGACTCGACCGACTGGGGCCCCACCGCGGCGGTATTCCGCGACCTGCTGGCGCAGTGGAAGGCCGCAGGCCGCGCCAGCAAGGACGTTGACGACGCGCTGTGGCAGCGGTTCAAGGGCGCACAGGACGCCTTCTTCGCCGCCCGCAACGCCATCTCGGCCGAGCGCGACGCCGAGTTTCGCGCCAACGCCGACGCGAAGGAGGCCCTGCTGGCGGAGGCCGAAAGGCTGGACACGTCGGATCTGGACGCCGCCCGCGCCGCCCTGCGCACGATCGGCGACAAGTGGGACAGGATCGGCAAGGTGCCGCGCGAGCGCAGCGCCGATCTCGAGCGGCGACTTCGCGCCGTCGAGAAGAAGGTGCGCGACACACCGACCCACGGCATCGATCCGGAGGCCCAGGCGCGCGCCGACCAATTCCGCGAGCGCGCAGAGCAATTCGAACGACAGGCCGAGAAGGCCGCGGCCGCGGGCCGCACGAAGGACGCAGAGGAGGCGCGGGCCAGCGCCGAGCAGTGGCGGCAGTGGGCCGAGGCCGCCGCAGAGGCGCTCGGCAAGAAAGGCTACTAGGGCTTCTCCGGCCCGTCGGCTCCGGTGTCGCGTTCGTCGTCGAGGCTCTCCAGCAGTCCCTTGTTCTGCCGCTTGGCCGCGGCCCGGCGCTCTTCCTCCGCCGCCAGTTGCAGCGCCGTGCGCGCCCACACCACCCGCGCCCAGTGGAACGTCAGCACGATCACCGCGATCCACGCGATGATCAGCCCGATGCCGGGCCCGGGGTGCGGCGACGGCGCGGTCTGCCGGGACCACACCGCAAGAAGACCCGCGAAGGACGCCACCGTGGAGCCGGCCAGCGCGACCCATGCCACCGCCCAACGCCTGGTCAGCAGCGCCAGCATGGAGAACCCGACGCTGAACACCAACGCCAGCCAGACGAACACCCGCGACGGCAGCGAAATGCCCTCGCTGATCGCAGTGTCGTTGCCCGCCAGCACATCCCAGCCTCTGGCTGAGCCGGTATGCGGCAGCACGAACGAAAGCAGCAGCACGAACACGGCGATCGCGAGGACCAGGGCCCGTGCTCCGGGATCGATTTCCCCCGCGACGCGACGTTCGGCAGCTTCGATGTCGCCCTTGAACTCGTCGAAGTGGTTGTTGTGATTGCCGCCCGCGGTCACCGGTCACATCCGGACGCGGTCGGTTGGCCGGCGGGCATGCCGATACCCGGCATGCCCAGCCCCACCCCTTGCGGACGCAACCCGGCGGCATGGGCGTCCCCCGCCCGGGTGCGCCGATGATGCAGCACCGCCCCGTCGGCGATCAGGTGGTGCGGCGCCGCTTCGGTGACCGTGGTGGTGACGATGTCGCCCGGCCTGATGTTGGCGCCCATCGGGGTGAAGTGCACCAGACGGCCGTCGCGTGCGCGCCCCGACATTCTGGCGGTGCGGGTGTCCTTGCGCCCTTCTCCGACGGCCACCAGCAGTTCGACCGGTTGGCCGATCCGGGCGGTGTTCTCCTCCAGCGAGATCCGCTCCTGAAGATCGATGAGCCGCTGATAACGTTCCTGCACAACGGCTTTCGGCAACTGGTCGTCGAACTCTGCGGCCGGCGTCCCCGGTCGCTTCGAGTACTGGAACGTGAACGCGGCGCTGAACCGGGCGGCGGCCACCACATCGAGGGTGTCCTGGAAGTCCTGCTCCGTTTCGCCGGGGAATCCGACGATCAAATCGGTGGTGATCGCGGCGTGCGGAATCGCCGTGCGCACCTTGTCGAGGATCGACAGGAAGCGCTCCGACCGGTACGAGCGGCGCATCGCGCGCAGCACGCGGTCCGAGCCCGACTGCATCGGCATGTGAAGGGCCGGACAGACATTGGTCGTCTCGGCCATGGCCTCGATGACGTCGTCGGTGAACTCGGCGGGGTGCGGTGACGTGAACCGCACGCGCTCCAGGCCGTCGATGCGCCCGCAGGCGCGCAGCAGTTGGGCGAAAGCGCCGCGGTCGCGCGGCTGATCCGGGTCGGCGAACGACACCCCGTATGCATTCACATTCTGCCCGAGCAGCGTGACCTCGAGGACACCCTGGTCCACCAGCGACTGCACCTCGGCGAGCACATCGCCGGGTCTGCGGTCGATCTCCTTGCCACGCAACGCGGGCACTATACAGAACGTGCAGGTGTTGTTGCACCCGACAGAGATGGAAACCCAACCGGCGTAGGCGGATTCGCGGGCGGCGGGCAGGTTGGACGGAAACTCCTGCAGCGCCTCGAGGATTTCGACCTGGGCCGTCTTGTTGTGCCGGGCCCGGTCGAGCAGCGTCGGAAGCGAGCCGATGTTGTGCGTGCCGAAAACGACGTCCACCCAGGGCGCCCTGCGCAGCACCGCGTCGCGGTCCTTCTGCGCCAGGCAGCCGCCGACCGCGATCTGCATGTTCGGGTTGGCCTGCTTGCGCGGCACCAGGTGGCTGATGTTGCCGTAGAGCTTGTTGTCGGCGTTCTCCCGGACGGCGCAAGTGTTGAACACCACCACATCGGCGTCGGCGCCGTCGGCGGCGCGCCGGTAGCCCGCCGCTTCCAGCAGGCCTGCCAGCCGTTCGGAGTCGTGCACGTTCATCTGACAGCCGTATGTGCGCACCTGGTAGGTGCGCACGTCAAGGGCCGTCGATGTCACGGCCCTATGGTACGGGCGGCAATACGGAGGTTATCGAGCGGATTGTTGAGTTGCAGACAAGCTGCGCGTTCCCTGGGTAAGGTCTGAATCCATGGGCACGCCGATGGTCTCGGTCAAGGGCGTCAATAAGCACTTCGGCGACCTCCATGTGCTCAAGGACATCAACCTCGATGTCGACCGCGGCGAAGTCATAGTCGTGCTGGGACCGTCCGGTTCGGGCAAATCGACGTTGTGCCGCACCATCAATCGGCTCGAGACCATCGAATCCGGCACCATCGAGATCGACGGTGACGTATTGCCCTCCGAAGGTCGCAAGCTGGCACAGCTTCGCTCCGACGTCGGCATGGTCTTTCAGTCCTTCAATCTGTTCGCGCACAAGACAATTCTCGACAACGTCATGCTGGCTCCCAGGAAGGTCCGCAAAGCGTCCAAGCAAGACGCGCGCACCAAGGCGATGGAACTGCTGGAACGAGTGGGGGTCGCCAACCAGGCGGATAAATACCCGGCACAGCTATCTGGCGGCCAGCAGCAGCGGGTGGCCATCGCGCGCTCCCTTGCAATGAACCCGAAGGTGATGCTGTTCGACGAGCCGACCAGCGCGCTGGACCCGGAGATGATCAGCGAAGTCCTGTCGGTGATGACGTCGCTGGCCAAGGACGGCATGACCATGATCGTGGTGACCCACGAGATGGGCTTCGCGCGCGGTGCGGCCAACCGCGTCGTCTTCATGTCCGACGGCGCCATCGTCGAGGCCGCAGAACCCAAGGAGTTCTTCACCAATCCCAAGTCCGACCGCGCCAAAGACTTCCTCGGAAAGATTCTCAAGCACTGAGTTCATTGTTGCCCCGGCGAAAGGAACACCAATATGCCGTCCTTCTCATTGCGTGTCGCAGGTGCCATCGCGCTGGCGGTCGCCATCCCGTTAGCGGCCACGGCCTGCGGGGGCGGCGGTGGTGGCGGCGACACCATCGTCATCGGGACGAAGTTCGACCAGCCCGGTCTCGGCCTGAAGAACCCCGACGGCACGATGAGCGGGTTCGACGTGGACGTGGCCAAGTACGTCGCCAAGGACCTCGGCTTCAACGAGGACAAGATCGAGTGGAAGGAATCGCCTTCCGGCCAGCGGGAGACGCTGATCCAAAACGACCAGGTCAAGTTCATCGCCGCCACCTACTCGATCACCGATGCCCGTAAGGAGAAGGTCAGCTTCGCCGGGCCGTATCTGGTCACCGGCCAGAGCCTGCTGGTCAAGGCCGACAACGCGGACATCACGGGCGCGGAGTCGCTGCAGAACAACAAGAAGCTCTGCTCGGTGTCGGGTTCGACGCCCGCACAGCGGATCAAGGACAAGTACCCCGGCGTTCAGCTGCAGCAGTACGACACCTATTCGGCATGCGTCGAGGCGCTGAAGAACGGAGCCATCGATGCCGTGACGACCGACGAGGTCATCCTGGCCGGCTACGCCGCGCAGAGCCCCGGCGTGTTCAAGATCGTCGGCAAGCCGTTCTCGGAGGAGAACTACGGCATCGGCCTGAAAAAGGGCGACACCGAGCTGTGCACCAAGATCACCGACGCCATCAAGAAGATGGAGTCCGACGGCGCGTGGAAGACCGCGTGGGACAAGAACCTCGGTCCGGCGGGTCTCACCGCGCCGACGCCGCCGGCGCCCGCCGCCTGCTGAGCGCGGTCGGGAGGCAGAGCTGAACACAGAGGTCCTACCCGGTTTCACCGTCGGCCAGATCGTCGAGGCGTTCTGGACGACGATCCAGCTGACGGTGTACTCCGCCATCGGCGCGTTGATCCTCGGCACGGCGCTGGCGGCAATGCGGCTCGCGCCGGTGCCGATGCTCAACTGGATCGGAACGAGCTACGTCAACGTCGTGCGCAACACCCCGCTCACCCTCATCATCCTGTTCTGTTCGTTCGGGCTGGCCCAGACGCTCGGCATCACACTCGTCGACTCCAAGTCGTTGACGTCGATCGAGGACAGCAATTTCCGCCTTGCGGTGCTCGGATTCACGATCTACACCGCATCTTTCGTATGTGAAACCGTGCGCTCCGGGGTGAACACGATACCGATCGGGCAGGCCGAAGCGGCACGGTCGCTTGGACTGACGTTCGGACAGAATCTGCGAATGGTCCTCCTACCGCAGGCTTTTCGCGCAGTCATCAGTCCGTTGGGCTCGGTATTGATCGCCTTGACCAAGAACACGACGATCGCTTCGGCGATCGGGGTGGCCGAGGCGGCGTTGCTGATGAAGGAAATGATCGAGAACACGGCGGCGCTGATCACCGTCGGTGCGATCTTCGCGGGCGGGTTCCTCATCCTGACGCTGCCGACGGGTCTGTTCTTTGGGTGGCTGGGTAAACGGCTCGCGGTGAGTCAATGAGCTCGGCATCGGTACTTTTCGACGCGCCCGGCCCACGGGCGCGAGTACGCAACCACGTCATCACGGGCGTGACCCTCGCAGTCACACTGCTGGTGATCTGGATCATCTACTCGAAACTGCTGTCGAAGGGCCAGCTGGAAGCGGAGAAGTGGAAGCCCTTTGTCAGTGCGAACCTGTGGAAGACCTACATCCTGCCGGGTGTCCAGGGCACATTGACCGCTGCCGCGGTATCGATCGTGCTGGCGCTGGTGCTGGGATTCGTCCTCGGCGTCGGCCGATTGTCGTCCCACAACGGGATGCGATGGCTGTCCGCCGTGATGGTGGAGTTCTTCCGCGCCGTGCCTGTGCTGATCATGATGATCTTCGCGTACTTCCTGTACGCGTTATATGACGTGTTCCCGTCGAAACATCTTGCGCTTGCAGGTGTGATCACGGGCCTGACGCTGTACAACGGCGCCGTCATCGCGGAGATTGTGCGCGCAGGCGTGAACGCACTGCCGCGCGGCCAGTCTGAGGCGTCGTTCTCGCTCGGCCTGACCTGGGGACAGACCATGCGGTCGATCCTGTTGCCCCAGGCCGTCACCTCGATGTTGCCGGTACTGATCTCACAGCTGGTCGTCGTGCTGAAGGACACCGCGATCGGCTACCAGATCACGTTCTTGGAGATGGTGCGGCAGGGCACGCAGGTCGGCTCGGCCTATGGCAACTACATTCCCGCCCTCATCGTCATCGCGGTGCTGATGATCACCGTGAACTTCGCGCTGTCACACTTTGCGGTATGGCTGGAGGGCCGAATGCGGCGGTCCCGTCGCGGCCCGGCACCGATGCACGTCGACCAGCCCGTCACCCAAGGCACGTTCGCCGCAGGCGGCGGCGGCACAATCTGAACCCTGCGGTGAGCCTGGCAGCCTGCTGATTCGTGCCCGAAGAGGCTAGCCGCATGTTCTGCGTGGGGTCGAACTGATCACGGACACACTCACCCGGAGGGTCGTCATGAATGTATCTGTCCGTTCGTATCTGGCATCGGCCTGGTGGCGGCCGCAGGCGCAATCGTCGTGGCGCCCATGGATGTGCAAGCACCCGCCGAGGCGGTACCCGTCGCCCTTGTCGCGCAAGTGCAGCCGCTGCAGCTGCCTGCGCTGATCGCCCAGCAGGAGTCCTTCAACACCGGCGTCGCAGTCGATTTCGTAGTAACCGGGGCGGGCTGACGACATCCGCAACGGGACACCGATTCCGATCGCGTTGGGACGCGCGGTCGTCGGATTGATGAACATCGAAGTGGGCGCAGGCACGAACTGGTGGGCTTCGGCAGGGAGTTTGGTGGACTTTCAGCTTCAATTCCTCGGCGACCTGGTTTCGACGCTGCCGCCGGTCATAGCGGCACCCGACCGTCAGTCGCTCGCGGTGAGCGCTGACGCGGTTCACACCGTCAGCGATCTGACCGACGGCGTCATCGACCGTCTGGCGCAGTTGACACCCAATGTGCCGCTCGCGCAGACACACTCACGTCAGACCTCGCGGACCGCAACGTCACTCCAACCGAACGTGGGGTCACTTCGCCGAGACGACCCGAAACCGATTGTCGTGGCACGTGATTCGACCAACGCCGCGACAGCCCCCTGCGGGGACACTGGGCGGAGTGTCAGCGATACTCTTCGCGATGCGGTACGCCATTCGCTGAGCGGCATCGGCGACCATCAGCAGCAGCACCGGCGCGACCGCCACCAGGACAAGTCGGCCGAAGACAAGACCGAGCACGCCAAATCGCACGACTAAGCGGGGCGATCCCGGGCGCTAATCAGTTCCGCGCAGCGCGCCAGCTGCTGCACCGTCGGCGGTTGGTAGAACGACAGCACTACATGCTGGCAGCCGACGGCTTCCAGCTCAGGAAATGCGGCCAGTTGCTCGTCGAGGTGACCCTCGTCCGCGGGTCGAACGAACAGCTGCACCGAGCGCCGGATCTCGGCCGGATCCCGACCGACCTCTTCGCATGCCTCGTCGAGGGCGGCGCTGATTTTCGCCCATGCGGCAACGTCGCCGTGGCTGGGCACATTCCACTCGTCGGCATGGCGCGCGATGACCCGCAACATCTTGGGTTTCTCTCCGCCGACGACGATCGGTGGATGCGGCCGCTGAAGAGGCTTGGGTTCGCAGACCGCGTCACGCAGTGTGTAGAAGCGGCCTTCGTGCCTGACCGACTCCTCTGTCCACATGCGTCTGATCACCGTCAGCGCCTCGTCCAGCATCGCCACTCGTGTTCCCGCACCGGGGAAGTCGATTCCATAGCCTCGGTGCTCGGCCTCATGCCAGCCGGCGCCGAGCCCGAAGACAAGCCGTCCACCGCTGATGTGGTCGACAGTGACCGCCATTTTCGCCAACACCGCGGGATTGCGGTACAGCACACCCGAGACCAGGCAAGTCACCCGCGCCCGCGCGACGACCGCGGCCATGGCGGCCAGCGACGTCCAGCCCTCCAATGTCGGAGCGGTGGGCTCGGTCAGCCCGTAGAAGTGGTCGTAGTTGGCGACCGAATAGAAGCCCAGTTCGTCGGCGATGCGCCAGAAGTCACGGAGCACCGGATAGCCGAACGTGGGGGCGAGTTTGGCCGACAGCAGCATCGCCCGCAAACCTACCGTGTGTCAGACGGTCCGGCGCTCGCGTTCGTTGGCGAGTTCAACGGTGACCACGTCGAGCGCCATCGACTGGTGATACCCGCGACGCGCCAGCATCCCCACGAGCCTGCGCATCACCTTGGCGTCATCGTCGTCGCCGAGGCGCTCCCGGCGCAGCTTGTCACGGACCAGCTGTTCGGCCCGCTCCCGCTCCGCGCCTGCGTCGATATCGGCAAGGGCAGCAGTGATCACCTCGTTGTCCACGCCTTTGGTGCGCAGCTCGGCAGCCAAGGCGCGCTTGCCTTTTCCGGCATTGACCCCCCGCGAACGCACCCACTGCTCGGCGAAGCCGGCATCGTCGACGAGGCCCACCTCGGCCAGCCGGTCGAGCACCTGGGCACTGACGTCGTCGGGGTAGCCCCGCTTGGTCAGCTGGCCGGCCAGCTCGGCCCTGGTGCGAGCCCTCGCGGTGAGCAGGCGCAAGCAGAGCGTCCGCGCCTGCTCCTCGCGGGAGAGTTCAGCCGACTTAGAAGTCAACGGGGGCGGGCAGGACTTCGTCATCGGTCACCACGGCGCCAATACCGAGCTTTTCTTTGATCTTCTTCTCGACCTCGTTGGCCACGTCGACGTTTTCCATCAGGAAGGTGCGCGCGTTCTCCTTGCCCTGGCCCAGTTGCTCGCCCTCGTAGGTGAACCACGAACCGGACTTGCGGATGAAGCCCTGCTCGACACCCATGTCGATGAGCGAGCCCTCCTTGCTGATGCCCTTGCCGTAGAGGATGTCGAACTCGGCCTGCTTGAACGGCGGCGAGACTTTGTTCTTGACCACCTTGACGCGGGTGCGGTTGCCGACCGCGTCGGTGCCGTCCTTCAGCGTCTCGATTCGCCTGACGTCCAAACGAACGGAGGCGTAGAACTTCAGCGCCTTTCCGCCCGTTGTCGTTTCGGGCGAATTGTGCACCATGACGCCGTCGGCAAAGTAGTTGTGCGAGCCTTCGACCTCGATGTCGAAGCGATTCATGATGGGATAGTCCGTCTTCGACTCGATCTCGGTGACACGTGCCGGCATCAGTTGCATCGTTTGCTCAACAAACTGCGGTTCCAACCTGAACTGGCCACGGAAGCGCGGTAGCAGCTTGTATTCCATGGACGGATGCACATATGGCGCAATCAGCTCCTGGAACTTTGCGCTGGCCTGCGTCGAGAAGACCAGCATTGCCTTGCCCCGGGAACCGGCGTATCGCAAACGGACATCGAGCCCATGAGTGTCCCGCAGATAGTCACGCAGGCGCACTCGCGATCCCTCGCTCATAGCCTCCACATGGACCTCGATTCGCCCGCTGCCGCCCTCGGTACGTTGCTGCAGCCCCTTGGAGCGCACACTGAACGACCCGTCGTCCATGTACCAGATCGCCAACGCTAACGGCGTGAGCGCCTTCAAGTACTCCTCGGAGAGGACCTTCTTACCGTCGCCCAGGTACACCGCGGACCTCAACTCGTGAAGCTCGGCGAGGGGGGTAAAGTCGGCGAACACTGCACCCTTGCTGTTACTGGTGCGGCAGTGTGGGATATTCCCCAGCAGCGAGACTTTCCAATCGAGATAGTCCGACTGCCTCGCCCCGTGTCCCATACGGAGCCGGGCAGATTCCGAATCTTGTCGCACGGGTGGAGATAGGCATCCGTCGCCCATCAACGTACCCAGCACAACTTCCCACTGCTGATCGCTGAGCAGGCTTGGTTGCGCCAACATCACTCGATCGCCAACACGAATGTCTTCAGCTTCACGCCAGCCACCCGGAGTGCGGATGAGATGGTTACGCGTCATCGCCAAGCGGGCATGGCCATGTCCTGACCCGCCGCCAGCCCGGTCGACTTTGAAGTGCAGGAACTCTTCGGTCTTGCCATTGTTGAACCAATTAGTCACCTTGCGAGGCACAATTTGGCCGGACTCGAAGTCGTAGGACAGGACCTCTACATCCATCTTCTGGTTCACAATCTTGCCGAGCTTTTCCGTCGAACCATCGGCGAGAATGACATTGGTGTACCAGGACCCGCACCCGAACATTACTCCGATCTTCTCCCGAAGCTGGTTGATGAAGATCGCGGTGGTGCCCGAATTGTTCAGTGCGCCGGTCATCTTCCGCAGTGCCTGACTCATCAGCCGGGCCTGCAGGCCGACGTGGCTGTCGCCCATCTCGCCTTCGATCTCGGCGCGCGGCACCAGCGCGGCCACCGAGTCGATGACCAGGATGTCCAGCGCTCCGGACCGGATCAGCATGTCGGCGATCTCCAGCGCCTGCTCACCCGTGTCGGGCTGCGACACCAGCAGCGAGTCGGTGTCCACGCCGAGCTTGCTGGCGTACTCCGGGTCCAGCGCGTGCTCGGCGTCGATGAACGCCGCGATGCCGCCCGCCGCTTGGGCGTTGGCGACCGCGTGCAGCGCGACGGTGGTCTTACCCGAGGATTCCGGGCCGTAGATCTCGACGACACGGCCGCGCGGCAGCCCGCCGATGCCGAGCGCCACGTCCAGCGCGATCGAGCCGGTGGGAATGACGGAGATCGGCTGGCGCACTTCCTCGCCGAGCCGCATCACCGAGCCCTTGCCGAAGTTCTTGTCGATTTGCGCGAGTGCCAGCTCGAGGGCTTTCTCGCGATCAGGGGCCTGCGACATGGGGTTGGTCTCCGTCCTTGCGGTGATCGGTTCTTGATCGGTTGGCCGTGACGTTAGAGGTAGGTGCCGACAAGTTGTCGTCCCGCTGTCGCCACAGTAGACGAACACGTGTTCGATTCAAGCTGACACGCCGATCGTCGGCGGGTCGACGCGAAATCGGCCTATCGTGGGGTCACGCCGAAAGCGATCGGACAGACATGCACGAAATGGCGATCACGCAGAGTGTGGTCGACGCGGTGTGTGAGCATGCCGCGGGCCGCCGCGTGCACAGTGTGAAACTCGAGGTCGGCGAGTTGTGCGCGGTCGTACCCGACTCGATGCAGTTCTGCTTCGAGCTGGCCACCCAGGGCACGGTCGCCGACGGCGCCCTGCTCGATCTCGACGTCCAGCCCGGCAAGGCACACTGCCGCACCTGTCGACGCCGGTTCGAGTTGCACGACTTGATCCTGCTGTGCCCGTGCGGGAGTGCCGATGTCGAAGTGTTGGCGGGCCGCGACTTACGGATCCTCTCGATGGAAGTGAGCTGACCATGTGCGCAACGTGCGGCTGCGGCGACGACGGCGTCGTCATCACGCTTGCGGGAAACGGGCACCACGAGCACAGCCACGAGCACACCGACGACCATCATCACGGCGACGGCCATGCCCATACCGAGACCATCTCGCTGGAGCAGAAGGTTCTGCAGAAGAACGACCTGCTCGCCGAACAGAACCGGACATGGCTCGCCGAGCGCGGCGTCCTCGCGCTCAACATCACCAGCTCGCCGGGAGCCGGTAAGACGACGCTGCTCGAGCGCACCATCCGCGAACTCAAGGACGACAGACCCGTCGCCGTCATCGAAGGCGATCAGGAAACCCTGCTCGACGCCGAGCGCATCAAGGCGGCCGGAGCGCGAGCGGTTCAGGTCAACACCGGGGCGGGTTGTCACCTCGACGCGGACATGGTGCACCGCGCCCTGCACGCACTCGATCCCGGTTCGGGTTCGCTGCTGTTCATCGAGAACGTGGGAAACCTGGTGTGCCCGGCGCTGTTCGACCTCGGCGAGCAGAGCAAAGTCGTCGTCATCTCGGTCACCGAAGGAGTCGACAAACCGCTCAAGTATCCGCACATGTTTGCCGCGGCGGACCTTGTGATCGTCAACAAGATCGATCTTCTGCCGTATGTGGACTTCGATCTTGAAAGATGCGCTGGCTACGCGCGCTCAGTTAACCCTGGCGTTAATATTTTGCCGATGTCCGCCACTACCGGAGAGGGTGTCCCGGCATGGTACGAGTGGATCTCTTCGCAGGCAGGCGCATCGGCAAACGCGGATATGTCACTAGATTCCGTTGACAAGACATAGGGGCCGGAGTAAACCGAGAAATTAGCGCTCGACAACACGGGTGCGCCCGTCCGATGTGGCGATTGGGGCTCCCAGCCCGGGCCCCGGAAAGCTGTGACATATGCCAACTGAGGCAGCAGTCAAAGCGGAAGAAGCCTTGATCCATGTGCTGTGGATCAATGCGGGGTTGAGTTGTGACGGCGATTCTGTGGCGCTGACTGCCGCCACGCAACCGAGCATCGAGGAGATCGCCCTTGGCGCGCTCCCCGGCCTGCCCAAGATCGCCGTGCACTGGCCCCTGATCGATTTCGAGTGTGGCCCAAACGGAGGTGCGGACGACTTCCTCGAGTGGTTCTTCAAGGCCGAGCGGGGGGAATTGGAACCGTTCGTGCTGGTCGTCGAGGGTTCCATCCCGAATGAGCAGCTCAAAGATGAAGGCTACTGGTGCGGGTTCGGTAACAACCCCGAGACCGGCCAGCCGATGACGACGAGCGAATGGCTGGACCGGCTCGCGCCCAAAGCGACCGCAATCGTCGCGATGGGAACCTGCGCCACTTACGGCGGTATCCATGCAATGGCGGGTAATCCGACCGGAGCCATGGGGGTGCCCGACTATCTCGGATGGGACTGGAAGAGCAAGGCAGGAATTCCGATCGTCTGTGTGCCGGGGTGCCCTGCCCATCCGGACAACATGGCCGAGACGCTGACCTATCTGCTGTATATGGCCACCGAACAGGCGCCGATGATTCCGCTTGACGAGGCGCTGCGACCAAAGTGGCTGTTCGGCGCCACCGTACACGAGGGCTGTGACCGGGCCGGCTACTACGAGCAAGGCGATTTCGCGACCGAATACGGCTCGCCGAAATGCATTGTGAAGCTGGGCTGTTGGGGGCCGGTCGTCAAGTGCAACGTGCCTAAACGGGGCTGGATCAACGGCATCGGCGGGTGCCCGAACGTCGGTGGCATCTGTATCGGATGCACGATGCCCGGCTTCCCCGACAAGTTCATGCCGTTCATGGATGAGCCGCCCGGCGGCAAGGTGTCGACAACGGGTTCGCGCATGTATGGGTCGGTGATCCGGAGCCTGCGCCAAGTGACCGGTCGGACGGTCGACAAAGAGCCGAAGTGGCGCCAGCCCGGAACGAAACTCACGACGGGGGCCACTCGCACCTGGTAGGTGCGGGTCCCCCTTCGGCGCGCACGGCGGGTGCTAGCCCGGTTATTGGCGAAATGCCCTGTGGCGCAGTAGACCACACATAGGAAAGAGAAGTTTCGATGACAACGACCATTCCGGAGCCGTCACACGTCAAGCGCGACCCCGGCCAGCTCGTCGAGATGGCGTGGGATCCGATCACCCGAATCGTCGGCAGCCTCGGCATCTACACCAAGATCGACTTCGACAACAAAGAAGTGGTGGAATGCCACAGCACGTCGTCGATCTTCCGTGGCTACTCGATCTTCATGAAGGGCAAGGATCCTCGCGACGCGCACTTCATCACCAGCCGCATCTGCGGCATCTGCGGTGACAACCACGCCACCTGCTCCTGCTACTGCCAGAACATGGCCTACGGGGTGAAACCGCCGCATCTCGGCGAGTGGCTGATCAACCTCGGCGAGGCCGCGGAATACATGTTCGACCACAACATCTTCCAAGAGAACCTGGTCGGCGTGGACTACTGCGAGAAGATGGTGTCCGAGACGAACCCGGGTGTGCTGGCCAAGGCCGAGAACACCCAGGCGCCGCACGCGGACATGCATGGTTACCGGACGATCGCCGACATCATGCGCGCGCTCAACCCGTTCACCGGCGAGTTCTATCGGGAGGCCCTCCAGGTCAGCCGGTGGACGCGAGAGATGTTCTGCCTCATGGAAGGTCGCCACGTCCATCCGTCCACGCTGTATCCCGGCGGCATCGGCACCACGGCCACCATCCAGTTGATGACGGACTACATGAGCCGGCTGATGCGCTATGTCGAGTTCATGAAGTCGGTCGTGCCGATGCACGACGACCTTTTCGACTTCTTCTATGAAGCACTGCCCGGCTACGACCAGGTGGGGCTGCGTCGCACCCTGCTGGGTTGCTGGGGCTCGTTCCAGGACCCGGAGGTCTGCAATTTCGCATACAAGGACATGGAGAAGTGGGGCAACGCCATGTTCGTCACGCCGGGCGTGGTGATCGACGGCAAGCTGCACACCCACTCGCTGGTCGACATCAACCTGGGCATCCGAATCCTTTTGGGCAGTTCCTATTACGACGACTGGTCCGACCAGGAGATGTTCGTCAAGACCGACCCGCTGGGTAACTCGATTGATCGACGACATCCATGGAACCAGCACACCAACCCGCGTCCACAGAAGCGTGACTTCGATTCGAATTACAGCTGGGTCATGTCCCCACGCTGGTTCGACGGCACGGACCACCTAGCGCTGGACACCGGCGGCGGACCGTTGGCCCGGCTGTGGTCGACGGCTTTGGCCGGCCTGGTTGACATCGGCTATGTGAAGGCCACTGGCAATAGCGTGCAGATCAATCTGCCGAAGACCGCGCTCAAGGGCCCGGTGGAGCTGGAATGGAAGGTGCCGCAGTATGGCAGCAACACGCTCGAGCGCAACCGCGCGCGAACGTACTTCCAGGCCTACGCCGCCGCCTGCGCACTGCATTTCGCCGAGAAGGCGCTCGTCGAGATTCGAGCGGGTCGCACCAAGACGTGGGAGAAGTTCGACGTGCCAGAAGAAGGCATCGGCTGCGGGTTCACCGAAGCGGTGCGCGGGGTGTTGAGTCACCACATGGTGATTCGCGACGGCAAGATCGCGAACTATCACCCCTATCCGCCGACGCCGTGGAACGCCAACCCTCGGGACAGCTACGGGACGCCAGGTCCGTACGAGGATGCGGTTCAAGGTCAGCCGATCTTCGAAGAGAACGATCGGGAGCACTTCAAGGGCATCGACATCATGCGCACAGTGCGCAGCTTCGATCCGTGCCTGCCCTGCGGCGTGCACATGTATCTCGGCGAGGGGAAGACACTGGAGAGGTTGCACTCCCCGACCCAATCCGTTACCGGGGAATGACATATGCCGCATCGCCCGGATAACCCCGAACAAGATGCGCAGTGGCGCAACGCGGGCGATCGGATACAGAGTCTTCTCGACGCCAGCGCAGCAGGTGGCGCTGTCGTGCATGAACGCGCGGAGCAGTTGGTCGGTGAGGTAACCGACCTCTACGGCGCCGGTCTCGAGCGGATGCTCGCAATGGCGGTGAGCGCGAACCCGGAGCTCGCCGACGCGTTCGCCGCCGACGACCTAATCGCCAGCCTGATGTTGGTGCACGGATTGCATCCGCACACTGTCGAGCGGCGGATCGAGAACGCGCTCGACAGCGTGCGGCCCTACCTCGGGTCACACGGCGGGGATGTCCATCTGTTGGAGGTCGACGGCGAGGTGGTCCGCCTGCAGTTCGCAGGCAGCTGCAAGAGTTGCCCGTCGTCCGCGATCACCCTCGAGCTGGCGGTCGAGGATGCGGTACGTGCCGCCGCACCGGAGATCTCGACCATCGAAGTGGTTGCCGCCGAGCCGGAGTCGAAGCCGGCGATGATTCCCGCCGACAGTCTGATGAGCCGCGTGCGCACACAGTCGCTGGCCCCGCACGCCTGGCATCCCGTGCCCGGCGTCGCCGAACTCACCCCCGGCGAGGTCGGTGGATTCGCCGTCGCAGGCACCACGGTGCTCGCATGCCGCGTGGGCGACCAGCTGTTCGCCTACCGGGACCGCTGCGGATGCTGCGGTGAGTCGCTCGCAGGGGCGGCCCTGCACCGGCGCCTCGGAGCTTCGAGCCGCGACGCCGTCCTTCGCTGCCCGCGGTGCCATGCGCATTTCGATGTCGTGCACGCC
This sequence comes from Actinomycetota bacterium, assembly GCA_046735135.1. Classification (GTDB taxonomy): domain Bacteria; phylum Actinomycetota; class Actinomycetes; order Mycobacteriales; family Mycobacteriaceae; genus Mycobacterium. Next base: position 43,245 of record JBKPSU010000008.1, read on the forward strand.
GGCGCATGCGTCGACGGAAACAGCTCCGACAATGGGCAAGCCGACGCCCATCTCGAGCCGATTCCGTTGTTGGAGCGCGACGGAGTGCTGTCGATGGCGGTCGCCGAGGCGGTGGCGTCATGACCGGCGCGTACGACGTTCTGGCACGCATCAGGGCCGCCCGGGCGGATCCGCAGCCCGCCGGTGAGCGCTGCGAGATGTGCGCAGAGGCGATCGCCGACGAACATCAGCATGTGGTGAATGTCGAAGGCCGGCAGCTGATGTGTGTCTGCCGAGGCTGCTACCTGCTGTTCACCGACACCGACGCGAAGTTGCGCTACCGCGCTATCCCTGACCGCTACCTCGTCTTCCCGGATTTCGCGCTGGACCGACGGCACTGGGAGGCCCTGCAGATACCGGTCGGCCTGGCGTTCTTCTTCCGAAATTCGGCGCTGGACCGGACGGTGGCGTTCTATCCGGGACCCGCAGGCGCCACCGAATCCGAGCTGGACCTGGCGGCCTGGAACGACATTCGCACGGCCGACCGGCGCGTGGACATGCTCGCCGAGGACACCGAGGCCGTGCTGGTGCGCGTGCCCGACGAGGAAACCGCCGCGCCGCAGAGTTATCTCCTTCCCATCGACGCCTGCTACGAGTTCGTCGGCAGGCTGCGACTGCTGTGGCGCGGCTTCGACGGCGGCCAGCAGGTGCGGGGATTCATCGACGAGTTCTTCGGCCTGCTGGACAAGCGCAGCCGGGTGGTGACCCGCGCATGACTTCCCGAAGGCGAGCGCGAGTGAGGATCGCAGCGAAGCTGCGAGTGGGAGCCGAGGCATGACAGACGTCACGTTCGCGGTGGTCGGCGTCGAACCGGAGCCCTACGCGGTGACTCCGGTGTTGAACGCCCGGCTCGGCATCGCCGCGGTCGGAGACGACCCGATCCACACGATCGCGCTGCGCGCTGCGGTGCGCATCGAGCCGATGCGGCGCGGCTACTCCGACGAGGAGGCCGCCGGGATCGTCGACCTGTTCGGCCCGCGCGAACGCTGGGCCACCACCCTTCACACATTCCAGTGGCTGCAGACCTCGGCGATGGTGCAGGGGTTCAGCGGCGCCACTCAGGTCAACCTCCCGCTGGAGTGCACCTATGACTTCGAGGTCGCGGCGTCGAAGTATCTGCACGCCCTGCGCGACGGCGCCGTCCCACTGCAATTCCTCTTCAGCGGAACGATTTTCTCGCAGGGCGCGCGGGGCTTCGCGGTTCAGCAGGTCCCGTGGGACCGTGAGGACCACTTCGAGATGCCCGTGTCGGTGTGGCGCGACCTGATGCAACAGCACTATCCGAACACCGGCTGGCTTCGCCTGGACAGGGACACGCTCGATGGACTGGCGGCGTATCGCTCGGCGCGCGGCCTGCTGTCCCTCGACGAGGCGGTCACCTCGCTCCTCGATGCCAGTTCGACGGAGGAGATCCGATGAACGCGAACTGGGACCGTGCCCGCGCCGTCGCCGACGCGGTGCTCTACGAGGGCTATCTGCTCTACCCGTACCGCGCCAACTCGCGAAAGAACCAGACGCGCTGGCAGTTCGGGGTACTCGGGCCCGCGGGCGCAGCCGACGCGGGCATCGGCGAGGACGACACGCTATCCGCTCAGGTAGTGGTTTCGCCGCGGACGAACCCGACGGTCTACGTCGTGGTGCGCTTCCTCCAACTGCAGCACCGCGGTGTGGAAAAGGATGTGGGTGGCGGACGGTTCGAACCCGTCGAGGAGCTGGTATCAGGGTCGCGGTCCTGGTTGCGGTGGGACGAGGCCGTGGAACGGGAGCTCTCGTTCGGGCCTTTCGACATCGAATCGCAGCTGCCGCAGACGCTTCCAGTCGACGTCGAGGCGGGCACCGACATCGAGAACGTCGACGGCGGCAGACTGGTCCGCACCCGCCGCGCCCTGCGCGCACAACTCGAGATCACCGCAGACTACGACGACGGGTTCGTGCGCCTGACGGTGACGATGCGCAACACCGCGGCGCCCGCCGATGACAAGGACGAGGCGATCGCGGTGTCGCTGATCGGCACCCACCTACTCGCCGAGGTCACCGACGGCGAATTCGTGTCACTTCTCGAACCACCGGCATCGGCCGACAACGCCGTCGCCCGATGCCGTCACCATCGCTGCTTCCCCGTGCTCGCCGGGCCGCCAGGCGACCACGCGCTGGTGCTGGCATCGCCGATCATCCTCTACGACCACCCCGAGATCGCCGAGCAGAGCGAGGGCGCACTGTACGACTCCACCGAGATCGATGAGATCCTCACGCTGCGCATCATGACGATGACCGACGAGGAGAAGGCGGTGGCACGCGCAACCGATCCACTCGCCGCACGGATCATCGACCGGTGCGACTCGATGTCGCCGGAGGCGTTGCTCAACCTGCACGGCGTGCTGCGCAACCCGCATGCCGTCGGCGACGAACCGGCCCTGATCCCGGAGATACCCGACGGGGTCGACTGGTGGGACCCGTTGGCCGACAACGCCGTAGCGCCCGACGTCGATGCCGTGCTGGTGAATGGTGTGCGGGTGAGCCGCGGCAGCAGGGTGCGGTTGCGTCCGTCGCGTCGCGCCGACGCGCAGGATCTGTTCTTCGCGGACAAAATCGCGCGGGTCACCTCGGTGCACGAAACTGTCGACGGTGACCAACACGTCGGCGTCGTACTCGAGGACGACCCGGCGGCCGATCTGCACGAGTGGTACGGCCGCTTCCTGTACTTCGCACCCGATGAGGTCGAACCGTTGAGTGAAAGGAATCCGACATGGATGTAGTGGGCTGGGTCGCGGTAGGCGTCGTCGCTGCCGTCGTGCTTGGTGGTGTGGTCGTCGGTGTGGCATCCCTTCCAGATGCCCGGCGCTACATGAAGATTCGCCGCATGTAGAGAACAGGAGCGACGTCACGTCCCAAATACTGGTGGCCGGCATCGGCAACATCTTCCTCGGCGACGACGGGTTCGGACCCGAGGTGATTCGCCACGTGCCCGAGCAGCTCGCGAGTCCGCGCGTCCGGGTGGTGGACTACGGGATCAGGGGTATGCACCTGGCCTACGATCTGCTGGACGGCTGCGAGGCGCTGATCCTCGTGGACGCACTGCCCAACCGCGGCACGCCGGGCACCGTGCATGTGTTCGAGGCCGACCACGAAACCCTCACCGCGCAAGTCGGTCTTGATGCCCACGCGATGGACCCGGCCGCCGTGTTCGCCAGCCTGGCCGCACTGGGTGGCACAGCGCCGTACACCGTGGTGATCGGCTGCGAGGTCGACAACGTCGACGAGGGCATGGGCCTGACGGGTGCGGTCGCGGCAGCGGTCCCCGACGCGGTCAACGCCATCGAGGACGTGGTGGCGCGGCTCACGACTCCGGTAGCCGGGGGCTGAACCATGTGTTTGGGAATTCCCGGTCAGGTCGTGCAGATGCTCGAGGGCTACGGCGGCCAGCTCGCGCTTGTCGACGTGGCAGGCGAGCACCGCAAGGTCAACGTCGGAATGATGCCCGAGGAGACCTTCTCCCCCGGTGACTGGGTGATCATTCACATGGGTTTCGTCGTCGAGAAGACCGACAAGGCGGGCGCCGATGCCGCGATGGCCGGGCTGGAGATGATGGGCCGCGGCCGTGACCCGGACATGGAGGCGTTCCCATGACCGGGCGCCGCCGGCTGCGGATCTGTGTGCGCGGCGTCGTGCAGGGTGTCGGCTTCCGGCCGTTCGTCTACACGTGCGCGGCGGCACTCGGCCTGAGCGGCTCCGTCCGCAACGACAGTGCGGGCGCCGTCATCGAGGTCGAAGGCGACACTTCAGCACTCGATGAGTTTGCCAACCGTCTCGTCGACAGGCCGCCGCCGCTGGCCGTCATCGAATCGGTTGACACGCAGGATATCCCGACCGTCGGGGGCACCGGCTTCACAATCGCCGACACGTCACGCTCCGGCGGTGGCCGCACCCTCGCCTCCCCCGACGTCGCCATGTGCGCCGATTGCGCCACCGAGCAGCGCGATCCCGGCGACCGCCGTTACCGGCACGCCTTCGTCAACTGCACCAACTGCGGACCGCGCTTCACCATCATCGCGTCGCTGCCGTACGACCGCGCATCCACCACGATGGCGGGCTTTCCGATGTGTGGCGAGTGCGAACGCGAATACCACGATCCCGCGGACCGGCGATTCCACGCCCAGCCGGTCTGCTGTCCGAACTGCGGCCCGACTCTGCGGTACCGGGCCGGTGACGGCGTGGCCGACGGCGAGTCCGCACTGAACGTGGCGCGCATGCTGCTTCGCGACGGCGGCGTGCTCGCCGTCAAGGGCATCGGCGGGTACCACCTGGCGTGCGACGCCGGTAACGAGTCCGCGGTCGCCGAACTGCGGACCCGAAAGCGGCGTGGCGACAAGCCCTTCGCGGTCATGGTCGCCGACCTCGCGACCGCCCGCCGCATCGCCTCGGTCGACGAGGCGTCGCAGCGCCTGCTGTCCGGCCCGCAGCGGCCCATCGTGCTGATGCCCCGGATGCCCGGCGCACGCGTCGCCGACTCGGTGGCGCCGCACAACCCCGATGTCGGTGTCATGCTGGCCTACACGCCGTTGCACTCGCTGCTGTTCGGCCTGCCGGGCGACCTGCCGGGACCGCCGGTGCTCGTGATGACCTCGGGGAACGTCGGCGGCGAGCCGATCTGCTTCACCGATGACGATGCGCTGAAACGACTTTCACACCTGGCCGATGGCTGGCTGATGCACGATCGGGACATCCTGGTTCCGTGCGACGACTCCGTCGCACGGATCGTGGCCGGCGTCGAGTTGCCGATCCGGCGTTCCCGCGGCTATGCGCCGCTTCCGGTCGCGCTGCCGGTGCCGGTGCCACCCGCGCTGGCCGTCGGGGGCGATCTGAAGAACACCTTCGCGGTCGCCGAACACAAGTACGCCTGGTTGAGCCAGCACATCGGCGACATGGACGATCTCGCGACCCTGGCCGCATTCGACTCCGCCGAACAACATTTGGAGGCGCTGACCGATGTCACCCCGGAGGTCGTGATCGCGGACGCCCATCCTGGCTACCGGTCCACCGCATGGGCGGAACGCCACGCGCGCGGGCGACCCGTTCGTTCGGTGCAGCACCACCATGCGCACATCGCCGCGGTGATGGCCGAGCACGGTATGGACGGCACACAACGGGTACTCGGATTCGCCTTCGACGGAACCGGTTACGGACCGGACGGGGCGGTCTGGGGTGGTGAGGTGCTGCTCGCCGACTACAAGGGCTATCAGCGGTTGGCACAGCTGAAGTACGTGCCGCTGGCCGGCGGCGACGTCAGCGTGCTGCGCCCGTACCGGATGGCGCTGGCGCATCTGTGGGCGGCCGGTCTGGCCTGGCGCGACGATCTGCCGCCGGTGGCCGCCTGTCCCGATGACGAGCGCACGGTGCTGGAACATCAGCTCGAGACCGGTCTGGGCTGCGCGCCGACGTCGAGCATGGGCAGGCTGTTCGACGCCGTTTCGTCGCTGGCTGGCGTCCGCCAGGTGGTGGCATACGAAGCGCAGGCGGCGATTGAACTGGAGGGGTTGTCGCGCAACGCCCTTCGGGGCGCAGAGCGCTATGCGTTCGACATCGACGCGGGCCGACTCCCCGCGACGATCGATCCCACCCCGGTTCTCGCCGCGATCGTCGACGACCTGCGCGCAGGCACACCGGCCGGCGTGATCGGGGCGAAATTCCACCGCGCCGTCGCCGATGTGGTCGTCGACTGCGCGGGCATGGAGGACACCGGTGGCCAACCGATCGCATTGTCCGGCGGGGTGTTCCAGAACGCACTACTGCTGCGTTTAGTGCTGGACGGCTTGCGGGCCAAGGGGTTCCGGGTGATCACGCATCGCCGCGTGCCACCAAACGACGGTGGAATCGCACTCGGACAGCTTCTGGTCGGGACGGCGGGGTGACACCATGACCGCCCTACACGAACAGAAACTTCCCGCGGGCTACACGTTATTCGCACGCTACGCCTTTCCGCCCAACGAGCTCGGCTACTGCGGTCCCGCTGACGCCGAGGTGTTGTTGCGCGGCGACGACGCGGCCGCGGTCGCCGCCCACGCCAAGGAGTTCGACGGCGCGTGGCCCTATCTGCGGGCCATCGCCGACGCAGCAGGCACACCGGATGCGTTGGACGCCGATGTCGTGCGCAGTTACTGGGTCGGCGGCCCGCAGCTGGATCGGGTTGACCCAGAAGGTCTGCTGCAGACGCTGCGCCGCGCCTTCCAGGGTCAAACAACGGGACTGCTGTTCGACCTGAATCAAGCGCGGGGCGCACTGGCCCATCACAGCTTCCACGTCTTCGTGGTGTACCCCTGGGTGCGGTTTCTCGACCGGGACGCGGCGACGGCGCTTAAGGTCCTGCAGGACTGCCGGATCCGATGGGGCATCGTGGAATCCGTCGAAGACGAACACGCGGTGATTACGACCAGCCCGCTGACATTCGCCGACGGCACCCTGGCACTCGGCGCGCCGCGGACCGAGCGGGTGCGCTGGAGGAAGAACAGGGTCTCGCTGATCGGGCCACCGGCGCCGGGCGACGTGGTGTCCGCGCATTGGGACTGGGCATGCGGCGTGCTGGACGAAGACGAATGTGAGGCGCTGACGGCGGCGACGCAGACGACACTGGATCTCGTGAACGCCGCCCGCGACGAGGAGCGAAACCGATGACAGTCAATAAAGAACAGGGCGGGGGTTACGTCGACACGAATCTGTCCGCCGACCTGGCTGCCGCAGCACTGGACCTGGCCCGCAAGTTTCACGACGGCGCCACGCTGTGGGTGATCTCTCCCCAGTGGGAGCCGCACGCCCATCACGTCGCCGTCGAGTTCGTCCATCCCGTGATCATGGGTAAACGGGCGCTGCCGTCGGTTGCCCTCGTCGACCCCGACCCGGTGGCACAGGCCAGGGTTGCCACCCAACCCGGCGACCTGCTGATGGCGGTGGCGTCTGCCGACGAACCCGCGACGATCGACGCGATGCGGCGGGCGCCGGCGTGGGGTGCGCTGACCTTGTGGATCGGCTCCGGTCCGCGCCCGCCCGCCGGCGCGGCGAACCACATCCTGTGGGTCGACTCCGACGATCCGATGGTGCCCGCCACCGGACGCTTCGTCCTGCTGTATCACCTGCTGTGGGAGCTCACCCACGTCTGCTTCGAGCATCCCGGTCTGCTGAAGCCGGCCCCGCAGGAGTGCACCGACGACGTCTGCGTGACGTGCAGTGACGAAGGGCGCCTCGCTGAAGTGATCCTGGAGCCCGCAGACCGGTTGGGGCAGGCCCTGGTTCGCACCAGCAATGGTGAGGAGTGGGTGGATGTCAGCGTGCTCGGCGATGTCGCGCCGAACGACCTTGTGCTGCTGCATGCGGGAACGGCGATCGCGCGCCTTGGCGATGCAGAGGAGGTGAACCGATGACCACACACGGCGAGAGCACCGAGAGCACGGGCTTTCTGTATCCGTTCATCGAGTCCGAGGAGACCGATGCCACCAGCCTGCTCGACGATCTCTCCGCCTCGGCAAGGGGCAAGGCCGCCGAAAGCGCCCGCCTGCAACGGGAGTCGCTGCAGGAGTACGGGCCCGCACTGTCCGCGGCGGGAATCGAGATGGCCGAGCGGTTCCTTCGCGGCGGTCGGCTCTACACCTTGGGCAACGGAGGCAGCTCCACCGACGCGGCAACATTGGCGTCGCTGTTCAGTCGTCCGGCGCAGGGCCGCGCGGTGGCGGCGTGGTCACTGGCCGCAGACGAGGCGGTGGTGACGGCACTCGGCAACGACGTGGGCTTCGAGCTGATCTTCAAGCGGCAGATCATCGCCCACGCCCGCGATCGCGATGTCGCCATCGCGTTGTCGACCTCCGGCAACTCCGAGGATTTGATGACGGCGATCACCGAAGCCAAGCGCCGAGGCCTGCTGACGATCGGGTTCTCCGGTCACGACGGCGGCCGGATGGCGGTGGCAGAGGACCTCGACCACTGCTTCACGGTGCACAGCCAGAGCATTCACCGCATCCAGGAGAGCCACGCCATGCTCGGCTTCCGGCTCTGGTCGGTCGCGCAGGAACACATGTCCCGTCCCCGTAATGGAGTGCACACTTCATGAGCACAACCGACGCAATGACCTCGGCCGAACGCGAAGACCGCGTGCTGGAACGAATCGACAAGTTCCGCCAGCGCCGGCCGCGGCTGCTCGACGACGTGGTCACCCTCGCTCACGGTGCGGGCGGGAAGTCGTCGGCCGCGCTCATGGACGCGGTGTTCCTCGAGGCGTTCCGCAACGAGGAACTCGAACAGCTCGGTGACGCCGCCGGGCTGCGCCTCCCGTCCGGTGAGCGGCTGGCCTTTTCCACCGACTCGTTCGTCGTTTCGCCGCGGCGCTTCCCCGGCGGTTCGATCGGCCACGTCGCGGTGCACGGGACGATCAACGACCTCGCGGTGTCGGGCGCTCGCCCGCAATGGCTTTCGGCCGCGTTCGTCATCGAGGAAGGGTTCCCGATCTCCGAGTTGCGGGAGATCGTCGCGGACATGAGCGAAGCCGCCGCCAAGGCAGGCGTGCAGATCGTCACCGGTGACACCAAGGTGGTCGGCAAGGGCGCAGCCGACGGTGTCTACATCTCGACCGCAGGCGTCGGTGTGATTCCCGAGGGCAGGCAGCTGTCGCGCGACCTCGTGCGGCCCGGCGACAAGGTGGTGGTGTCCGGCACGATCGGCGAGCACGGGATGGCGGTCATGCTCGCCCGCGGCGACCTCGCCATCGACGCGGACATCGCCTCCGACACCGCGCCCGTCCACGAACTGGTCGAACTGCTTCTGGCGGCTGCACCGTCGACGCGGTGGATGCGCGATGCGACCCGCGGCGGCGTCGGGACGGTGTGCAACGAACTCGTCAAGGACGCCCCGTTCGCACTCGTCCTCGACGAAGCGAGCCTTCCGATCGAACCGCAGGTGCTCGGCGCCTGCGACATGCTCGGCATCGACCCGCTTTACGTCGCCAACGAGGGCAAGTTCGTCGCGGTCGTCGCGCCGGATGAAGCCGATGCGGCCGTCGCCGCAATCCGGACGCATCCGCAGGGCGACCGAGCGACGGTGGTGGGCGAGATCATGCCGCAACCGAACGGCATTGTCGCGCTGAGGACTTCGTTTGGTGGCAGCCGAATCGTCGACATGCTCGTCGGCGACCCGCTACCACGAATCTGCTGATGGACATCGAGAAAGGAGCTTGACGATGTGTCTGGGAATCCCCGGCCAGGTGGTCGACATCGTCGACGCCGAACAGTCCCTGGCCAAGGTCGACGTCAACGGCGTGCGCAGGAACATCAGCGTACGGCTGCTCGCCGACGACAATCTGCAGGTCGGTGACTGGGTCTTGGTGCACGTCGGGTTCGCGATGGCCCGGATCGACGAGCGCGAGGCCAAACTCACGCTCGACCAGGTGCAGAAGATGGGCGCCGACTACGTCAATGAGATCGAAGCATTCAACTCGTCCGAGATCGCTTGAGAGGCTTGACATGAAGTTCGTCGACGAATTCCGGGACCCGGCGGCCGCACGCGCACTGGTCAAATCGATCACCGAGCTCGCGTCCGAAGGCGAGTTCAAGTTCATGGAGGTGTGCGGAGGTCACACGCACACGATTTACCGGCACGGCATCGAACATCTGCTTCCAGAGTCGGTCGAGCTGGTCCATGGGCCCGGCTGCCCGGTGTGTGTGATCCCGATGGGCCGCGTCGACGACGCGATGTGGCTTGCCGAACAGCCGAACATCATCTTCACCACATTCGGCGACATGATGCGCGTGCCGGGCTCGAAGGGCAATCTCATCGAGGCCAAGGCGCGCGGCGCCGACGTGCGCTTCGTCTATTCCCCGCTCGACGCGCTGAAGGTCGCCGTCGACAATCCCGACAAGCACATCGTCTTCTTCGCCGTCGGATTCGAGACCACCGCACCGTCCACCGCCGTGACGCTGGTCCGTGCCCGCGCGCTCGGTGTGCGCAATTTCAGCATCTTCTGCAACCACGTCACGATCGTTCCGCCGATCAAGGCGATCCTCGAATCACCCGACCTACGGCTGTCCGGGTTCCTCGGGCCGGGTCACGTGTCCACGGTCGTGGGCCTTCGGCCGTATCGATTCGTACCCGAGGTGTACGGAAAACCGATGGTGGTGGCGGGATTCGAGCCGCTCGACATCCTGGCGTCGGTGCACATGCTGTTGCAGCAGGTCCGCGACGGGCGCTGCGAGGTGGAAAACCAGTACACCCGCGTCGTCCGACCCGAGGGCAACACCCAGGCGCTGAAGTTGATGGCCGAGACGTTCGAACTGCGGCCCCACTTCGAGTGGCGCGGGCTGGGTTTCATCTCGCAGAGCGCGTTGAAGGTCCATCGCGATTACGCCGAGTTCGACGCCGAGCTGAAGTTCGACATGCCCGGCGTTCGGGTCGCCGACCCCAAGGCCTGCCAGTGCGGCGAGGTCCTGAAGGGCGTCATCAAGCCGTGGGAGTGCAAGGTGTTCGGCACCGCGTGCACGCCCGAGACACCGATCGGTACGTGCATGGTCAGCCCAGAGGGTGCCTGCGCGGCGTACTACAACTTCGGCAGGCTGCACCGCGAGACCGCTCAGTTGCTGGGCCAACGCGGCTAGCTGGGGTTTCGGGCGCGAAATCGCGGGTAGCCGTGTCACGGTCGCCGCAGTCCATACGGCGGCCGTGAGGAGCAGTCATGAGCAGCCCAGAGGACCGCTTTGCAGGAGACCCGGCGCCAGGAACGCGGGACACCGGCTCGGACGAACCGTCAGGCGGCGAGGATCGGCCGTCGGGTAGCTACGAGGGTGACGAAAGTGTCCCCAAGCTCAGCGATCCCGATAACCCGGACGTTGACAGCCGGACGACAAACCAGCCACCGCGCGATGTGAAACCCGAGACACCGCCGTACGAAGGCCGAACGGACAGCGGCAAACACCGCACCCCGGATTAATCACCACTGGTCACGGGGGACATCGAAGTCGACACACAGTGCCCGCCAGACGTCGCGGGGTTCGACGCCGTCTTCGATGGCTTGGGCTGCCGTCCGCCCGCCGAATCCGCTGAGTACGTGGTCGACCAGTAACGATCGGCCACGCACCGAACCGAACTGACCCTCGACGAGTTCGTTGAATTCCGTCAACCGCACACCATCAACCTACGTGGGGAGAACAAATGAGCACAAAGCAAAAGGACATCATCGACGACATCATCACGGACCACCGTGAGGTGGAGGCCGTGTTCAAACAGCTTGAGACCAACGACAACCCGGCCACGCGACGGCAGCTCGTCGAGCACGTGGTCGCCGAGCTGGTGCGCCACTCGGTCGGCGAAGAGCAGTACCTCTACCCGGCGGCTCGAAAGGCATTGCCCGACGGCGACAAGATCGTCGACCACGAGCTGCACGAGCATGCGGAAGCCGAAGAGATCATGAACAAGATCGAGAAAACGGAGAAAGAGGACGCGGAGTTCGACAAGTTGGTGAGCGAATTGATCAAGGACATCCGCCACCACATCGAGGACGAGGAGGGTGACCTCCTGCCGAAGCTGCGTGAGGCATGCGACGCCGAAGAGCTCGGCAAGCTCGGCGAACAGTTCGAAAAGGCCAAGAAGATCGCGCCGACGCGGCCGCATCCGTCTGCCCCTGACAAGCCGCCCGCGAACAAGATCCTCGATCCCGGCGTCGGGCTCATCGACCGCCTGCGGGACGCACTGAGCGGTCGCAACACCTGAGAGCTATCGCCGCCGCGCTAGCGCCGCGTGGCACACCCGCACCGGATCTGCCACGTCGGCCACGCTGGCACCCGCGCGTCTGGCTGCTTCGGCATAGTGCGGTGCGGATAGCACTTCGGTGACGGCCGACGTCAACGCGGCGGGTTCCAGCGGTCGCACCAATTGCGCACTGCCTTGGCGCACAAGGCGGTTGGCGATCTCCCACTGATCGCCACCACCGGGCACCACCACCATCGGCACCCCGGCCAGCAGCGCTTTGGCCACCATCCCGTGCCCTCCACCGCAGATCACGAGGTCGGCGTGCTTCAGCAATTCGTCCTGGCGACCGAGTCCGACCACGGCCCACGGCGGCACGTCGACATCCGATCCGCCGAGTCGCGACACCACGACCCGGGCACCGCGCGGCAACTCCCGCCCCGGTCGCAGCGCCTCCAACGCCACCTCGGTCATGCCGCGGGCACCGGTCACCGCGGTGGACGGTGCGACGAGGATGACCGGTCCATCGCCGGGCGGTATCTCCAACACCGCATCGGTCGGCTCGAAATGGAGGGGACCGACCACGACGGCTTCCTCGGGCCAGTCCGGTCTCGGCACCTCGAGGGCGGGCAGTGTGGCGATGAGTCTGCGCAGCGGTCCGGGATCGGTTGCAGGCAGGCTGATTTCGACGCGCACCGCCGAACGCTGACGGATACCCTCGCGCCACGACCGCGCCGTCAGCGCCCGCATGACCGCATCGCGGAGCTTCCCCCGGATTCCCACCCCCGGCGCCAGTCCGCTGCCCAGCGGCGGCAGACCCTTCGACGGCCGGTACAAAGGAGCGGGGTTGAGTTCGATCCACGGTATGCCGAGCAGCTCGGCCCCGAGCCCGCCGCACGCGGTGATCACATCGGACACCACCACGTCGGGTGTCAGCTCCCGCAGCACCGGCACGTTGAGCACGGCCATCCGTGCCGCCCGCTGGTGGATCTTTGCGCCCGCGTCGGTGTCGTCGTCGACTTCGGTGGGATCAAGGCCGACCAGTTCGACCGCATCCACCCCGACCGAACGGGCGGTGTCCAGCCATTCCGTGCCCGTCAGCAGCGTCGGTGAATCGCCCGCTGCCAGGAACAAACGGCACAGTGCGAGCGCGGGAAAGGCGTGTCCGGGATCCGGCCCTGCGACCACGGCGACACGCATGCGGCTACCCTGCCACAGCGCCGGGCCACTACGCTGAGGGCATGACGGGGACGGAATCAACCGTGGAGACCACAGCCAACTCACGCACAGTCGAAACCTTCTTGTACGCGTTGCAGGACGAAGACTTCGACACTGCCGAATCGTTGATGGCCGACAACTTCGAATGGCAGAACGTCGGCTATCCGACCATGCGCGGTCGGCGGCGCATCATGAGCATCTTCCGGCGCGGTGAGGGCCGCGTCGGCTTCGAGGTGAAGATCCACCGGATCGCCACCGAGGGGAACGCAGTGCTCACCGAGCGGACCGACGCGTTGATCATCGGGCCGGTTCGCATGCAGTTCTGGGTGTGCGGGACCTTCGAGGTGCACGGCGGCCGGATCACGCTGTGGCGCGACCACTTCGACTTGTACGACGTCGTCAAGGGAACGGTGCGCGGGCTTCTCGGCGCCGTGGTGCCGTCGCTTCGCCCGACGATGTAGTGCTATGCGCGGCGCAGGCCGCCGAGTTCGTCGAACGCCTGCGCCCAGCCGGTCAGCCGGTCGGTGGCGTTGACCAGCTCGTCGCGATACCGCTGCTGCGACATCGGTGAGCTCGACATCGGCCCGGTGTTCGCCGCGGACACCAATTGTGCTGCGGCGGTGACCATCTCGTTGTACTGATTTGCGCCGTTGTCGAGCTGGGCGGTGAACGCCGCGATCGTCGGCGCCAGATGGGAGCGTGCCTGCGGGGCGTTGGCGATCGTCCGCTCCATCGACACCACCTCGTCGGCGGTCGCCGCCATGGTCGCGGCGGACTGGTTCGCGACGGCCGCCAGGTCACGGATCTCACCCGCGGGCAGCATCCTGCCCCGCTCCATCACGCTAATCAACGAGAACAGCCCGCGCTCGGATGCGGCGAGCGCGGCCATCGGTTGCCTTGCCGCCGAACCCCACGGTGGCAGTCGGCGCGTGGCCCTCGACCGCTGCGGGGGCAGGGGTTCTCCGCGCAGCCAGCGGTAACGCAGGAACGCCAGTGTGGCGAGGAATGCCGCTCCGACCGCTATCGGGGTGGGGATGAAGATCGCCCACGCCGGCGTGTTCCAGACCGCGAGCAACACCGTCACGCCCACCCAGATCAGGCACGACACCGTGAAGAACAGGCCGAGCCTCAGCGCCCATTTACGCTTGCGCAGTTGCTTGGCGCGCGGATCGGCCGCCGAATTGAGCTTCTGCGCCAGCACATCGGAAAGTTCAGCGGCGGTATCGATTCCGCGCTGGGCGAGCGAGCGCCACGCCTCGGGCCTGCTTACTGTCGAGCGCTGTTTCATTGCCAAACCGATGCCGACTACTGACCGAGGGGCTTCTCGGGCTCCGCCTCCGGCGCGGACGCCGGGGTGGCCGGAGCGGCCGTGCCGGAAGCGCCCGTCGGCAGAGCTTCACCGCGCATCGAGGCGCGGATCTGCTCGAGCCGCGAGTGCCCGGCCATGTGCACGCTGGCCTGCTGGACCTCGAGCATCCGGCCCTGAACCGAGTTCTGGGCCAGCTCGGCGGCGCCCATCGCGTTGGCGTAGCGGCGTTCGATCTTCTGACGGACCTCGTCGAGGCTCGGGGTATTGCCGGGGGCGGCCAGCTCGCTCATCGACTGCAGGGACGCGCTCACCTGCTCCTGCATCTTGGCCTGCTCGAGCTGGCTGAGCAGCTTGGTTCGCTCAGCGATCTTCTGCTGCAGCATCATCGCGTTCTGCTCGACGGCCTTCTTGGCCTGGCCCGCCGCCTGCAAGGCCTGATCGTGCAGACCCTTGAGGTCTTCGACGCTCTGTTCGGCGGTCACCAGCTGGGCCGCGAACGCCTCGGCCGCGTTGTTGTACTCGGTGGCCTTGGCGGCGTCTCCCGTCGCGGTGGCCTGGTCGGCCAGCGTGAGCGCCTGACGCACATTGACCTGCAGCTTCTCGATGTCGGCGAGCTGACGGTTGAGCCGCATCTCCAGCTGGCGCTGATTGCCGATCACCTGTGCCGCCTGCGTGGACAGCGCTTGGTGCTGACGCTGAGCCTCTTCGATGGCCTGCTGGATCTGCACCTTCGGATCGGCGTATTCGTCGACCTTCGAGCTGAAAAGCGCCATCAAATAGCGCCACGCCTTGGAGAACGGATTGGCCATGGGTTCATTCCGCCTTCGTGTCAGAAAACTGCTTCTGTGTGCCTACTGCCAACCTATCGGTTTCGTGCAGATCGGGACAGAATCAGGCAACCGCCATCGACACGGCGTGCGGAATGACGACCTTGGTCGTGGCGTCGATATTCGCCGCACTGACCGCATTGCGGACGAACGCCTTGCGTTCCTCCTGCGCCATTTCGTCGCCCGCGTCGGACAGCACCCGCGACAGCGGGACCTCCAGGGCGCCGCAGATGGCGCTGAGCAGTTCGCTCGAGGCCTCTTTGCGGCCGCGCTCCACCTCGGACAGATAACCGAGGCTGACTCGCGCGGCATCGGATACCTCGCGCAGGGTGCGGCCCTGATCGATTCGGGCACGACGCAGCACGTCGCCGATAACCTCGCGCAGCAATGTCCCCATCGTGCTCTCCTTCACTGGGTCGTACTACAGCAACGCCAGCGACCGCCGAGATGGTTCCCACGGAGGCCGGCAATCGCGACAATTGCCCGGAAAAGGGTTACTGAGCTGCGGGTCGGCGCCGAGAATCGCGGATCGCAGACACCACATAATCGATGCCGGTGAGCACCGTCAGCACGATCGCGGCCCACATCACGACCCATGCGCCGGTCAGCCACGGGCCCGACAGCGGCAGGATGAACAGCCCGATCGCCACCGCCTGCACGAGCGTCTTGAGCTTGCCGCCGCGGCTGGCCGGGATGACCCCATGACGCAGCACCGCAAACCGCAGCACGGTGATGCCGATCTCGCGGACCAAGATCACGACCGTCACCCACCACGGCAGCTCGCCGAGCATGGCCAGGCCGATGAGCGCGGCGCCGATCAACGTCTTGTCCGCGATCGGGTCGGCCAGCCTGCCGAAGTCGGTCTCGATGCCGTAGCTGCGGGCCAGCGCGCCGTCGAACCGGTCGGTGATCACCGCGACTGCAAAGATGGCGAAAGCGGTTATGCGCCAAGGCGTTTCATGGCCGTCGCCGGCGAACAAGGCGATCAGGAAAACCGGAACCAACACCAACCGCAAACCGGTGAGAACATTGGCGATGTTCGCGACCTTTGCGCGAGGGATCACCGGATCGGTGTGAGGTTGGCTCGTCACCGAAACAGAATATCGGTTGCTCGAGCCGATACTCTCGCACCTGTGAACGCTCGGCCCGATTACTCCTCGCCCCAGGGCTCGTCGGTGGGTGGTTCGCAGGCCGACGGGCTCGTCGTGCGCCGTGCCCGCACCTCCGATGTGCCGGCGATCAAGGCGCTGGTCGACGTCTACTCGGGCCGCATTCTTCTGGAAAAGAACCTGGTGACGCTGTACGAGGGCGTGCAGGAGTTCTGGGTTGCCGAGCGGGGCGGCGAGCTCATCGGGTGCGGTGCCCTTCACGTGCTATGGGCCGATCTCGGCGAGGTGCGCACGGTCGCGGTGCACCCGACAGTGAAGGGCCAGGGCGTCGGGCACCTGATCGTCGACCGCCTGCTCGACGTGGCCCGCGAGCTTCACCTGCAGAAGATCTTCGTACTCACCTTCGAGACCGAGTTCTTCAACCGCCACGGGTTCACCGAGATCGAGGGCACGCCCGTCACGGCTGAGGTCTACGAGGAGATGTGCCGCTCGTATGACACCGGTGTCGCCGAGTTCCTCGACCTGTCCTACGTCAAGCCGAACATCCTCGGCAACTCGCGAATGCTGTTGATGCTCTAACGCCCAAACCAACGCATGGGCGACAAAGTACGAGTGCGGCCCGCCATTTCGTCGATATCGG
Organism: Actinomycetota bacterium; assembly: GCA_046735135.1. Lineage (GTDB taxonomy): Bacteria > Actinomycetota > Actinomycetes > Mycobacteriales > Mycobacteriaceae > Mycobacterium. Next base: position 60,102 of record JBKPSU010000008.1, read on the forward strand.
CGTCACTCGTCGTCATCCGCGGCGCCTGCACCCCGGATGGCCGCGATCGTCCCCGCCAGCTCGTCGGGCTTGACCATCACCTCGCGTGCCTTGGAGCCCTCGCTGGGGCCAACGATTCCGCGGGTCTCCATCAGGTCCATCAACCGGCCCGCCTTGGCGAAGCCCACCCGCAGCTTGCGCTGCAGCATCGAGGTCGACCCGAACTGGCTGGACACCACCAGCTCGACGGCCTGCAGGAAGACGTCCATGTCGTCGCCGATGTCGGGATCAACGTCGGTGCGCTCGCTGTTCGGCTTCGCGGCGGTGACGCCCTCGGTGTATTCGGGCTCCGCCTGGTCCTTGCAGGCGGTGACCACCGCGTGGATCTCGTCGTCGGAGACGTAGGCGCCCTGCAGCCGAATCGGCTTGTTGGCGCCCATCGGGATGAACAGCCCGTCGCCCATGCCGATCAGCTTCTCCGCGCCTTGCTGATCGAGGATGACGCGGCTGTCGGTCAACGACGACGTGGCGAACGCCAGGCGCGACGGCACATTGGTCTTGATCAGGCCGGTTACCACGTCGACCGACGGCCGCTGGGTCGCCAGCACCAGATGAATGCCTGCGGCACGGGCCTTCTGGGTGATCCGCACGACCGCGTCCTCGACATCGCGCGGCGCCGTCATCATCAGGTCGGCCAACTCGTCGACGATCGCGACCACATAAGGGTACGGGCGGTACACCCGCTCGCTGCCGAGCGGCGTGGTGATTTCACCCGAGCGCACCTTCTTGTTGAAGTCGTCGATGTGGCGTACCCGCGACGCCTGCATGTCCTGGTAGCGCTGCTCCATCTCCTCGACGAGCCAGGCCAGCGCGGCGGCGGCCTTTTTCGGCTGCGTGACGATCGGGGTGATCAGGTGCGGAATGCCTTCGTAGGGCGTGAGTTCCACCATCTTCGGGTCGATCAGGATCATCCTAACCTCTTCCGGGGTGGCCCGCGCCAGCAGCGACACCAGCATCGAGTTGACGAAGCTCGACTTGCCCGAGCCGGTCGACCCGGCCACCAGCAGGTGCGGCATCTTCGCAAGGTTCCACGAAATGTACTCGCCCTCAATGTCTTTGCCGAGCGCGATGACCAGAGGATGGTGGTCCCTGCGGGTGGACGGATCGGTGAGCACGTCGGCAAGGCGCACCATCTCGCGGTCCGTGTTGGGCACCTCGATGCCGACCGCGGACTTGCCGGGAATCGGCGCCAGCATCCGGACGCTCTCGGTGGCCACCGCGTAGGCGATGTTCTTCTGCAGCTGCGTGATCTTCTCGACCTTGACCCCGGGCCCCAGCTCGACCTCGTATCGCGTGACCGTCGGCCCGCGCGTGCATCCGGTGACCGCGGCGTTGACCTTGAACTGCTGCAGCACTTCCGAAATCGCCTCTGCGGTGTGGTCATTGGCGGAGGAACGACGCTTCGGCGGATCGCCCTTCTTGAGCAGGTCCAACGGCGGCAGTGTGTACGGGCCCTCGACAATGCGGTCGGATACCGGTTTGGCCGGCTTGGCCTTTTTGCGCCGCTGCGCGCGGGTGGGCTCGGGAACCGTCGGCGCCTCGTCGTCGAGCGGGTAGTTCTCCATCGGCGTGCCGGTCGGCCACGCCTGCGCCTCGTCCTCGCTGTACGCCTCCGGACCGTCGTAGTAGCCGTCGGAGAAGTCCTCACGCTCGGCGTCCGCGTGGTCCGGCAGCTCGTCGTCGTCGTAGAACTCGCCGCCCTCGCGCGGCATCCGCGTGCTGAACATCGCCCGCACGGTGTCGGGCACCTCCCGGATCGTCGTGCCGGTCACCAGAAGCAGGCCGAAGAGCGCGCCGATGAACAGAAGCGGGGCGGCGATCCACTGCGTCAGGCCCTCCGACAGCGGGCCGCCGATCGCGAAGCCGGCGAACCCCGCGGCGTGCTGCCGCCCCGCGGGCGTGTCCGGCGAGCCGGACCACAGATGCCAGAGTCCGAGCGCGGGCAGGGTGATCATCGCCGCACCGACGATCAGCCGCGGGCGGGCGTCGGGGTTGGGCTCGGTCCGCATCAGCACGACCGCGATGGCGATGAGCCCGACCGGCAACAGCAGCACGGCCGACCCGATCAGCACGCGCAGGAAGTTGTCGATCCAGCCGCCGACAGGCCGGGCCGCGTCGAACCACGAACTCGCGACGACGATGACCGCGGTGGCCAGCAGCGCGAGCGCGATGCCGTCGCGCTGGTGGCCCGGGTCGATTTCGCGGGCGCGGCCGACCGACCGAGCCGTCGATCCGGCGCCCCTCGCCACCATCAGCCAGCCGGCACGGGCGCCCCGGCCGATCGCCAGCCCGGACGCCGGGATGCGCGAGCCGCTGCGCCGATTGGCGGGCTTGCGGCGGGGCGCGGGCCGGGCCGCGCGGGTACCCGACCGCGAACCGGCCTTTGACCTGCTCGAACGGCCACCAGAGCGCGCTGCGGTCTTACTTGGCATGTTTCCAAGCCTAGTCGCAAATACCCCATATTCACCATCTGCCACACGGGTCACAGTTAGGTGTCGAAATTAGTTAGGTTTGCTTCAGTAGTGTGCTCAGTTGACCGGTTACCACCCATCGAGGAGTCCATCGACCATGCCCGTTGTCGTCGTCGCCACCATGAAAGCCAAACCAGAGTCCGTGGATGCCGTGCGGGAAGCCGGCAAGAAGGCGGTGGAAGCGGTGCACGACGAGCCCGGCTGTGATCTGTATTCCCTGCATGAGGCCGACGGCACGTTCATCTTCGTCGAGCAATGGGCCGATGCGGATGCGCTCAACACACACAGTGGCGCCCCCGCGGTCGCGACCTTCTTCGGCACCGTCGGCGAGCTTCTCGACGGGGCACCTGACGTCAAGGTGCTCCAGACAGTCAACGCGGGCGACCCGGCCAAGGGCCAGTTGCGCCCATAATGGCATCGCTCGAGGGCAAGGTTGCGTTCATCACCGGCGCCGCTCGAGGGCAGGGGCGCGCGGAGGCAGTGCGGCTGGCATTCGACGGAGCCAACGTCATCGCGGTCGACATCTGCGACCAGATCGCGTCGGTGCCCTACCCGATGGCCACGCCCGACGATCTGGCGCAGACGGTCAAGCTCGTCGAGGACACCGGGGCGCGAATTGTGGCCAGGGAAGCCGACGTTCGCGATCGCGAGGCACTGAGCACCGCACTGCATGCCGGACTTGAGGAGTTCGGCAGGCTGGACATCGTCATCGCCAACGCGGGCATCGCGCCGATGCAGTCGGGCGAACAAGGCTGGAGCGACGTCGTCGACGTCAACCTCACCGGCGTCCACCACACCGTCGACGTCGCGATACCGATCTTGGTCGAACAGGACGACGGCGGGGCCATCGTATTGACCAGTTCGGCCGCGGGTCTGGTCGGCATCGGCGGTGACGATCCCGGCTCCCTCGGTTACACGGCCGCCAAACACGGTGTCGTCGGCTTGATGCGGGCCTACGCCAACCACCTTGCGCCGCACCGGATCCGGGTCAACTCGATTCATCCCGCCGCGGTCAACACGCCGATGGTGCACAACGAGTTCACCCGGCAGTGGCTGGAGCGGATCACCCGCGAGTCCGACGCGCCGGTCGACTTCGGCATGGCGCTGCCCGTGCAGGCCGTCGACGCCGAGGACATCGCCGCAGCGGTGGCCTGGCTGGTGTCCGACGAAGCCTGGTTCATCACCGGCGTGACCTTGCCGGTGGACGCGGGCTACGCCAACAAACGCTGATGGCGCGCGATCCCGTCGCCCAGACCGCCTTCAATCCGATGGTGCAGGTGGCGATGGAGCAGTACGAACCGCCCGAACGCAGGCTCGTCACCGACGACATGGCGCGCCCCATACTGCCCGCCACCCAACGCGCGCTCGTGCACGCGATGCGCTTACCGCTGTTGCGCCGCCTGACGATTGCCGCCGGCGAGCAGGCGGTGCCCGGCTCGTGGTCGATCATCACGTGCCGCAAGCGCTTCATCGACGACGTCCTCGAGAAGGCACTGACGGACGTCGAGGCCGTCGTGATCCTCGGCGCGGGAATGGACACCACGGGGCTGCGGCTCGCACGGCGATCCGATCTCCCGGTGTTCGAAGTCGACCTTCCCGTCAACATCGAGCGCAAGAGGGCCGCCGTCGATCGCGCGGTCGGCGCGGTGCCCGCGGTGGTTCATCTGGTGCCCGTGGATTTCGAGCGCGACGAGCTGGTCGACAGGCTGACCGCGGACGGCTACCGAACCGATGCCCGCACGTTCTTCATCTGGGAAGGCGTGACGCAATATCTCACCGAGGACGCCGTGCGTTCGACTTTCACCGCGCTGCAGGGGGCGTCCGCGGAAAGCCGGCTGGTATTCACCTACGTCCGTAGGGACTTCATCGACGGATCGAACATGTACGGCGCGGCGTTGTTGTACAAGCGCTTCCGGCAACGGCAGCAGATCTGGAAGTTCGGGCTCGACCCAGACGACGTCGCGGATTTCGTCGGCCAGTACGGCTGGCGGCTCGTCGAGCAGACCGGCCCCGATTACTACGTGCGCAACTACATCCGGCCCACGGGTCGCGACCTCGCCGCCTCGGACCTGGAGTGGGCTGCGTCCGCAGTCAAGCGCTAGCGGCGAACGAGAACTCATGGTCGCGAAACGGCCGAATTCACGACCATGGCTTCTCTCTCGATGAAGAGGCAGCTAGATCTCGATGACCGTCGGCACGATCATCGGCTGGCGGCGGTAGGTCTCCCCCACCCACTTGCCGACCGTTCGGCGCACCGCCTGCGCGATTCGGGTGACGTCGGTGATGTTGTCGGCGGCAAGGACCTCCAGCTCGTCGGCCACCTTCGCCGCGACGGGCTCGAGCGCCTTGGGATCCTCGGAGAAGCCACGCGAATGCAGATGCGCGGGCGCGGCGGCACGCCCGGTCCCACGATGTACGACGACCGTGACGGCGACGAAACCCGAAGAGAGCGTGAGCCGTTCGCCCAGCGTGGCGTCGCCGACGTCGCCGGTGATCAGTCCGTCGACGAACATCTTGCCGGTCGGCACGGCGCCGGCGATGGAGGCCTTGCCCGCAACCAGGTCGACGCTGACACCGTTCTCCGCCAACATGATCGACTTGGAGTCGACACCGGACTTGGTGGCGAGCGCCGCGTTGGCCCGCAGCATCCGCCATGTCCCGTGCACCGGCATCACATTGCGCGGCCGCACCCCGTTGTACAGAAACAACAGTTCGCCGGAGTACGCATGGCCGGAAACGTGCACGCGCGCCTGTTGATTGGTGACGACGCGGGCGCCGATCTTGGCCAGCGAGTCCATGACGCCATACACGGCTTCCTCGTTGCCGGGGATCAGCGACGACGACAGCACGATCAGGTCGCCCGGCGTGAGCGTGATGCTGCGATGCTCACCGCGAGACATGCGCGACAGCGCCGACATCGGCTCGCCCTGCGTCCCGGTGGTGACCAGCACGACGCGTCCCGGCGCCATCATCTCGGCGGCGCCGATGTCGATCAGATCGTCCTCGTCGACATGCAGAAAGCCCAGCTCGCGGGCGATGCCCATGTTGCGCACCATGGAACGGCCGACGAACGACACGCGTCGGCCCAGAGCCACCGCCGCGTCGATGATCTGTTGCACGCGATCGACATTAGAGGCGAAGCACGCCACGATGACCCGGCCGTCGGCACCGCGGATCAGCCGGTGCAGCGCCGGGCCGACTTCACTCTCGGATGGTCCGACCCCTGGGATCTCCGAATTCGTTGAGTCACAGAGGAACAGGTCAACGCCCGTGTCTCCGAGCCGCGACATGCCCGGCAGATCGGTGGGATTGTCGTCCAGCGGCAACTGGTCGAGCTTGATGTCGCCGGTGTGCAGCACGGTGCCCGCGCCGGTGTGTATCGCGATCGCAAGGCAACCGGGAATCGAGTGGTTGACGTGGAAATACTCGCACTCGAACACACCGTGCGTCGTGCGCTGCTTCTCTGCGACCTCGACGAAGACCGGCTTGATCCGGTGCTCGCGACACTTCTCGGCAACCAACGCAAGCGTGAACTTCGAGCCGACGAGTGGGATGTCAGGCCGCAGCTTGAGCAGGAACGGGATGGCGCCGATGTGGTCTTCGTGGGCGTGGGTCAGTACCAGCGCCTCGACATCGTCGAGGCGATCCTCGATGAGCCGCAGGTCGGGCAGGATCAGATCGACGCCCGGTTCGTCGTGGCCGGGGAAGAGCACCCCGCAATCGACGATCAACAATCGGCCGAGGTGTTCGAAAACCGTCATGTTGCGGCCGATTTCGCTGATGCCGCCCAGCGCGGTGACCCGCAGACCGCCAGGGGCCAACGGCCCCGGCGGTTTGAGGTCTGTATCCACTACCGAAGTACCGCGGCCGCTCGCATGTCGGCGGCCAGCGCTTCGACCTGATCCGGTGTGGCCGGCACCTGCGGCAGTCTCGGATCGCCGACATCCAAGCCCTGCAGCCGCAACCCCGCCTTGGCCATCGCCACGCCGCCAAGGCGGCTCTGCGCATCACCGAGGGGGGCCAGCGTCACGTTGATTTTGCGGGCCGTCGCGACGTCTCCGGAGTTGAACGCCGACAACATCTCTCGCAGCTGGCTCGCCGCAACGTGTCCCCATACGCTGACGAACCCGACGGCTCCCATGGCCAGCCAGGGCAGGTTCAGCGCATCGTCTCCCGAGTAATACGCCAGCCCGGTTTCGGCGATGATCTGCCCGCCACCGTTCAAGTCGCCCTTGGCGTCCTTGACCCCGACGATGTTCGGATGCGCCGCGAGTGCCCGCAGCGTGTCCCACGCGATCGGTATGCCTGACCGTATCGGGATGTCGTAGAGCAGGATCGGTAGCGACACGGCGTCGGCGACCGCGGTGAAATGTGCTTGCAGCCCGGCCTGCGGGGGCCGCGAGTAGTAGGGCGTGACGACCAGGAGTCCGTGCGCCCCTTCCTTTTCGCACGCCTTGGCGAGGTGCACGCTGTGCGCGGTGTCATAGGTGCCCGCGCCCGCCACGATGCGGGCTCTGTCGCCGACGGCGTCCAGCACAGTGCTGAGCAATGTCAGCTTCTCGTCGTCGGTCGCCGTCGGCGATTCGCCCGTGGTGCCGAACAGCACGAGGCCGTCGCAGCCGGCGTCGACGAGGTGGGTGGCCAGCCGCGCCGCGGTGTCGGTGTCGAGCGAGCCGTCAGACTTGAAAGGGGTCACCATGGCGGTCAGCACGGTGCCCAGCCGGGCAGTTACGTCGAATCCGCTGGTGCTCACGGCCACCAAGATTACCCGCTCGCCCTTACGCCTCCGTGGCAAGTGGCGACGTTGCCACCTCCGTGCCGTCTGCCAGCGTGGCGATGTCGAAGTCTGCGAACGCCTGGGGGGCAATGTCGACGAGTTGCCGCAGGCACGCGATCGCCAGCCTGCGAATCTCCACGTCGGCCTGTTCGCTGGCCCGCATCGCGATGAAATGCCGCCACGCCCGGTAGTTGCCGGTGACGACGATCCGCGTCTCGGTCGCGTTCGGCAGCACCGCACGGGCCGCCTGCCTGGCCTGTTTGCGCCGCAGCGATGCATTGGGCTGGTCGGCGAACTTGGCCTCCAGCCTGGCCAGCAACTCGGCGTAGGTGGCCCGACTGGCGTCGGCGGCGGACGTGAAGATCTCCTGAAGCTCGGCGTCGTCCTCCATGCCCGGGGGCAGCACGACCTGCGAGTCGTGTTCCGGGACGTAGCGCTGCGACAGCTGCGAGTAGGAGAAGTGGCGGTGGCGAATCAGCTCGTGCGTACAGGACCGTGAGATGCCGGTGATGTAGAAGGACACGGTTGCGTGCTCGAGCACCGAGAAGTGGCCGACGTCGATGATGTGTCGCAGGTAGCTCGCATTGGTCGCGGTCTTTGGATTGGGCTTTGACCAGCTCTGGTAGCACGCGCGCCCCGCGAACTCCACCAGTGCGGGCCCGCCGTCGGCATCGGTGCTCCACGGCACGTCCGGTGGCGCCAAGAACTCCGTCTTGGCGATCAACTGCACGCGCATAGGGGCGGTCTCGGCCACGGCTCACCCTAACGTGACGTCCTTGCCCGCAGTGCTGTTAGTGGACTAATATGTTAGTTGACTAACGCGAAACGGGTGACCGATGGACGGCGACGTTCTGGTGGTGGGAGCCGGGCCCACGGGCCTTGCGGTGGCATGTGGTCTGCAGGCGGCGGGCATCGCGACGACGGTCGTCGACGGCGCGGCCGGGCCCGCGGTGACCTCGCGGGCCCTCGGGTTACAGCCGCGCGGCGTCGAAGTGCTCGATCGCCTCGGCGCGCTCGGCGACCTACCCGACCGCGCACTGCCGATCAAAAAGGTGCTGATCACCGTCGAGGGTCGCGAACTGGCCCGGCTGCAGGTCGGCATGGCGATGGAACGGCTGGGCAAGCGGACCGGCCTGATCATTTCGCAGGCCGCGATCGAAGGCCAGCTGCGCACCCGGCTGGCCGAGCTCGGCGGGACGATCGAGTGGGGCCGCCGCGTCGCCGCTCTCGACCGTGGGGCCGACGGTGTCACCGCGCGTTTCGAGGACGGCAGCGAGGTCGACGCTGCATGGGTAATCGGCGCTGACGGCGCCCACAGCGTCGTCCGAAAGGTCAGCAACGTCGGCTTTCCAGGTGTGCCGCTCGTCGAACGGTTTCTGCTCGCCGACGTGCGTGCCGACCTGGACATGCCGCGCGACTCGGCGTCCACGTGGATTCGGGGCCCCGAGCTGCTCGCCGCGTTCCCCCTCCCCGGCGACATCTGGCGGTTGATGGCGCCCGCGCCGCCCGGCCAGAGCGACCAACCGCAGCAGGACGAGATCGTCGGCTTCCTCGGAGCCCGTCTGCGCGGCGAGGCGGGCGGATCGATCCGCTCGGTGGAGTGGACGTCGTCGTTTCGGATCCAACGGCGCCTCGCCGACACGTACCGATGCGGGCGTGTGCTGCTGGCAGGCGACGCCGCGCATATCCACAGCCCGCTCGGCGGCCAAGGCATGAACACCGGGATCGGCGATGCCGAGAACCTTGCCTGGAAGTTGGCACTCGTCATCGACGGCCGCGCGAGCGACGGATTGCTCGACACCTACGAGGCTGAGCGGCGCCCGATCGCCAAGGACGTCCTCGAGTCGACGAGTGGGCTCACCGAGATCGTGGTGGGCGACAGCTGGTTCGCCCGATTCGTTCGCGACCGCGTCGGGGTACCGCTGTTGAACCTCGGCGTTGTGCAGCGGCTCATCGGCGAGAAGGCATCGCAACTGCAGGTCTCTTATCGGAACGGCCCGCTGGGCGCGGGGCGCGGGCGACTACTGCCCGGGCTGCGGCCCGGCGACCGGGTTCCCGATCGCGACGGGCTGTACGACGCGCTCGGGCCCGCGTGGGCGCTGCTCGGTCCCGAGCCGCTCGCCGGGCTCGCGCGCGCACGGCTGGGGGATGTCGTTGCCCTGCGCGGCGACGGCGACGCGCTGCTGGTCCGCCCCGACGGACATCTGGCGTGGCGTGGCGCCGACGCGGCAGGACTGCGGGCGTGGCTCGACGGCGCACTCGGCAGGCCGCACGGGGTGCTCACCCGGTGACCGTCGACTGGCGGGCCGAGAAGAAGGCCGCGACCAAGCACGCTATCCAGGAGCACGCGTTGCAGCTGTTCGTCGAGAAAGGTTACGACGCAACGACTGTCGAAGAGATTGCCGCGGCGGCCGGGGTGTCGCACATGACGTTCTTCCGGTACTTCCCGCGCAAGGAGGAGGTCGTCGAATACGACGAATACGACCCGCTGCTGGAAGATTCGATCGCGGCGCGTCCGCCCGACGAGGCGCCGATCACCGCTCTGCACAACGCCTTGCGCGTCGGTTTGCAGCAGGTCCTGAGCACCGACCGCGAGGCGCTGCTGATCCGCACCCGACTGATCCTCGACAACCCGGTGCTGCGGAGCCGCAACCTGATCGCGCAGGACACCACCCGCGACCTGTTCGCCAGAGCCCTGGCCCGCCGGGCTGGCCGTGCCGAACCCGATCTCGCCGCGACGGTGCAAGCCTCTGCCGCGCTCGGCGCCATCGCGCCCGCACTGACCGCGTGGGCCGAGGACGGCGAAGCCGATCTCATCGCGCTTGTTGACAGCGCTTTCACAGCGCTGGAATCCGGCGTATCACCGCAGCAACAGCATTAGAGTTGCCAGATGGGGGAAAATACTGTCGCCTCACGATTGCTCGATGTCATGGAGAACGACATACTGCCGATGACCGAGCGCGGTGTCGCGGCGGGCAACAAGGTGTTCGGCGCGGCGCTGCTGCGCAAGTCCGACTTCTCCATCGTGATCGCGGGCACCAACGCCGAAACCGACAATCCGCTACTGCATGGCGAAATCAGCACGCTCAACCAGTTCTACGAACGCACGCCTCGGCCGTCGACCCGTGATCTTGTCTTCCTGTCCACCCACGAACCGTGTCCGCTGTGCCTGTCGGCGATCACGTGGTGCGGGTTCGACAACTTCTACTACTTCTTCACCTATCAGGATTCCCGCGACGCATTCGGCATCCCGCACGACCTGAAGATCCTCAAGGAGGTCTTCGGCGTCGACAACGGCGAATACCGGCGCAGCAACGAATTCTGGACCGCCTATTCGATCAGCGCACTGATCGAGACCGAGGCCGAGCCGCTGCGCACCGAACTTCTCAAGCGGGACAAGCGCATTCGAGACGTCTATGCCGCGCTGTCCGAGCAGTATCAGGAATCCAAGGCCGACAACGACATTCCATTCAACTGACGTCAGTCGGTGAGAACACCCGCGCGCTGCATCGCCGTCGTGATGAGCTCGAAATCGATGTGGCCGTGTTGACGTGCCAGATGGTCGGCATCGTCGGCACGGCCGTCGACGATGGCAGCGACCAATTGTTGGTGTTCGCGTAGCGCGCGTAACTCCATGCTGCGCATGGTCGACGGCTCCCCCCAGAGATGTGCAGGCGCACCGATGGTCACGGTGGCCTTCACATCGAGCAGCACCTGCTTGAGGACGTCGTTGTGGGCGGCGTCCATGATCGCCAGGTGAAGCCGGCTGTCGGCCTGCTGGGCGTCCAGCCCGCTGTCCGCGCTTCGATAGGCCTCGAAACTGGCCTGGATCACCGAAATGTCGTGTTCGGTACGGAACTCCGCGGCGGCACGGCTGACGGTGCCCTGCAACCGACAGATGGCATCGCAGCGGTCGCGCAGTTCCCCGAGGCGGGCCCGCAGCGTGCGGCCGACCGCGTCGGTGGACGAGTCCGGCCACTGGTCGCGAACGTAGGACCCGCCGCCACGCCCCCTCCGGGTTTCGATCAGGCCCCGGTCGAGCAGGCGTGCCAGCGCCGCCCGCACCGTCATGCGTCCCGCCCCAAGCGAGGCGGCCAGGTCACGTTCGACCGGCAACCGCGCACCAGGCAGATACTCGCCGATCGCTATCGCAGTGATCAAGCGATCGGTGATCTCGTCGACGCGAGAGGGTGAGTCACGTTGCTGGTGGAGCAATCCTGCCGGTGCGCCGTTGTGCGCCATGCGTAGTTCCTTCGTCGTCAGCTCAAATGTTAAATCCCGATCAATGGTCTTGTCATGAGACCTTTAGGAGGTTCATGCTGAACGCCATGGCTCGTACAACCCAGATGGTCCCGTTCCGCAGCCACGAAACCTGGGTCCAGATCACCGCGCCCGACGATCCCCGCCCCGGCACCCTGCCCCTCTTCGTTCTGCACGGCGGACCGGGTATGGCGCACAACTATGTCCGCAACTTCGCCGAACTCGCAGGCGAGACCGGTCGCACCGTCGTCCACTACGACCAGATCGGTTGCGGCAACAGCACGCATCTACCTGACGCACCCGCCGACTTCTGGACACCGGCCCTCTTCGTCGAGGAGTTCCACACGGTCCGCGAAGCGCTGGGCGTCGACGAGTACCACATCCTCGGCCAGTCCTGGGGCGGCATGCTGAGCGCCGAGATCGCGGTCCTGCAGCCGCCGGGCCTGAAGTCGGTGGCGATCTGCAACTCCCCCGCGTCGATGGAGCTCTGGATGGCCGGTTGCGCCGAGCTGTGCGCCGCGCTGCCACCCGAGATCCAGGACGCGCTGACACGTCACGAAGAAGCGGGCACCGTCACCGATCCGGAGTACCTGGCGGCGACCGACGAGTTCTACCGGCGCCATCTGTGCCGGGTCGTGCCGATGCCGCAGGACCTTGTCGACACCATCGAGCAGATGGAGGCCGAGCCGACGGTGTACCACACCATGAACGGCCCCAACGAATTTCACGTGCTCGGCACATTGCGCGGCTGGAGCATCATCGACCGGCTGCCGCAGATCACCGCACCCACGCTGGTCATCGCAGGCGAGTTCGACGAGGCGACCCCGGAAACCTGGCAGCCCTACGTCGACCGGATCGCCGGCGCGGAGAGCCATGTCTTTCCCGACACCAGCCACTGCTCGCATCTGGAGAAGCCGCAAGAGGTTCGCGCCGTCGTCGGCGAATTCCTCGCCCGCCACGACGCCACCGCCCGTGTCTAGCCAACCCCGACCCGACAGGACAGCCATGGAAGGCCAACGCAGCCTCGAATCCTTCGGTTACAAGCAGGAATTGCACCGCTCGGTCGCCACCGTCGACCTCGTGATCTACGGCCTGGTGTTCATGGTGCCGATCGCACCGTGGGCGATCTTCGGCACCGTCTACAACAGCGCATCGGGCATGGTGCCGCTGGTCTACGTCATCGGTCTGATAGCCATGGTGTTCACGGCGATGGCTTACGCGCAGATGGCCAAGTCGTTCCCGTTGGCGGGTTCGGTGTTCTCGTACGTCGGCCGCGGAATCCACCCGGGTGCAGGCTTTTTCGCGGGCTGGGCGATCCTGCTCGACTACCTGTTGGTACCGACGCTGCTCTACGTGTTCGCCGCCGAATCGATGATCGGCTTGTTCCCGAGCACACCGCGGTGGATGTGGGCCATCGTGTTCGTGATCGTGAACACCATCATCAACCTGCTCGGCGTCGACTCCTTGAAGATGGCCAACCGCGTGTTCCTCGCGATCGAATTGGTCTTCCTTGCCATCTTCGTGGTCATCGCGGTGCGCGCCATCAGCGGTGGTTCACTTCCCAACGTCGGCTGGAGCACCACACCCATCTGGAACTCCGACCTCGTCAGCGCCCCGCTGATCGCCTCGGCGCTGTCGATCGCAGTCCTGAGCTTCCTTGGATTCGACGGGATATCCACGCTCGCAGAGGAATCCACCGGCAAGCGCAACCCTGCCGGCAAGGCGATGGTCGTGTCGCTGTTCATCGTGGCGTTCCTGTTCATCACGCAGACCTGGCTGGCCAGTCTGCTCGCAGGCGGCCGCGAGTCATTCAGCGACGACGAAGCCGGCAACGCGTTCTTCCATCTGGTCGAAGCCGCGTCCAACACCGGCTGGATGAACGCATTCTTCGTCGTCAACGTGCTCGCCGTCGGGTTCGCCAACGCCATGGCCGCCCAAGCGGCGACCAGCAGGCTGCTGTACTCGATGAGCCGGGATCGCCAACTGCCCAGCTTCCTCTCGAAGATCAGCTCGCGACAGGTTCCGATCAACGCCATCCTCGTTGTCAGCGCGATCAGCGTCGTGCTGGTCCTGTTCTTCGTCGGCCAGATCGGGTTGATCTCGTCCCTGGTGAACTTCGGCGCGCTGTTCGCGTTCTGCCTGCTGCACATCTCGGTTGTCTGGTACTACATCGGGCACAGGAAGTCGAAGAACTATCTGCTGCACCTGGTCGTGCCGACGCTCGGCTTCCTGATCATCGGCTACGTGCTGTTCAACGCCGACCCGCTCGCCAAGATCGGCGGCATCGTGTGGCTGGCCATCGGCGCGGTGGTGTTCATCGTCAACCGGGTCACCGGCCGGGGCCTGCCGGACTTCAGCGAGGAAAGGCCGGTCGAGGGCGAAGGCGTCGCCACGGAGTCCGCAAAAACAGTGCAGGAGTAGGAGGGCCGGCCGAGCGCGCACTCTTGTACGTGACACGCCGAGCGCGACGTACAAGGCTGCGCGCTCGCGGCCGACTCACGACAGTGAACCGCGCAGTGGGCCAACGAGATCGCCGCGGTCGCCGACCGTGACGTCGGTCAGCCCGAGCCACGACGCCATCGATCGCAACTCCGCGGCCAGTGCCGTCGCGACCCGCCCCGCGTCTTGCCCCGGTTCAGTGAACGCGCCGGCGACGTTCAGGGCGTCAGACGTGCGTTCGGCCTTCAGGTCGACTCGGCCGACCAGCTGCCCGTCGAGCAGGAAAGGCCATACGTAGTAACCGAATTGGCGCTTCGGCGCAGGCGTGTAGATCTCGATGCGGTAGTGGAAGCCGAACAGCCGCTCGATGCGAGGCCGGAAGAAGATCAAGGGATCGAACGGGCACAGCAGCGCGGTGCCGCGGTCGAAGCGCGGCACGATCTGCCCCGCCCGTAGATAGGCCGGGCCCTTCCAGCCCTCCACCTCGACCTGTTCCAGCTCTCCGTCGGCAACCAGCTTGGCGAGCGCCGGCTTGATCTGTCCGGCGGCCAGCCGGAAGTAGTCGCGGATGTCGGGCTCGGTCCCGACGCCGAGCGCGGTGGCCGCGCGCAGCGTGAGCTCGCGGACGGCTTCGTCGTCGTCCACCTCGCGCGCAAGCACTTCCGGCGGCAGCACGTTTTCGGTCAGGTCGTAGTGCCGGGCGAATCCGACGCGGGTGGCGGTGGTCAGTACGCCGGCGGCGAACAGCGCTTCGGCGACCCACTTGGTGTCACTGCGGTCCCACCACGGGCCCTTCCTGCCGCGCGGCTCGGATTCCAGGTGCGCCTCGATCTGGCCCGACGTCGACGGCCCGAGCTCGGCGACGGCCGCGATGATGTCGTCGGCCAGCTTCGCGTTCTTCTTGACGATCTCCTTGCCCCACCGCCCGTGGGTGTATTCCCGCATCCGCCATCGCAGCAGCGGCCAGTCGTCGACGGCCATCAGCGCGGCCTCGTGCGCCCAGTACTCGACGAGCAGCCGTGGCGAACGCGCGCTGTGGCTCCATGCGGCGCGGTCGACGACGTCGCGGTCGTACGGGCCCAGGCGGCTGAACACAGGCGCGTAATGCGCCCGCACCGCCACAGACACCGAGTCGAGCTGCAGCACCTGGATCCGGGAGATCAACCGCCGCAGGTGCGCACGGGTGACGGCGCCGCGCGGCTTCTGCTCGTGGAAGCCCTGCGCGGCCACAGCCACTCTCCGGGCCTGGGCGGCGGTGAGCGTACTCATGCCCTTATGTAGGTGTGGAACCGGTAGCGCAGGCCGGAACTGCTGCTGCGCCAGTCCGCGGTGGTACCGACCCACGATTCGTCGAGCACCGGTGCGACGGCGTCACCGTCTTCGCGGCGCAGGTCGATGTCCACCTCGGTGACCTCGCAGCGGGTTGCCGCGGGCAAGGCCAGCGCGTAAATCTCCTCGCCGCCGATCACCCATGTCTCATCGTCGGTGAGCGCCGCGTCCAGGCCGCCCACGACCGTCGCTCCCTCGGCCATGTAATCAGCTTGCCTGGTCACTACGACATTTCTGCGGCCGGGCAACGGGCGCACCTTGGCGGGCAGCGACTCCCAGGTCAGGCGGCCCATCACCACGGTGTGACCGAGCGTCAGTTCCTTGAAGCGGGCCTGATCCTCTGGCAGCTGCCACGGGATGCCGCCGGCGCGGCCGATCACACCGGAGGGCGACTGGGCCCAGATGAGGCCCACACTCATACGGCTACGGGTGCCTTGATCGCCGGGTGCGGGTCGTAGTTGTTGATGGCGATGTCGTCGTAGGTGTAGTCGAATATCGAATCCCGCGGCGCCAGAACGAGTTCCGGGTACGGTCGCGGGTCCCGGCTCAACTGTTCGGTGACCTGCTCGACGTGGTTGTCGTAGATGTGGCAGTCGCCGCCGGTCCAGATGAACTCACCGACGTCCAGCCCGGCCTGCGCCGCCATCATGTGGGTGAGCAGCGCATAGCTCGCGATGTTGAACGGCACCCCGAGGAACAGGTCGGCGCTGCGTTGATAGAGCTGGCAGCTCAGCGCGCCGTCGGCGACATAGAACTGGAAGAACGCGTGGCACGGCGGCAGCGCCATCTGCGGGATCTCGCCGACGTTCCACGCGGAGACGATGTTGCGCCGCGAGTCAGGATCGGTCTTCAGCAGCTCGAGCGCCGCACTGATCTGGTCGATGTGCTCCCCGGACGGCGTCGGCCATGACCGCCATTGCACGCCGTAGACCGGCCCGAGATCGCCTGTCTGGCTTGCCCATTCGTCCCAAATGGTGACGCCGTGGTCCTGCAGCCATCGCACATTCGAGTCGCCGCGCAGGAACCACAGCAGTTCGTAGATCACCGACTTGGTGTGTACCTTTTTGGTGGTGATCAGCGGAAAGCCCGCCGCGAGCTGGTAGCGCAGCTGGTGGCCGAACAGGCTGCGGGTGCCGGTGCCGGTGCGGTCCGATTTGGGAGTACCCCGCTCCATCACCACCCGCAACAAGTCCTCGTATGGCGTGGCGATCGGCACGCCGCCAAGCTTACGTCCAGACCGCTGGCGTAGAACGGAACCATGCCGAGTGTCTCCGCGACCGTCACCACGCCAGACGGCACCTGCCCTGTCACCCTGCACACCCCCGAAGGACCCGGCCCGTGGCCGGGGGCGGTCATGTATGTGGACGCTGGCGGCGTCCGCGACACCATGCAGGAAATGGCCGCACACCTCGCGACCCACGGCTACGCGGTGCTGGTGCCCGACGTGTACTACCGGCACGGCGACTGGAAGCCGTTCGACATGCGGACCGCGTTCACCGACCACGAGGAGCGCACCCGGCTCATGGGGATGGTCGGCTCGGTGACGCCCAATATGATTGCCAGCGACGCCGGCGCGTTCTTCGACTTCCTCGAGCAACGGCCCGAGGTGAAGGGCTCTCGCTTCGGCGTCTTCGGATACTGCATGGGTGGCCGGACCTCTATGATCGTGGCCGGACGCCAGCCCGATCGCGTCGCCGCGGCCGGTTCATTCCACGGCGGCGGCCTGGTCACCGATGACCCGAACAGTCCGCACCTGCTGGCCGACCGGATGAAGGGAACCGTCTATGTGGCAGGCGCGACGAACGACGGCAGCTTCACCACCGAGCACGCCGAGACGCTGGACAAAGCGCTGACGGCGGCTGCCGTCGAGCACATGGTCGAGTTCTATCCGGCCGGGCACGGTTTCGCGGTGCCCGACAATCCGCCCTACGACAAGGCCGCCGCGGACCGGCACTGGGCCGCGCTCAAGCGGTTGTTCGGCGCCTCGCTGGCCTGACCTGGCCAGACCCCGATGTTGGCGGGGCGGCCCGGGTGGGAGACCATATCCGGGTGGACGAAGCACACGACCAGAACGACGTCGGCTCGCGGATGAACCCGGTACTGGCCCGGAGCTGGCTGCTCGTCAACGGCGCGCAGTACGACCGGTTCGCCCCGGCCGTGCATTCCCGGGCCGACATCGTCGTCCTCGACATCGAGGACGCTGTCGCCCCCAAGGACAAGGTCGCCGCACGCGGCAACGTGATCAAATGGCTCGGCGAGGGCCACAGCGACTGGGTCCGCGTCAACGGCTTTGGAACACAGTGGTGGCAGGACGACCTCGAATTGTTGTCAGGCAGCTCGGTGGGCGGGGTGATGCTGGCGATGGTCGAATCCGTCGACCACGTCACGGAGACGGCCAAACGATTGCCGAACGTGCCGATCGTCGCCCTCGTCGAAACCGCCCGCGGGCTGGAGCGCATCACGGAAATCGCCGCCGCCAAGGGCACCTTCCGGCTGGCATTCGGCATCGGCGACTTCCGCCGGGACACCGGATTCGGCGACAACCCGACGACGCTGGCGTACGCGCGGTCGCGATTCACGATCGCGGCAAAGGCCGCGCACCTGCCGAGCGCCATCGACGGGCCGACCGTCGGCACCAGCGCGCTGAAGCTCAGTGAAGCGACGGCGGTCTCCACCGAATTCGGGATGACCGGCAAGATCTGCCTTACTCCCGATCAGTGCCCGACCGTGAACGAGGGCCTTTCTCCCTCTGTCGAGGAGATCGCTTGGGCCAAGGAGTTTTTCACGGAATTCGAACGGGACGGCGGCGAGATCCGCAACGGCTCGGACCTACCGCGTATCGCCCGCGCGAACAAAATCCTCGACCTCGCCCGCGCCTACGGCATCGAACCGTCGGAATTCGACGACGTCGATGAGCCTGCCCACATCCCCGCGCCGTCGGACACCTATCACTACTGAGGCTTCGCCTTGTCCTCGTCGCGGTCATCGCGATGCAGGAAGTTGCTTATCGCGCGCGCCAACCCGCGACCCGCGTAGATGGCGGCCACCACCGACAGAATGATCATCACAATGAACATCACCAGCCAGTTGCTCCGGCTGTGGCTGACGTTCCACCAGATGATCGTGAACAACACCGCACAGATGAACACCACGATGTCGCGCCAGTTGCCCCGGTAGGAGACTGCGGCCTCACGAATGGCCCGGCTCTTTTCTGTCGCCTGCACCAGGCCGACGATGCGCTCGTCGATGCTGGCCCTGAGTCGAGCCTTCAACTCCGGCTGATCATCAGGAATTCGCTCTAGCAGGTCCATGTCCTTCGAAATCATGGCACGAACATCGGGTCCCTTGAAGCTTCCGGCGGCAGCTCCCAACAACGCGCCGCCTGCGATCGGAGCTGCGCCCAAAGCAAGTTCGGCAATACCGGGCATATATTCCTCCTCCGTCACTCCATCAGCATCGCGGCCAACGTGCCGCCGAGCTCGTACGCCCGTTCGCGGACGCCGGCGTCGACGGAGCCCACGACCTCCAGTACGTCGGCGGCCTTGGCGAGCGCAAGCCCGGTCGCTAGCTTTTCTACCGCGTTGGCGGCCCCTACGGTGTCGTTATTGCCATGCACCCACAAGCCGTACGGTCGGCCGGCGACATGATCAAGGCTTGGGTAGTAGACGGTGTCGAAGAAGTGCTTCAGCGCCCCGGACATGTAGCCGAAGTTGGCGGTGGTGCCGAACAAGTAGCCGTCGGCGTCGAGCATGTCGGGGATCGTCGCAGCCAGGGCCGGCCGGACCTCGACGTCAACGCCCTCGATGTCGGGGTCGCGAGTTCCTTCCAACACAGCCTCGAGCAGTTCCCGCGTGCCCGGCGACGGCGTGTGATGGACGATCAGCAGCCTCTTCGTCATTCCTTCTCCTGAAGCTCGACGGCCTTGCGCATCGCGTCTCGCGCCCGGCGACGGTCGCCGGCGTAGTCGTACGCCCGAGCAACCCGATACCACCGGCGCCAGTTGTCCGGATCCTGGTCCAGCTCTTCGCGCACGGTTTCGAACAACGCGTCGGCGGCGTCGCGCTGGACCCGGCCCGACGGCATCGTCGGCAGACCGCTGACATCGAGTTCGACTCCTTCGTCGCGGGCCAGCCGGGCCAGCCGTTGGTGCGCGAAGCCGGCCTGCAGCGTGGTGACCATCACCCAGATCCCGATAAGCGGCATCACCAGCACCGCGAGGCCCAGCCCTACCGCGGCAGCGCTGCCCGAGGTGATGAACGCCCATGCGATGCGACCGAGCAGCAGGAAGTAGACGACCAGTGCCACGCACATGAAGCCGATGACCAGCTGGATGCGCAGCGCACGGCCGCCTTCTGTCATGTCAGGTCAGGTCAGGTCGAGCAACGGCTCGATGCCGACCGTCAGCCCTTTGCGTTCCTTCACATGCCGAACCGCCAGCAGCACACCGGGAACGAATGAGTTGCGGTCAATACTGTCGTGCCGGATGGTCAGCGTCTCGCCCTGAGTGCCGAACAGCACCTCTTGGTGCGCGACGAGCCCGGCGAG
Organism: Actinomycetota bacterium; assembly: GCA_046735135.1. Lineage (GTDB taxonomy): Bacteria > Actinomycetota > Actinomycetes > Mycobacteriales > Mycobacteriaceae > Mycobacterium. Next base: position 79,962 of record JBKPSU010000008.1, read on the forward strand.
CCGAACCGAGTGCACGGGTATACCGTCGACGTCGGCGCCGCGCGCGCCGTCCAGACCGGTGCTTGTCGCATCAGGGTTGGGCGGCATGCCTTTTCGTGCTTCGGCGATGAGGCGTGCCGTTCGCCCTGCAGTGCCTGACGGCGCGTCGGCCTTGTGCGGGTGATGAAGTTCGATGACCTCGACCGAGTCGAAGAAGCGCGCGGCCTGTTTCGCGAAATGCATGGACAGCACGGCTCCGATGGCGAAGTTAGGCGCGATGAGGATTGACACCTCGGCGTTGGCGGTCAGCCAGCTGCGGAGCTGCCCCAGCCGCTTGTCGTCGAAGCCGGTGGTGCCGACGACGGCGTGGATGCCGTTGTCGATGAGGAACTTGAGGTTGTCCATCACCACGCTGGGATGGGTGAAGTCGATGACGACCTCGGTGTCGTTGTGTGTCAACAGGCTGAGCGGCTCGTCGACGTCGACCTCGGCCGACAATGTCAGGTCGTCGGCGTCTCGGACTGCCTGAACCATGGTTGCGCCGACCTTGCCCTTGCTGCCCAGCACTCCCACTCGCATGAGCTCACCCTAGTTCGTCGGGTGGGGCCCCAGCGCGCTACGGACTCGCCAGCGCCTTTGCGCAACCGGCGAGAATCGCGCGAAACAGAAGCGAGCGGACCAGTTGCAAGGTGACCAGCTCCACCACTTTGCCGCCGCCGCGAGCCGGAAGCGTGTAGCCGCTCACCCATTCGACATCGGTGCCGTCGCCCGATGCGTGCACGTGAGCGTCCCGCCCTGGTGTTGGGAGGCCGGGAACGAGCGGAGAACGACGTAGGAGCAGCGCCGGGGCGGGTCGTAGGCCGTGATCTGTTCGTGCACCCAGAAGCCGTACCCGGTGACCTCCCGTACCGCTCCCACGCCGGGGCCCGACGAGTCCTTGGCCCAACCAGCTTTGCGAACCACGGGAGAGGCAGTCAGGTTGGCCGGGTCGAGCAGCCAGTCGAAAACCCGTTCCGGCGATGCTGCGATCGTCCGCTCCACGCGAATCTCGGCCACTAGATTTCCCGCCCTGGTGCTGGCGTTTTCCCGCGGGAACTCTAGACGCCGCCGCGACTCTCGCGAGGGATGTTCACTGACACATACCGGCGCCGGCGACCATGTCGTGACTGACTGCCACAACGTTTCAGCCATCACCGCAGTTACACACAACTTGCGACCCTGACAAAAAGTATGAGTCAGTAGAGGACTGTAGGATCGAACGTATATTCGAATCATGGCGCCGACGGAGCTAATGCCACCGCCGGCTCGCACCGTCAGGAGTCAATGCTGGAGCACGAGCCCGTTCTGCGCCTGGATAAACGACTGGATGGAACCCAAAGAGCTGCCATCTGATTGGCGGCCGCCACCGGATCCTCCGCCATTACCGGACGACCCACCGTTCTGATCAGCAGTCGACATCGAGGTACACGGTCTTGTCCGTGACCGTAGTGACGATGCTGCTGCCTGCGCCCGGCGCCCCTGAGTCGTTGCGCTCAAATGTCTGACCCGAGCGCACCGAGTGCACCACACACTGATCGAGTGGAGCCGTGCCGATCTTGTCGAGGATGACGTGAAAACCTTGGGCCTGCAGACTGTTCAGCGCTTCCGACGCCGTCGCGGGTCCCGACGGAGCAGCGTTGGCCGCGCCGCCCAGCCCAATAGCAGCAGCCGCCGTCGCGCCCGCTGCCAGCATGCACTTCACCGTGTTGTTTATTTTCGTTTGCATACCCGTAGCTACCGCCGCGGGTTACAACTACAGCGGCGATGCTCCCCGCAGGTGCTCGAAGATCAGCGACGTCTGAGTGCCCGCGACGTCGGCGTCGGCGTTGAGGTTCTCCACCACGAACGACCGCAGATCCTCGGTGTCGCGGGCGGCCACGTGCAGGAGGAAGTCGTCGGCGCCCGCGAGGAAGTAGACGTCCATCACCTGGGGCTTGCGCCGAATCTGCTGGATGAAGCTCCGGATCTTGGCCCTGGCATTCGCCTGCAGGCTGACCGAGATCATCGCCTGCAGTGACAAGCCGATGGCTGCCGGGTCGATGTCGGCGTAGAAGCCGCGGATGACGCCGAGCTCGTGCAGCCGGCGAACCCGGCCGTGACACGTCGACGGTGCGATCCCGACGGCGTCGGCGAGTGCGCTGTTCGGCATGCGAGCGTCGCGGTGCAAGAGAATCAAGATCCGCCGGTCGACGTCGTCGATCTCGGGCGACCGAACATCCTTCGGCGGACGCTGTCGGCTCACCGTCGCTAATGACGATTCTTCGATCACACAAGCATGATATCGAATGATCACCAACTCTATTGCTTCATTGTCGAATGTTCTTCAGAATTTGACTAGTCCATCGACAAAACAGGAGAAGTCATGCGCGTCGGTATTCCGACCGAGATCAAGAACAACGAGTTCCGAGTTGCCATCACCCCGGCCGGCGTTGCCGAGTTGGTCCATCGCGGCCACGAGGTGCTGATTCAGGCGGGCGCGGGCGACGGCTCCGCGATTTCGGACGCGGACTTCAAGCGCGCGGGCGCCCAGATGATCACCAGCGTCGACGAGGTGTGGGCCGAGGCCGATCTGCTGCTCAAGGTCAAGGAGCCGATCGAGCCCGAGTACAGCCGCATGCGCAAGGGCCAGACGCTGTTCACCTACCTGCACCTGGCCGCCTCCAAGCCGTGCACCGATGCGCTGATGGGTTCTGGCACCACGTCGATCGCCTACGAAACGGTCCAGACCGCCGACGGCGCGCTGCCGTTGCTCGCCCCTATGAGTGAGGTCGCGGGCCGCCTCGCCGCGCAGGTCGGCGCCTACCATCTGATGCGCACCCACGGCGGCCGCGGCGTCCTGATGGGCGGCGTTCCAGGGGTAGCGCCTGCCAACGTCGTGGTGATCGGCGGTGGAATGGCCGGCGACAACGCCGCCGCCGTTGCCAAGGGCATGGGCGCCCGCGTCACGGTCTTCGACCTGAACATCAACACGCTGCGCAAGATCGACGCCGAGTACGGCGGCAGCATCGAGACCCGCTACTCGTCGCGCCTCGATCTAGACGACGCGGTCAAGGAGGCCGATCTGGTGATCGGCGCGGTCCTGGTCCCCGGCGCCAAGGCGCCCAAGCTCGTCACCAATTCGACCGTCGCGCATATGAAGCCGGGTTCCGTGCTGGTCGACATCGCGATCGACCAGGGTGGCTGCTTCGAGGACTCACGCCCCACGACACACGACGACCCAACCTTCGCCGTGCACGACACGCTGTTCTACTGCGTGGCCAACATGCCCGGCGCGGTGCCGCGCACGTCGACGTACGCGCTCACCAACGCGACCATGCCGTACGTGGTCAAGCTCGCCGAGCGGGGCTGGAAGGGAGCTTGCAACGCCGATTCCGCTCTAACGAAGGGGCTTTCGACGCACGAGGGTGCACTGCTCTCCGAGCAGGTGGCAACCGATCTCGACCTGCCCTTCACCGACCCGGCCACCGTGCTGGCCTGATCGCTCAACCGAACAACTCCCCGTCCACGTAAAACCAACGACGGGCTCTAACGGCGAAGTGGGACCGCTCATGCAGCGTCCCACTTCGTCGGCTTCGGCGGTAGTGAGCGCGGAACTCGACCTCTCCCTCTTCATCGCCCGGCTGTCCCGCGACCGTGTCAAGGATCTCCAGGCCCGTCCACGTCTCATCCGACGGTTTCAGCGCGTCGGGTCTGGTGCGCGGATGCCAACTCCGCCAGACGTAGTCCAGATCCCCGACCGCGTACGCGCTGTACCGCGATCTCATCAGCTCTTCCGCGGTTGTCGCGAGGCGCTCCCCCGCATGCAGCGGTCGGCAGCATCGACCGAACACCTCTCCGCTGCCACACGGACAGTCACCGGTCGCCGCCACGTCAAGCCAGCGCCAGCAGATCGCTTGTGCGCCACCAGACAAGGGCGGCGAACACCGCGATCACCGCAAGCGTCGCACCCCACTGCACCGCATTGCGGTTCTTGGCCGGCGCGTACGCGTAGGCGAAGGCGACCAGGCCGCCCGTCACCAGTCCGCCGACGTGGCCCTGCCAGCTGATCGACGGGACGGTGAATGTGATGACGAGGTTGATCACGATCATGATGACGACCCAACGGATATCGACGTTGACCTTCCTCGCCACCACGAAAGTCGCTGCGAACAAGCCGAACACCGCGCCCGATGCACCCGCCGTCGCCGCACTTATCGGCGAAAGCAGATAGACCGCCACCGAGCCGCCCAACGCGCTCAGCACATAGAGTGCGCCGAAACGCATTCGGCCCAGCCATATCTCGAGCGGCGGACCCACCACATACAACGCCCACATGTTGAACAGTAAGTGGGTGATTCCGTAGTGCAGGAACGCCGACGTGATCAATCGGTACACGTCACCGTGCACGGCGATGCCCGGCGCCCACAGCACAAGGTCGCGCGCCAAGCTCGGCGACACAGTCTGGCCGATGAAAAGCAGTACGTTGATCGCGATCAACGCATAGGTGACGACCGGAGTCGTCGTCGACCGCGACCGTTCGCCGACGGCAGTCCGCGGCCGCCGCACTGATCGGGCGCCCTCGCGCACGCACTCGACACACTGGTGGCCGACCGCGGCGTCAAGCATGCACTCGGGACAGATGTAGCGCCGGCAACGCATGCACTGCACGTACGTCGGCCGGTCCGGGTGCCGGTAGCACTGCTGTTCGGTCATGACCTATCCCAGCAGCGAGGGCACCAGCTGCGCGGCGACTTCGCCGATCAGCACTCGATTGTTCGGCGCCTTCGGATCGTCGGCCTGTGATCGCGTCATGATCGCGAGCAGCAGCCGCTGGCCCTGTGGCCCGTAGGCGATGCCGACGTCGTTGGTGCTGCCGTAGTCGCCGTTGCCTGTCTTGTCGGCGGTGGTCCAGCCTTCGGGTAGGCCTGCCCTGACGCTCGACGTCTCGTTGGCCCGCAACCAGTCCTCCAGCTGCTGCCTCTGCGGGGGCGCCAGCTCGTCACCGGTGAGCAGCGTGCGGTAGCCGTTGCCCAGCGCATTCGGTGTGCTCGTGTCGCGCGGGTCGCCCGGGATCGCCGAATTCAGCTCGGTCTCCCAGCGGTCGAGACGCGTGCGGGGGTCGCCGATGCTACGCGCGAAATCGGTGATGGCGGACGGGCCGCCGATGGTCTGCAGAAGCAGATTGCCCGCACAGTTGTCGCTGACCTGTACCGCGGCCGCGCACAGCTCGGCCAGCGTCATCCGGCCACCGGAGTTCGGTGCGGTCCGCGGCGAGTTTGGCAGCACGGCTTGCTTGGGGTCGACGAAGACCCGCCGATCCAACGTCAGCTCGCCCTGTTGCACCATCTGCAACACGCGGACGGCGGCATAGCCCTTGAACGTCGAGCACATCGCGAACGGCTCACCGTCGAGGTGCGCCACCGTACTTCCGGTGTCCAGGTTGACCGCGTATACGCCGATCTTGGTTTTGGTCCGCCGCTGCAGCGCGTCGAGTAGTTCATCGATCGGAGCGACAGCTGGGTCGGCCAATGCGGGTTTCTCGGCGGCGGCGGCGAGGCCGGCCAGCGCCAACCCGCCGACGAGCACGCTTCGTCGGGATAGTCGATTCACCGCTCCCACGGTAAGCGATCAGCCCGCGATGGTCCGAAGCGCCTGCGGCAGCGCCTTTTTGGTGCGGTACGGGCCCAGCACGGCCGCGCCATAGGGCTTGGCCAGCAGTTGGTGGGCGACCGCGTTCACCTCATCGAGGGTGACCTCGTCGATCAGCGCAAGGGTTTCGTCGATGCTCCGATGCTCGCCGTAGTTGAGCTCGCTACGACCGATGCGGTTCATCCGTGAGCCGGAGTCCTCGAGGCCCAGCACCAGCCCGCCGCGCAGCGAGCCCTTGGCGATCCGGCACTCGGCTTCGGTGATGCCGTCGCGGGCAACCTCGGCCAACACGTCCGTCGTCACCCGGGTCACCTCGCCGAACCGCTCGGGCAGGCACGCCGCATACACCGAAAGCGCGCCGCTGTCAGAGAAGGTGTCCACCGTCGAATACACCGAGTAGGCCAGCCCGCGGGATTCGCGAATCTGTTGGAACAAGCGGGAACTCAGGCCGCCACCGAGCGCGGTGTTGAGCACGGACAGCGCCCACCGATGCTTCCAGTGCCTGCCCGGCACCCGCACCCCGAGCGACATATGGGTCTGTTCGGCGTCGCGGTTGACCACCTCGAGGGACGGCCGCCCGGTCACCCGGCCGGTGCCCTTTCGGGGTGACACGGCGATGCGATCACGCACCAGGTGCCTACCGAAGTGCTCGCGCACCAGCGCCACGATCTCGTCGTGATACACGTTGCCCGCGACGGCCACCACCATCCGTTCGGGGGTGTAGCGACGCACATGGAACGAATGCAGCTGTGATCGCGTCATCGCCGAAACCGAAGCCGCACTGCCGATCACGGGTCGTCCCACCGGGTGCGCGCCGAAGACCGCCGACAGGAACACGTCGCCGAGGGTGTCCTCGGGATCGTCGTCGCGCATGGCGATCTCCTCGAGCACGACGGCACGCTCCAGCTCCACGTCGTCGGCCTCGCAGCATCCCCGCAACACGACGTCGGCGACCAGATCGATCGCCAGATCCACGTCGGTGTCGAGCACATGCGCGTAGTAGCAGGTGTGCTCCCTCGCGGTGAACGCGTTCAGTTCACCGCCGACGGCGTCGACCGCCTGGGCGATGTCCACCGCACTGCGGGTCGGGGTCGACTTGAACAGCAGGTGTTCCAGGAAGTGCGCGGCACCCGCGACGCTGGGCCCCTCGTCGCGCGAACCGACGCCCACCCACACGCCCACGGACGCCGAGCGGACCGACGGGATGTACTCGGTGACGACGCGCAGACCGCCCGGAAGGGTGGTCCGGCGCACCGTCGACGATTTCGCGGACGCGTTGCCGCCGCGGACCTTTCGCAGGCCCGCCTTGCCGTTAACTGCCTGTCGTGGCATCGACCGGCGAATCCGCAGGAGCCGCCGCGGCGTCGTCGTCCAGGGCGACGAGGACCAGCGAGATCTTGCCGCGATTGTCGATGTCGGCGATCTCAACGCGCAGCTTGTCGCCGACCTTCACCACGTCTTCGACCTTCGCGATGCGCTTGCCCCTGCCGAGCTTGGAGATGTGCACCAGCCCGTCACGGCCGGGCAGCAGCGACACGAATGCGCCGAAATCGGTTGTCTTGACGACGGTTCCGAGGAACCGCTCGCCGATCTTGGGCAGCTGCGGGTTGGCGATCGCGTTGATCCGGTCGATCGCGGCCTGTGCCGAGGGCCCGTCGGTCGCGCCGACGAACACGGTGCCGTCGTCCTCGATCGAGATCTGGGCGCCGGTCTCCTCGGTGATCGCGTTGATGACCTTGCCCTTGGGCCCGATGACCTCGCCGATCTTGTCCACCGGCACCTTGATAGCGGTGACGCGCGGGGCGTACGGGCTCATCTCGTCGGGGCCGTCGATGGCCTCGGCCATCACCTCGAGGATCGTCAGCCGGGCGTCCTTGGCCTGCGACAGCGCGCCCGCGAGCACCTTCGACGGAATGCCGTCGAGCTTGGTGTCCAGCTGCAGCGCGGTGACGAAGTCCTTCGTGCCCGCGACCTTGAAGTCCATGTCGCCGAACGCATCCTCGGCTCCGAGGATGTCGGTAAGCGCGACGAACCGGCGCTCGGTGCCGCCGTCCTCGAGCTCGACGTCGTCGGACACCAGGCCCATCGCGATGCCTGCGACCGGAGCCTTCAGCGGGACGCCCGCGTTCAGCAGCGCCAGCGTCGACGCGCACACCGAGCCCATCGAGGTGGAGCCGTTCGAGCCGAGCGCCTCCGACACCTGCCGGATCGCGTACGGGAACTCCTCGACGCTGGGCAGCACGGGAACGAGTGCCCGCTCAGCCAGTGCGCCGTGCCCGATCTCGCGGCGCTTGGGCGAACCGACGCGGCCCGTCTCACCGGTGGAATACGGCGGGAAGTTGTAGTGGTGCATGTAGCGCTTGGAGGTCTCGGGCCCCAGCGAGTCGATCTGCTGGGCCATCTTCACCATGTCCAGCGTGGTCACGCCAAGGATCTGGGTCTCGCCACGCTCGAACAAAGCGCTGCCGTGCGCACGCGGAACGACGGCCACCTCGGCCGACAGCGCGCGGATATCGGTGATGCCGCGGCCGTCGATACGGAAGTGGTCGGTCAGGATGCGCTGGCGGACAAGCTTTTTGGTCAGTGACCGGAACGCAGCGCCGATCTCCTTCTCCCGGCCCGCGAACTGCTCGCTGAGCCGATCGAGCACCTCGGCCTTGATCTCGTCGGTGCGGTCGTTGCGCTCTTCCTTGCCTGCGATGGTGAGCGCCTTGGCGAGCTCATCGGTGGCCACCGAGGACACGGAGTAGTACACGTCGTCCTGGTAGTCGGGGAAAACCGGGTACTCGCCGGTTTCCTTGCCTGCGCGGGCGGCCAATTCCTCCTGGGCCGTACACAGCGCGGCGATGAACGGCTTGGCGGCCTCGAGACCCTCGGCGACGACGGCCTCGGTCGGGGCGCCGGCGCCCCCCGAGATGAGCTCGATGACCTTGTCGGTGGCCTCGGCCTCGACCATCATGATGGCGACGTCGTCACCGGCCTTGCGCCCCGCGACGACCATGTCGAACACGGCTCCCTCGAGCTGCTCGACGGTCGGGAACGCCACCCACTGTCCGTCGATCAGCGCGACGCGCACGCCACCGACGGGGCCGGCGAACGGCAGCCCGGAGATCTGTGTCGACGCCGATGCGGCGTTGATTGCCAACACGTCGTACAGGTCTTTGGGGTCCAGGCTCATCACGGTGACGACGACCTGGATCTCGTTGCGCAGACCCGACACGAACGTCGGGCGCAGCGGGCGGTCAATGAGCCGGCAGGTCAGGATCGCGTCGGTGGACGGACGACCCTCACGCCGGAAGAACGAGCCGGGGATGCGCCCGGCGGCATACATGCGCTCCTCGACGTCGATCGTCAACGGGAAGAAGTCGAAATGGTCTTTGGGGCTCTTGCTGGCGGTCGTGGCCGACAGCAGCATGGTCTCGTCGTCGAGGTATGCGACGACGGAGCCTGCGGCCTGCTGGGCGAGCCGGCCGGCTTCAAAGCGAATGGTGCGGGAGCCGAAGCTCCCGTTGTCGATGACGGCGGTCGACTCGAAAACGCCGTCCTCAATTTCTGCGACAGACATATGTGTCCGTGAGGCCTCTCTGGGTCTTTCTTCAGCTGTTTCGCGGCGTCGCGCCCAGAACGCTGAGCTGCCCTGGCAGACCAGGGGCCTCGATGCGGCTACGGCCGTCGATCGAAGCGGCCGGAGTAGACACCCCGGCAGCCACTACCGAAGACCGCCCGATCAGGCGGGTCCTGAGGGACGCGCAGGAACGGCGCACGCGGAACTGCGAGAACCGCACCCAATTGTTCGCCCCGAAAACGGCTGACGAACGCACCCATGTTACACGGGCGTTGCCTCAGCGACGCAGGCCAAGGCGGTCGATCAGGGAACGGTAGCGCTCCACATCGACCTGGGCGACGTACTTGAGCAGACGACGGCGCCGACCGACCAGCAGCAGCAGTCCGCGCCGCGAGTGATGGTCGTGCTTGTGCACCTTCAAATGCTCGGTCAGGTCGGCGATGCGCTTGGTCAACAGCGCGACCTGTGCCTCCGGTGAGCCTGTGTCGGTTTCGTGCAGGCCGTAGGAGCCCAAAATGTCTTTTTTCTGTTCGGCAGTGAGCGCCACGAGATAATCTCCATCAATAGGTCCGCGAGGATTCTTTGAGGCGCAGCCGCCGCGAACTGCAGCATGCACCTGGTCGGCGTGAAGTCTAACAGCGGGCGCGTTTGCGGCCGAATCGCTACTGGGCGGCCAGGATAGCCCTGGCTCGCTTTGTGTCTCCGCCCATGGCCTTGACCAGGGCATCCACCGACTCGAAGCGCTCCTGGCCGCGGATGCGGGCGACGAAGTCCACTGCGACGTGTTGTCCGTACAAATCGGCGTCGGTGTCGAGCACGAACGCTTCGACGGTGCGGGTGCGGCCCGAAAAGGTCGGGTTGGTGCCGACCGACACCGCCGCCTGATACCGCTCACCGGGAACGACGGTGCCCATCACGGGGCCATGACCGATCACGGTGAACCACGCCGCGTACACCCCGTCGGCGGGGATGGCCGAATACATCGGCGGGGCGACGTTGGCGGTCGGATAGCCGAGCACCTTGCCGCGCCCGTCACCGCGGACCACCACACCCTCGACGCGGTGCGGACGGCCCAGCGCCTCCGCCGCGGCGACGACGTCGCCCGCATCCACGCAGGACCGGATGTAGGTCGAGGAGAAGGTGACCGTCTCGTCCTGGTGGTGCTCGGCCACCAGCGACATGCTCTCGACGGCGAAGCCGAACCGCTCGCCTGCCTTGCGCAGCAAAGTGACGTTGCCTGCCGCCTTCTTGCCGAAGGTGAAGTTCTCCCCCACCACCACCTCGACGACGTGCAAGTTCTCCACCAGCAGTTCGTGGACGTAGCGCTCGGGCGTCAGCTTCATGAAATCCGACGTGAACGGCATGACCAGGAACACGTCGATGCCGAGTTCCTCGACGAGCTCGGCGCGCCGGGTGAGCGTGGTCAGCTGGGCGGGATGGCTGCCGGGGAAGACGACCTCCATCGGATGGGGGTCGAAGGTCATCAGCACGGTCGGCACTCCACGGGAACGGCCGGCCTTCACGGCGTGGTTGATCAGTTCCTGATGGCCGCGGTGAACACCGTCGAACACCCCGATCGTGACGACGCATCTACCCCAGTCTGTGGGGATATCGTCCTGCCCCCGCCAGCGCTGCACACAGGCAAGCCTACGGCGCGCCGCAGCGGCAGGCTCCTCTACATCCCCAGATCAAGTGACCATTGCCTAAACTTTGTAGGTGTGAGCCCGAACGGTGACCCGCGCGACCTGACCGCAGTCGCCCAGGATTACCTGAAGGTGATCTGGACCGCCCAGGAGTGGTCGCTGGAGAAGGTGAGCACCAAGATGCTCGCCGAGCGGATCGGGGTGTCCGCCAGCACCGCGTCGGAATCCATCCGCAAGCTCGCCGACCAGGGCCTCGTCGATCACGAGAAATACGGAGCCGTGACGCTGACCGAGGCAGGTCGCAGGGCGGCATTGGCGATGGTCCGCAGGCATCGGCTGATGGAGACCTTCCTGGTTCGGATGCTCGGCTACAGCTGGGACGAGGTGCACGACGAGGCCGAGGTGCTCGAGCACGCGGTGTCCGATCGGATGCTCGACCGCATCGACGCCAAGCTCGGCCATCCGACCCGGGACCCGCACGGCGACCCCATTCCGGCGGCCGACGGCAACGTGCCGACCCCGGACGCGCGGCAGCTGTCGGTGTGCGCCGACGGCGAGGCGGGCACGGTGGCCCGTATCTCCGATGCCGACTCCGAGATGCTCCGCTATTTCGACAGCGTGGGCATCAGCCTGGACTCCCGGCTGCGGGTGCTGGCCCGGCGTGACTTCGCGGGCATGATATCGGTGGCGATCGAGTCGGCCGATGGCAAGAACAGCACCGTCGACCTCGGCAGTCCGGCCGCAGAAGCGATCTGGGTCGTCGGCTAGCTCCGGACACGGCCGCGGGCCAGCGACGCGATCGCCGCCAGCACGGCCAGCGCGATCGACGCGCCGAACACCACCGTCAACCCGTTGTGGAACGGCCCCGAGATAAGGGTCGGGAAGAAGTCGCGCCCGGTAATGGCCGCCTGGCTCTGCGGCGGCAGTTGCGTCAGCACACCGCTTGGGGCCAGCAGGTGTTCGAGCGGATTGACGCCGAGCACGGCGGCGAACAGCGTCGACACCGGCGGCAGCACCGACACCTGCGCCGCGACGTCGTGCGGCACGCCGTGCTGTTGCAAGCCGCCGCTGAGCGCGCCGGGCAAGCTACCCGCAAGGCCGACGACCATGAGCGAGAAGAACACCCCGATCGACAGCGCCGTGCCGCTGTTCTGGAATGTCGCGCGCATGCCCGACACCACGCCGCGCTCGCTGGGAAGCACGCTGCCCATGATGGCCGAGGTGTTGGGTGCGGCGAACATGCCACTGCCAATCCCGTTGAGCGCGATCAGCATTGCGAAGGCCCAGTACGGGAAGTCGATCGGCAGCAGCAGCAGGCCGACAAAGCTCAGCCCGAACAACACCATGCCTGCCGACGCGATCCCGCGGGCGCCGAAGCGGTCCGAGAGCGCACCCGCGGCCGGACCTGCGATCAGGAACCCGGCCGTCAGCGGCAGCATGAAGATCCCCGCCCACAACGGGGTGTCGGCGTAGTCGTAGCCGTGCAGCGGCAGCCAGATGCCCTGCAACCAGATGATGAGCATGAACTGCAGTCCGCCCTGGGCAAGAGCCGCCGCGAACGTGGCGGCGTTGCCCGCGCTGAACGCCCGAATCTTGAACAGACTCAATCGGATCATCGGTTCGACCACCCTCGACTCGATGAGAACGAAGGCGACGAGCAGGACGACGCCGAGAGCCAGCGTGCCCAGCACGAACGGGCTGTGCCACCCGGTGGTGTGGCCGCCGTGGGGCTGAATGCCCGTCGTGATCGCGATGAGGACCGCCGACAGTCCGACGGCGAAGGTGATGTTTCCCCACCAGTCGATGCGGCCGCGGTGCCGCTCGCCGTCGTCGCGCAGGCGCCGGTAGGCCCAGATCGTGCCGAACACTCCCACGGGCACATTCACCCAGAACACCGCGCGCCAGTCCCACGCGGCAAGCAACCCACCGGCGACCAGCCCGATGAACTGACCGGCCAGCGCCGCGACCTGGTTGAAGCCGAGCGCGAAGCCGCGGCGGTCCGGCGGGAACGCATCGGTCAGGATCGCCGCCGAGTTCGCCGTCAGCATCGATCCCCCGACCGCCTGCAACAGCCGCCAGCCGATGAGCCACTGGGCGGCCGCCGAGCCGTCGAATGGGTCGAACGACAACAGGATTGACGCGACGGTGAAAACGGTGAAGCCCGCGTTGTATACCCGCACGCGGCCGTATATGTCGCCGATGCGGCCGAGCGTGACGACCAGCACCGACTGCACCAATCGGTAGCCCATGATCATCCACAGCAGATAGGCGATGTTGGCAGGGGCAAGCGGGTCCAGGTGGATGCCGCGGAAGATCGCAGGCAACGAGATGATGACGATCGACCCGTCGAGTGCCGACATGAAAACCGCCGCGGTGGTATTCGTCAGCGCCACCCACCGGTAGTTGTCCCGGGTCTGTGCCTCTCGCTCCTGAACAGCCATCTAGAGGTGGTAGGCCAGTCGTTCGATCAGGGGTGCGGCGGCGGCGAGCTGGCCGAGCTCGGCTTCGGTGAAGTGCGCGAGGCCTGCTGCGAGCTGCTCTACGCGGGCGTTGCGCCGGCGGTTGAGTTCGCGTCTGCCAGTGGCACTGATGGACAACAGGATTCGTCTCCCATCCGACGGGTCAGGTTGGCGCTTGACCAGCCCCCGTGTTTCGAGCTCGCCGAGCGTGGCACCCATCGACTGCGGGGTGATCTGCTCCTGGCGGGCCAGATCGGCCGCCGCCGCAGGGCCGCCGCGGTCGAGTCGGCCCAGCGCTGCGGTTTCCGGGAAGGTCAGCGCACCTTCCACGGGCGCTTGTCGCAGACGCCGACGCAACAGACCGACGCACAGCAGCAGCGCCCGTGCCACGTTTTCGGACTGGCGATCCACGGCCATGATCATCAGGCTAGGCTTATCAGGCACACCTGATCAAATACCCACTTGCCTCCGCCGGTATTCATTGGGAGCCAGACCGAACCAGCGCGAGAAGGCGTGATTAAAGGCCGCCGTCTCGGCATAACCAAGCCGCCGGGCGACCTGCTCGACACTCAAACCGACCTGGGACAGCAGCTCCGCGGCGAGCGTCGCGCGCACGTCGTTGGTGAGCGCGCGGAACGAGGTACTTTCGCCGCCAGTCGCCGGCGCAACGTGCGCGGGTGTAGATGCAACGACCCTGCGACGGCGTTCAGGCCCGGCATCTCCCCCGGCGCCGCGAGAAGCTCGGAGCGGACGCGGGCCGACAACCCGTGCTGGTGCTGCCTGCGCTGCAGAATCCGCTCGCACTGCTCGACACACACGGCCAGCGTGTGCGGATCCGCCTGCGGCAGCGGCTCGTCGAGCATCTGCTTCGGAGCGCGGATGACGCTGCGTTCGCTGCCGAACTCGACGTCGCGGATCGCGACCATGTCGAGCAGCGGCCGCAGATACGCCTCGTCGGCGGCCAGCTCAAGGCTGATCCGGTCGACATAGCGGGCCAGCACGGGATGGACGAAGGTGGGCACGGTGGCGACGACGCCCGCTATGTCGCGCTCCACGAAGAACCTGCGGACGTCGTCGGGCAGATGGCCGGCGTCGAGGACGATCTCGCAGTCGGCAGGCCCCTCCAACAACGCGATCGATACGTGCAGAGTCGAAAGCGAGAAGAACCGCAGCCCGACCGGGATCAGTACACGCAGCGTGCCCGACGCCATCGCGGCGAACCCGAACATGCCGAGGTTGGTCAGGTTGATCCGACTGCCGACGGCGACCCCGACGCCCGCAGGCTCCGGCGCAAGCCGCAGCAGGTTGCGCGCCATTGTGATCTCGTCGGCGCTGGAGATGTCGCCTTCCGGGTCGTCGAGATCATCCGGCGCCACCGAGGCGCCTGCGAGCACGTCGGCGGCGGCAAATCCCATCTCCTGCGCGACCGCGCAGAGGTGGCGCGCGGCGACGACGGGACGCCGGGTGTCGGCGGACGCGACGGTCATCATGTCCGAAAACATCAATCATTTGTCCCGACGCAGCATCCTGCGCGCGCCGGCCCCGTCATACCGTCAGAATCATGACGATCACCAGCGATGTCCGATTCGCCAGGAAGTACGGACCGCTGACCGCCAGAACGCTTGCCTCCAACATGGTTCGCGAGGCGAAGCATCGAAAGCGGTCCCGGCCTGTTCCACTGAACATCGAGCTGACGGACTTCGATCCCTTCGACCGTGCGACGGCGGCGGACCCGTATCCGCGCTACCGGGAATTGCTCGCCGGCGGCCCGGTGCACTACAACCCCACCCGCAGCATCTTCATCCTCACCCGCTACGCCGATGTCCGCGCCGCCGCACGTGCCGATCACGCGCTGCCAAGCGCCGACGGTGTCACGTACGGCCGCATGAAGTTGCCGGTACTGCTGACGACCGACGCGCCGCGACACACCCGAATGCGCAAGCAAGCCATGCCGGCCTTCACCCGGGGAGCACTCGAGTCGTGGCAGCCCATGGTCGATCATCTGGCCCGAAAACTGGTGGCGGACATGGTCGCACAATCCCCCGCGGAAGTGGTCTCCACCCTCGCGGTGCCGATGCCGATGGGAATGATCGCGCACATACTCGGCATCGACCAAGACCAGGCGGCCTTCCGCCGATGGTCGAACGACACGGTCAGGGTTGCCGACGTCAACATCTCGAAATCCGGCCTGCGTGAACTCGTCCCGGCATTCATGGGGTTTCGGCATATGCACGCGTTCTTCACCGAAAAGCTGAGCAAGGGTGAACTGCTCGGGCAGGACACCGTTCCGGGTCGGTTGGCACGGCATACCGAGGACGGACGCCTGTCCTACGACGAGATGTTCTTCATCGCGGTGCTGCTGCTGACCGCGGGCAATGAGACCACCACGAGCATGTTGAGCACGTTGTTCCTGACGCTCGCGCAGCGGCCGGACCAACTCGAATTGCTCAGGCAGCGACGGACCTCATCGGTTCCGCCATCGAAGAGCAACTGCGGTTCGCGTCGCCGGTCCAGAGCTTCGTATCGCACAGCGCGGGTCGATTATCACGTCGGGTCCGCCGTCATCCCGAAGGGTGCGCGCGTGTTGCTGGCATGGGGCGCGGCCAACCGCGACCCACGTCAGTTCGCCGATCCCGACACATTCCACGCCGAGCGCAACCCCACCGGGCATGTCGCGTTCGGCTCCGGGGTGCATCTGTGCCTCGGCGCGCAGCTTGCCCGGATGGAAGGTCAGGCTGTTCTTCGCGAGATCGTCGACAACGTCGAGCGGATCGACGTGGCCGGCAAGCCGACCTGGACCACCAATCCCAACCTGCGGGGCCTGACGCGGATGACTGTCCGGCTCACACCGCGGCAGCAGGCTGCTTGAGTCCCGCGGCCCGGACGAGTACCGCCAACACGACGGCCCCCAGAAGCAGCGCCGGGACGTCGCCCCACAGATGCCCCATGTGCTCCATGTGGTGGCCGCCGAAGGACTGCACCGCCATGACGACGGCGTGCACGACCGACGACCACACGGCGAACCAGATGAAGCTCAGGTTCGCCTCCGGCCTGCGCGCAGCGTTCAGCAGGAAGACGCCGATGGTCACGTAGAGGCCGACGATCATCATGAAGTACTGGGACTCGTACGGGGCGCCCTCGTGCCACGCCCAGCCGGACGGCCACACCACGGCCAGCGGGTAGAGCAGCAGGGCGACGACACCGAAGACGGCAAGCGCGAGCTGGAGAAGCTTGTACGGGGTCATGGCGCGCTCCTATCCTCACAGCGTTGCCGGACGCAGAACCACCACCGACTTCGCCTTCTCGGTTTCGTCGCGCAGCAGCGAAATCACCTGTCCGTCCGGAGCTGTCGCAGCATATACGCCGTCGATGCCCGCCGGGTTCAATGCGCGTCCGTGGCGGGCGGACTCGGCCTCGTCGGCGGTCAGGTCGCGGCGCGGGAATGCCAGCAGGCACGCTTCGTCGAGGCTGTAGGACAGCCGGGGGTTGTCGGCCAGCGCGTCGAGGGTGCGCGCCTCGTCGAGCCCGAAGCGCCCGACGGCGGTGCGCCGCAGCGCGATGAGGTGCCCGCCGACGCCGAGGGCGGCGCCGGCGTCGCGGGCCAGCGCCCGGATGTAGGTGCCGCTCGAACAGTCGACCGCGACGTCCACGTCGACCACTTCGCCGGACCGTCGCACCCCGAGCACGTCGAACCGGTCGATGCGGACCGCCCGCGGCGCCAATTCGACGGGCCGGCCTTCACGGGCGAGCTTGTACGCCCGCTCACCGCCGATCTTGACGGCGCTGACCGCCGACGGAATCTGCGAGATCTCGCCACGCAGGACGGCCACCGCGTGATCGATCTCGCTGTCGGCGACGTGTGAGGCCGAAACCGTTTGCAGCACTTCGCCTTCGGCATCCTCGGTCGTCGTCGTCTGGCCGAGCCGAATGGTCGCGGTGTAGGACTTGTCGGTTGCGGTCAGCAGGCCGAGGATCTTGGTGGCCCGCTCGACACCGACCACCAGCACACCGGTCGCCATCGGGTCCAGCGTTCCGGCATGGCCGACCTTGCGAGTGCCGAAGATGCGCCTGCACCTCGAGACCACGTCATGGCTCGTCATGCCCGCGGGTTTGTCCACCACCGCGAGGCCGGCTTCGGTCACAAGACGATCGCCGTCAGCGCCAACCCGTCGCGCACCGACCAGCGACCCCGCAGGGTGTTCAGCGGCGGCCCCGACAGCGCGGCGGGGTCGATGAGGATCTCGGACTCGAATCCGCCTGTGGATCCGTCGTCGTCGACGGTGAATGTGATGTGCGCGTCTTCGAAACCCAACCAGCGGCGGGTGACCGGAAACCATGCTTTATAGGTCGCCTCCTTGGCGCAGAACAAGATCCGGTCCCAGTGCAACGCGCCCGGCAGGGCGCCCAGCTCGGAGCGTTCGACCGGCATGCTGATCGCGTCCAGCACGCCCTTGGGCAACACGTCGTGGGGTTCGGCGTCGATGCCGACCGACCGCGCGGTGTCGTTTCGCGCGACAGCGGCGCCACGAAAGCCTTCGCAGTGTGTCAGGCTGCCGACCACGCCGTCAGGCCAGCACGGTTCGCCTTTCTCCCCCTTGAGAATCGGCGCAGGCGGCACACTCAGTTCCTCGAGCGCCAATCGCGCGCAATAGCGGACGGTGATGAACTCGTTGCGACGCTTGGCCACCGACTTGGCGATCAGCGGCTCCTCCTCTGGGAGCGGCGCCAAATCCGGTGGGTCGGTATACATCTCGGCAGAGGCCACCTTGTGCGGCAGCACATCGGACAGCAGCGTCGCGACGATCATCTCGCGCGCGTCGCCTGGCGATTCTTGATGCGCTCCTGGATCCTCTGCGCATTCGTGCGCATCTCCTGCGTGATCTCGAAGTGCCCGCCGAACTCGTTGAGGTAGCCGGGCGGGTATTCCGGATCGGGAAGCACCTGCCGCAGCCACCGATACGGCTTGCGGCGCCGCCACTCCCGCGGGTAGCCGACCGACACCTCTTCGAACCGCACGCCGTCGTACCACGTCGTGCGCGGAATGTGCAGGTGCCCGTACACCGAGCAGATCGCGTTGTAGCGAGTGTGCCAGTCGGCCGTCGCGGTCGTTCCGCACCACAGCGAGAACTCCGGATAGAACAAGGCGTCGCAGGGTTCGCGAACCAGTGGGAAGTGATTCACCAGCACCGTCGGCGTCACCCAGTCGAGGTCCTCCAGCCGCTTGCGCGTGACCTCGAGCCGGTCACGGCACCAGGCGTCCTTCGTCGCGTACGGCTCGTTGGACAACACGAACTCGTCGGTGGCCACCACGTTGTGCTCCCGCGCGATGGCCAGGCCCTCCGCCTTCGTCGCCGCACCCTCGGGCAAGAACGTGTAGTCGTAGAGCAGGAACATCGGCACGATCGTGGCGGGGCCGCCCGCGTCGGTCCACACGGGGAACGGGTGCTCGGGGGTGACGACCCCCATCTCGTCGCACATGTTGACCAGGTAGTCGTAGCGCGCCTGGCCGAACACCTGCATCGGGTCCCTGTTGGTGGTCCACAGCTCGTGGTTGCCCGGCACCCAGATGACCTTTGCGAAGCGCTTTCGCAGCAGGTCGAGCGACCATCGGATCTCGTCGGTGCGTTCGGCGACGTCACCAGCGACGATCAGCCAGTCGTCGGGCGAGGACGGGTGCAGCGACTCGGTGACCGGCTTGTTGCCGGTGTGACCCGTGTGCAGGTCGCTGATCGCCCAAAGTGTCGCCACAACCGACCAGCCTACTTGCGCCGCATGCGCTGCTCATGGGCACAACTAGAACATGTTCTCGTTTCCTGTTCGGGATCGCCGAGGCGACTTGTATAGTCCCCGCGAGGGCCAGCCGAGCGCGAGGGGATTTCATGGCCACCAAGATCCGCCTGTTGGCAGCGTTCGGCGCGCTGGCGACGGCGGTGATTTTGGTCATGCAGAGTGGCCCGCTGACTGTGCAGGGTCCCGACCGCGTGGAGTTGCGATCGACGGCCGCCCCGTTCCCGCTGGCGACCACGACGATCAAGTGGCCGGTGGTCGAAACGGTCGACCCGTCTCCGTTCGACGCGTGCCGCGACATTCCGCTGGACGTGATTCAGCGCATCGGTCTCGACTACACGCCGCCGGAGCCCGAAGACGGGCTGCGCTGCCACTACGGCGCGGGGAACTATCAGATGGCGGTCGAGTCGTTCGTCTGGCGCACCTACGAGGAGAGCCTGCCGCCCGACGCCGTCGAGCTCGACGTCGACGGGCACCGCGCGGCGCAGTACTGGGTGATGAAGCCGACCGACTGGAACAACCGGTGGTGGATCACCTGCATGATGGCGTTCAAGACGGACTGGGGCGTGATTCAGCAGTCGCTGTACTACTCGCCGATTTACGCGGCCGACGACGTCGACTGTATGCAGACCAACCTGCAGCGCGCCCACGAGCTGGCGCCGTACTACCGCTATACGAAGCGCGACGCTAGCGAGTGATCTTGTCCATCGGACTCGAGCGCTCGAGCATGCCGTAGGTCTCCTCGCCGTTCCACCGGTAGCGCACGCCCGCCTGCTGAAGTGCCGGGAACGTCCAGTTGGCCATCTTGTCGAGAAGTTCCTTCGGCACTTCGCTCGGGTCGGTGATGTCATGCGTCGACAACACCGTCTCGCCCTCGATCCGCTCGGTGCCCTCGGCCGTCTCCAACACGACCGAGACGTCCTCGCCGCGTGGCTCGAGATGCATCAACCACGGCGCCTCGACGACGCGCGCCGGGATGAGGCCGCCGTCGCCTGCCGAGTCGCCGAGGTAGAGGTAGCCCTCGTTGAACGTGGGCCGGCCGTCGGGACGCGGCGGGTAGGCGATGTAACCGAACGCCCGCCCGCTCGCAAACAACGCCGACTGCCAGCAGTGTCCCCAGAAGCCCTCCAGCCGGCGCACACCCTGGCGCCGGATCCGCAAGCCGCTGCCGGCGAACGAAACCTCTTGGCCCGCAACGCGCACCAACCCCGTCGCCCGGAACAACTGTTCGTAGCGGTCGCCGCCCATGAGGTCACCTTCCACCGACGTCTTCAGCGCCGACGCTGCGTCGGCCTGCAGGGCACCCTGCACCCACGGCGGCACCGCGAGTTTGGCCTCGACCTCGAAGCGCAGGTCGACAAGCGGACCGTCCTTGCGGCCCGCGGCGAGGTCGGCCGACGACGTCTGCACGGCCTTGCCGTCGAACGTCATCGTCCACGTGTCGAAGGGCCTCACGCAGGTGAAGGCAAGCGGGCCCGCGCCAAGTATTGCGGGCCTGCCGTCCGCGTCCTCTACGGATCGGCTATTGGCGTCGTCGCGCAGCCGGTAGGCGCGGCCGTCGGGGAACACGACGTTGATCTGAAGGCTGTGCTCGTCCCAGTTCGCCGCGACCGCCTCGACGCCGATGCGCGGGAGCCCGACCCGCCCGAGGTCGTCGAAGACCCAGAAGCTCACCGAATCCCGCATCTCGGGATCGGAGGGCCGTTCGGCGAACATGTACTCGCGCGCCGGATCGATTCCCCCGGTCAAGTCAATTGCCATGTGGGAGCTCACCTTTCATTGGATTTACTGGCGATCCAGCGTTGGGAGTGCTCGACGTACGACGTGAACAACGGCCGGATGGCGTCCAGATCGAGCCCGAAGGCCTCGGGGTCCGCACGTGCTGTGGGATCGCGTTTCTCGGAGTTCTCCGCCCACCAGCTCCGCATCCGCGACTCGAACTCGTCGGACACCGGTTCGCCGAGCCACGCATACAGGCGCCGCACCTCGCCGACCGGGTCGGCCTGCATCGCGCGAAAGTCGATGTCGTAGAAGCGATCATCGGCTCCACCTTCACGGAACTTCACCGCGCGATCCACCCCGACCGACCAATGCTTGACGTTCAGCTCGCCAAGGTAGCGCCGGTCGAGATGGTCGGTGAAGCCGCCCGCGATGTCGGCGTATACATCGGCGACCGAGAGGATCACATCGGTCGGGTCGCGATGCGTCATCACGAAGCGTGCATCGGGGAAGACGCGGTCCAGGTGATCCAGCCACAGCACGTGCGCGGGCGACTTCAAGCGCCACGGTCGCGTTGGCTCGCCCCACTGCAGCAGCTTCAGGACCCGACGCTCGTAGGCGTAGGTAGGCGTGAAATCGGCCTTGAACGCGAGCCATTCGGAGTACGACGGCACTTGCGCAAAGGCCTGGAAGATCTGCGACTTGAAGTCCAACGCCATCAGGTCGAGGCATTCCATCGGGCCGTGGACGTCGTTGGGCACGTGGTGTCTGGTGCCGACGAGCACGACGCGCTGTTCCGGCGGAATCCGCGGGTCGTCGCCCTGCACCGTCGACGGCGGCGGACACGGCTCGGCGGACTCCCAGCTGCGGAGGTAACGCACGCGCGGATCCTGCGCGAGAAGAAACGACAGCGCGGTCGAGCCGGTGCGGGGCAGCCCGAGCCCGAACAGAGGCGCGGCGATCACGACGTCCTCGATCTCCGGGTGGCGCCGATACCAGTCCTCGACCTGAAGCCGCTGCCGGAGATGCATGCCGATGCGGGCGTAGAGGAAGCCCTGCCCGCGTTCGTTGAGCCGGGCCTCGTCGCGCAGCGCAGTCACGAGGATCTCCAACCCCTCGCGGAACGAATCGTCGCCGAAGTCCTGCAGCCCCGTTCGCTCGACGGCGGCCGCCATCAACTCGCCCGGTGACGCCACGTCGCACCTCCAACGCCGATTCGTGACAGTACACTGTCACTATTGTGGGCGAGTCGTCAATAGAGAGCAGGCGCCGGTACGACAACCGCGGGCGGCAACAGAAAGCGGCTCAGACGCGGGAGCGCATCATCGCCGCGGGCAGCGCGCTGGTGCACGCGTTCGACACCTGGAACTGGCAGGAGCTGACGTTCCGGTCGGTCGCCGAACGGGCAGGAGTCGGCGAGCGGACGGTGTACCGCCACTTCCCCACCGAACGTCATCTGCACGACGCCGTCATGCAGCGCCTGGAGTCCGAAGCCGGGATCTCGTACGAGGACGTCGACCTCGGCAACCTCGGCGAGGTGACGGCCCGTGTTTTCGCGTCGCTTCAACGGTTCGCCGTGCGCGACTCCGTCGACACTCCGCGCGACCCGACCTTCGTCACTGTCGATACCCGGCGGCGCGATGCGCTGTTGCGTGCCGTCGCAAACGCCGCGTCTGAATGGTCGGAGCCCGAACAGCGGGTCACCGCCGGGCTCCTCGACGTGTTGTGGAACCTGCCCGCTTACGAACGGCTCGTCGCGGTGTGGGGCGTCGACGGAAACGCAGCCACCAACGCCGTCAACTGGCTGATGGCCAAGGTCATCGAGGCGATCGAGAAGAACAACCCGCCGCCTGCGTAGCCTCGACCCAGTGACCGCAGCCAAGAAACTCATCGGTCGCACACTCGGCCGTGTGCTGGGATTGCCACCCCACACCACCGAATACGAGGTGACTCACCGCGTACGGGTGCCGATGCGCGACGGCGTCGAGCTGGTCGCCGACCACTACCGGCCGTCGACGTCGAATCCGGCAGGGACCGTTCTGGTCCGCACCCCCTACGGCCGCGGCTACCCGGCGTCGGTGCTGTTCGGCAGCATCTATGCGTCGCGCGGCTACCACGTCATCGTGCAGAGCGTTCGCGGCACCTTCGGTTCCGGCGGCGACTTCAGCCCGTTCATGTGCGAGATCGCCGATGGCGCCGACACCGCCGCCTGGCTTCGCGACCAGCCCTGGTTCACCGGGTCGTTCGCCACCATGGGCGCGTCCTACCTCGGCTTCACCCAGTGGGCACTGCTGACCGACCCGCCGCCGGAGATGGCGGCCGCCATCATCACCGTCGGGCCGCACGACATCAGCGGACCGCGGTGGGGCACCGGCTCATTCGGCCTCAACGACTTCGTCGGGTGGAACCACAGCGTCGCCCACCAGGAGGACCCGAAAAGGATGCGCAACCTCGTCCGAATGCTTCGGGCCAGGCGGCTGGTTGCCCGCGCGACGGCCGGTCTGCCCGCAGGCGAGTCCGGCCGAAAGCTGCTCGGCGAGAACGCGCTGTGGTTCGAGTCCTGGCTCGAGCATCCCGAGCACGACGACCCGTTCTGGGCGACAACTCAATTGCACGCAGCGCTGGAGCGCACCGAGATTCCCGTGCTGTTGCTCACCGGCTGGCAGGACCTGTTCGTGGAACAGACGCTACAGCAGTACGCGCAGTTGAAGGAGCGAGGGGTTCCCGTCGCGGTGACGATCGGGTCATGGACCCACAGCCACATGTTGACCAAGGCTGCCCCGACCGTGCTCCGCGAATCGCTGGCATGGCTCGATACCCATTTGGCGGAAAACCCTGGCGCGCAACGCTGCCCGGTTCGCATCCACGTCAACCACGACGGTTGGCTCGACCTCGCCGACTGGCCGCCCGAGATGCCCGAACAGGTGCGGTATCTCCAACCCGGCGGCCGACTCGGTGATGCGGTGCCGCCCGACACGGCTCCGGCGCCGAGTTTCACCTACGACCCTGCCGATCCGACGCCCACCATCGGCGGACGCCTGCTCTCGCCAGAGGCCGGCTACCGCAACGACGCCAAGCTGGCGGCGCGCTCCGATGTGCTGACCTTCACCGGCGACACGCTGTCGCAGGATCTCTACGTCGTCGGCAGCCCTGTGGTCGAGCTGTCACACTCGTGCGAGAACCCGCACCACGACTTGTTCGTCCGAGTCAGCGAGGTCGACACCAAGGGGCGATCCCGCAACGTCAGCGACGGATACCGCCGCGGTACAACCGGTTCCAGCACCGTGCGGCTCGAGCTGGACCCGGTCGCACACCGGTTTTCGGCCGGATCCCGCATCAGGGTCTTGGTTGCCGGGGGTTCGCACCCGCGGTTCGTCCGCAACCTCGGCACTGACGAGCCGGTGCTCACCGGCAGGAAACTTCGCGCCGCCAGTCACACCGTCCACCTCGGCGACGGCGCATCCCGCTTGATCCTGCCCGCAGGCAGGCGACCGTCAACCGACTGAGTCGCGCACGCGGGCGGCGATGTCACGCAGTGTGGCGTCATCGTGTACCGGTGTCGCCCACATCGGGTTGACCGGCAGCGGAACCCAACTCGTGCACCCCGCGTATTCGGGCATCCTGGGCAGCCGTTCGGGGCCGGCCAGCGGGCTGACTTGCACCACAAGCACCGTCAACCGGTGCTTGGGCCGGAAGTCGAGCCGGTCGGAGCGTACCGACTCGGCGGTCCAGATATGCAGCGGCGCAATCTCTTCCAGCCCGTCCGGCCGGTTCACCTCGACGGCGGCGACGACCTTCGCGCCTGCGCGCAGCACGATCTCCGATTCGGTGCTGTCCTCGGCGGCGGCCGAGAGCAGTTCGCGGTGCTCGGGCCGAACCCGCTGCGCGTGGCTATGGGCGACGGTCGGGAAGAACAAGAAATGAGACGAATCGAGCGTGAACCGCTTCTCGTGGATGCCGCCCTTGCGCAACAGCACGGTCTGTCGGCCGTCGAGCATCGCGTGCACCGCCGCGCTCCATTCCTTGAGCGCGGGCTGGGTCAGCGTCGGCGTGCTCACCCGGTGCGGGCGGCTCGGGCTTCGATCCGCGCCCGCACTTCGGGGCGGCGCAGGGGCGGAACGGTCTTGGGCGGTTGCTTGCGCGCAGGCAGCACGGCGAGCAGACGCGTGGTCGCCGCGGTGACCTCGGCCACCGCAACCTCGAACGCCTCCTCGTTGGCCGCAGACGGCCGGGTCACCCCGCTGACCTTGCGGACGTACTGGCGCGCGGCGGCCTCGATCTCCTCGGCGGTCGCCGCCGGTTCCAGGCCACGAAGCTCGGTGATGTTTCGGCACATGCGTCCACGATAGGTTCAGGCCATGACGAATGCTGGCGACAAGGTCCTCCTGATCGACACCGAGGAGCGGGTGCGCACCCTGACGCTGAACCGCCCGCAATCGCGCAACGCGCTGTCCTCTGCGCTGCGCAAACAGTTCTTCGCAGCGTTGCGCGACGCCGAAGCAGATGACGCCGTCGACGTGGTCATCCTGACCGGGACCGACCCGGTGTTCTGCGCGGGCCTCGACCTCAAGGAGCTCGGCGACACCACCGAGTTGCCCGACATCTCGCCGAAATGGCCACCGATGACCAAGCCGGTGATCGGCGCCATCAACGGCGCTGCCGTGACCGGCGGCCTCGAGCTGGCGCTGTACTGCGACATCCTGATCGCCTCCGAGCAGGCCCGCTTCGCCGACACCCACGCCAGAGTGGGGCTGCTGCCGACGTGGGGCCTGTCGGTACGGCTGCCGCAGAAGGTCGGTGTCGGCATGGCCCGCCGGATGAGCCTGACCGGTGACTACCTGTCGGCCGCCGAAGCGCTGCGCGCCGGGCTGGTCACCGAGGTGGTGCCCCACGGCGAGCTGTTGCCTGCCGCACGGCGGGTCGCCGCATCGATCGTCGGCAACAACCCGAAGGCGGTGCGCGCGCTGCTTGCGTCCTACCACCGCATCGACGAAGCGCAGACCAACGACGGCCTGTGGATCGAGGCGGCGTCGGCCCGGCAGTGGATGAGCACCGCCACCGGTGACGACATCGCGGCCAATCGGGCGGCCGTCATCGAAAGGGGCCGCACACAAGTGCGGTGAACACGCCTAGGCTGCCGGTGTGAACGAAGCACACCAAATGTGCGGCAGCGACGAGTGGCGGCAGGCCATGCGCGAGGTGATCCTGCCGTGGGCGCTCAACGACACCGATCTCGGCGACGACGTGCTCGAGGTCGGACCGGGCTACGGCGCCACCACTGACGTGCTCAGCCGGGCGGTTCCGAAGCTCACCTCGGTGGAGATCGACGATGAGCTCGCCGCGATGCTGACCGACCGGTTCGCCGAGTTTCCGTCGGTCGAGATCGTCAACGCCGACGCGACATCGCTGTCCTACGACGACGACCGGTTCTCCGGCGCCGCGTGCTTCACGATGCTGCATCACGTCCCGACATTCGAGTTGCAGGACCGGTTGTTCGCCGAGATCGCCCGGGTGCTGCGGCCCGGGTCTCCGCTGGTGGCCAGCGACAGCCTGGGCAGCGAGGAGCTCAAGGCCCACCACGAGGGCGACACCTACAACCCCGTCGACCCGTCGACGCTGCCGGCCCGGCTGACCGCCGCCGGGTTCGACGACGTGGACGTGCGCACCAACGAGTTCGGCTGGTGCGTCATCGCCCGCACCGCCGGTTGAGTAGAGCTACTCAAGCGCCGGTAGCGCCGCGGTCGCCAAACTGACTCGCATGGCAATCCCTCACCCGGGCTACCACCCGCCCCAGCGCACGTCGTTCTCGGTGACGGACCTTGTGCTCACGCCAGTGCTGATCGCAACCCTGCTGCTGGCATGTGCAGGAGGTTTCGTCTACTCGGGCTTCGCGGTCATGGCGACCGACGGGTGCGGCGGCACGCCGGAGCGCTGCGACTACGGCCTGATCAACACGTCGTACGTCATCACATTGGGTGGCATCGCGGCGGCCCTGCTCATCGCGGTGATCGGCATCGCCATCGCTGCCGCCAAGCGCACACCGATGTACATCTGGCCATCGGTCGGCCTCGCGATCCTCGTCGCGGCGATGGTGATCGGCGCTCTCACGCTCAGCTCGGGCGTCGGCGGCTGAACGCCAGGCCGTCGAACCTGGTCGCAGGCACGCCGCAGGCAATGGAGTAGTCGACTACTCGCGACTCACGGTTGCTCTGAATTTACGTTGCTGTCAGCCAGCAACGGCGCTGGGGTGTCAGTGCCTTTCAGCCGTGAAGGAAGCCATGAAGCCGTCTGCCCGACTCCTCAAGATCGTGGCCACGGCATCGCTACCCCGCGATGTCGTGGCCCTCCACGCCTCCACCCTGATGGAATTCACCCGCATCGACTACCTCGCCCGCATCCTCCGTCGGCCCTTCAAGGGGTTCGAGATCGGCACGCAGGTGCTGTCGTGGGACAACCAATGCTTCTACGTGCGCCACACATTCCGGTCGATGTCCGACCGCGATCGGCCGATCGCCACCGCATATCTGACGGTGAGGTTCGCCTCCGACGACGGCTCCGAGACGCCCGCCACGATGGTGCGCCTCGCCACCGGCGACGACGTCATACCTCCGCTACTCGACAACGCGACGCGCGCCGAGTTCGGCTTGCGCGCGCTGCCGACCAGCCTCGCCCCCGTCCCGACGCATTGAGTCCTGGACTCGAAATGCTGCACGGGATAACACGTTTCGCCATAGCCGGCCCGCGGCGAATCCTGATCACCGCGCTGCTGCTGATGATCGCGGGCGGCGTCTACGGAGCACCGGTCATGGAGAAGCTGTCCGCGGGTGGCTTCCGCAATCCGGCGTCGGAGTCGTGGTATGCCTCGCGGATGCTGGCCGACAAGTTCGGCCAGGGCGACATGCAGCTCGTCGTCTCCGTCACTTCCGACGCCGGTGCCCGCAGCGACGCCGCGCGCAGTGTGGCAGACGATCTCGTCTCCCAACTGCGGAACTACCCGTTCGTCACCCAGGTCTACTCTGCCTGGACCACCCCGCCCGAGATGGCACGGTCGATGGTCAGCGACGACGGCAGGACGGGTCTCATCGTCGCAGGGATATCCGGCGGGGAGAACGGCGCGCAGAAGAACGGGCGGACACTGCTGCCGCTGCTGCACGACCGCGACGGCGTCACCGTGAAACCCGGCGGCGAGGTCGTCACCTACATCGAGGCCAACGACCAGAGCAAGCGCGATCTGCTCACCATGGAGGCGATCGCGCTGCCGGTGAGCTTCGTGATCCTCATCTGGGTGTTCGGCGGGCTGGCCGCGGCAGCCGTCCCGCTGGCGGTCGGCGGCTT
>JBKPSU010000009.1:0-86121 GCA_046735135.1 Actinomycetota bacterium
CGCGCCCGCGATCAGTAGCGGCTTGCGTCCGACCCGGTCGGAAAGGGCGCCGAGCGGCGGGATGAGAACCAACGCAACGATGCTGGCGACGGTGATCGAGACGAACGCGTCCATCTTGGTGAGATGCAGTGTCTTGGTGAAATAGCTCGGCAGGAACGTGAACACCGTGTAGAAGCCGACGTTGTGTATCACGACCAAGCCGAAGATCTGAAGGATGGGTCGCCACGACGTTGTCAACGCCTCCTTGAGCGGCGATTCTGACACCTCGCCTTCGTCCTTCAGTTCTTCGAACTCGGGGGTGTCGCGCAACCGCAGCCGGATGTAGAGTCCGACGGCGCCGAGCACGCCTGCCAGCAGGAACGGAATACGCCAGCCGTAGGAGTCCATTGCGGCATCGGATAGCATCGCCTGCAGCACGGTGACCGTGACCGATCCGATGAGGAACCCGAGGACCACCGACCACACCAGGAACGAGACGACGAAACCGCGGTGCTTGTCGGGAGCGTATTCAGCGAGGAAGCATGCGCCGCTGCCGTATTCGCCGCCGGCCGAAAAGCCTTGCAGGCAACGAAGAAGAAGTAGGAGTAACGGGGCGCCCACCCCGATCGCGTCATAGCTCGGCACCAGGCCGATCGCGAACGTCGAACCTGACATCAACAGGATCACGATCGCCAGCACGCGTTGGCGGCCGATGCGATCGGCCAACGGCCCGAAGAAGAAGCCGCCGAGTGGTCTCATGAAGAAGGCCGCCGCGAAGATCGCGAACGTGTTCAGCAGTGCGACGGTTTCGTTGCCGGACGGGAAGAACTTGTGTGCGATGTAGGTCGCCAACACGCTGTAGACGGCGAAATCGAACCATTCGACGGTGTTGCCGATCGCCGCTCCCCGCACCGCTTTTCGGATGTCCGACGGGGTGGATTGCCTGTCTGAGAGCTGTTGGTCGGGCACGGTCATGATGCCTTCTCCTGAGAGTCGAACTCGGCGTGCGGTCGATCGGTGATGAACATGTGGCCCGGCGCATGGAAGATCGCGAGCGGCGGTCGAGCCTCGACCACGACGGCCTGCGGTGTAACGCCACAGGCCCAGAACACCGGCACCTCGCCCGGCTCGATCTCCACCGGGTCGCCGAAGTCCGGTGCGCCCAGATCGGTGATGCCGAGCTCGGCGGGATCGCCGACGTGAATCGGGCCGCCGTGCATGGCCGGGAAGCGGGACGAGATCTCAACGGCACGGGCGATGTCATCCGGGATGAACGGCCGCATCGACACGAC
Source organism: Actinomycetota bacterium (assembly GCA_046735135.1). Classification (GTDB taxonomy): domain Bacteria; phylum Actinomycetota; class Actinomycetes; order Mycobacteriales; family Mycobacteriaceae; genus Mycobacterium. Next base: position 1,272 of record JBKPSU010000009.1, read on the forward strand.
GAGCGGACCCTCGAACGGACCCGCACCCGTGCAGCGGCGATCGGTGACGAACATCGGCACGTTGACGCGCTGACGTTGATGCGCCAGTGGCAGACCGGCGGCGGCGAGTGCCCATTCGAATGTGAAGGAGCAGCCGAGCAGGAAGCTCACCAGATCGTCGCGCCAGTACCGACTGACGTCCGTCGGCTCGTCGACCAGTGAGCCGTCCTCGAAGACGCGATAGCGGGGTAGGTCTGTGCGGAGATCGGCTTCAGGTGACAGTGCGCCAGGATGCGGCGAGCCCGTATCGGTTACCTCGAGGATTGGGCACGGCTTCGGGTTCCGCACGCAGAAGCGCAGAAAGTCGAGCGCGTAGGAGCCGGGCAGAATCACCAGGTTGGCCTGGGCGAATCCAGGCGCCAGCCCACTGGTCGGCCCGGTCAGCTCGCCGGTGCGGATACGTGCGCGTGCGTCGGCCAATGCGGTTGCCGCGGCATCCGCGATCGACGGCGTGTCCACGCACATGGGGCGGGGATTCCCGTTTGAGCCGGTGTATTAACTTCCCGGCCGTTCGCCGGGCTAGTCGCTGGCCGGAAGTGGCTTGGCTTCCTTGATGGTCAGCGGCGTCGTCCCGACCGACAGCGTGCCCTTGCCCGCCTTGGTCACAAGCACCTCGGCGCCGTTCTCGTCGACGTAGCGCTTGCCCATCAGGTTGCCGTCGGCCAGCGCATCGTCGAGCGTCAGATCGGGCGAGGTGTCCTCGCCGATCGGCACCATCGGCGCTCCGCCCGCGCGGAGGTCGTCGAGGCTCTCGGCGCTCCTGACGACGATGACTTGGGTATCGCACACCTGGCTCTGCAGGCGCGTGCCGTTCTTGATCATGCTGGCTCCTTACTGGCGTTCAGCTCGCTGACGAGTTCGCGGCGCAGCACCTTGCCCGTCGCGTTGGTGGGCAGTTCAGCACGGAAGACCACTTTGTCCGGAGTGCGAGACCCGCGAAGCTGACCGCGCACGAACGCGCGCAGATCCTCGACATCGGGAGACGCACCGGAGGTGGGCACCACGACGGCCACGATGATCTGACCCCATTGTGGGTCTTCGGCTCCGACGACGGCGCAGTCGTGTACGTGCGGATGCTCGACGAGCACGTCTTCGATCTCGGCGGGCGCGATGTTCTCGCCGCCGCGGATGATGGTGTCGTCGGATCTGCCGCCGATGAACAGGTAGCCGTCCTCGTCCAGGTACGCGACGTCCTTGGTCGGGAACCAGCCGTCGGCGTCGAGCACCGATCCGATGCCGGTGTATTTGCCCGACACCTGCTCCCCGCGAACGAACAGCTCGCCGGGTTCGCCTGGGCCCATGAGGGTTCCGTCCTCGGCGCGGATCTGCACTTCCACGTTGGGTACGGGCTGGCCGACCGAACCGAGCCTGCGCGCGACGGAGTCGTCGGAGGCGGCCAGGGCCACACGGTGATCGTCGGGCGTCAGCACGGCGATGGTCGAACTGGTCTCGGTCAATCCGTAAGCGTTGACGAAGCCGACATCGGGCAGCAGCGACAACGCCTTGCGCACCAAGGGAAGTGCGACTTTCGACCCGCCATAGGCCAACGTGCGCAGTGTCGGCAGAGTGGCCGACTCGGCTTCGAGCGCCGCGACGATGCGGTCGAGCATCGTGGGTACCACCGTCGCCGATGTGACGCCTTCGTCGCGGACGAGGCGGACCCACTCGTGAGCGTCAAAGCTCGTCAGGTACACCATCTTCCGGCCCGCGTACAGATTCGACAGGGCCGCACTCACGCCGGCGATGTGGTAGGGCGGAACGCAGATCAGTGCTGCATCGTCGGGCGCTGCCGAGCCGAATTCCACAGTGCCGGTGATGTAGCTCGTCAGGTTGTTGTGCGTCAGCTCGACGGCTTTGGGCCTCGAACTAGTGCCCGACGTGAACACCACGACCGCGACACTGTCGGGATCGGCGAACTCGGCGGCAGTCTCGGCGGTGCGGGCCGATTCGATGAATTCGTCCGACGAGATGACCTGCTTACTTACTCCCGCGACGACGTCGACGTACTCGGCGTCGGCGATCACCAGCGGCGTCGGCAGCCGGTCGATCAGCTCGCGGAGGCCGTCGGCGCTCAGTCGGTAGTTCAACGGCGTGACGGGCACCGACGCGCGCGCCGACGAGAACAGCAGCAGCGGCAACATGGCACCGCCGACGCCGACGTAGGCGACGTGCTGGGCGCCCGATGCGGCAATGACGCCCGCCCCACCGTCGGCAAGCGCGCTGAGCTCGGTCGTGGTCAACCGCATATCGCCGGAGACCACTGCCGTCCGGTCCGGTTCGCTCGAGGCAGCCATCTCGAGCAGCAAAGAGATGCTCATGGTTTGTCGACGAAGATATCAATAATGGGGTCATCGCCGCCCCCGTAGGAGGACAGGTCGGTCACGCCGGAGTCGGTGAGTAGTCGGGAATCGATGTAGCACTGCCCGTTCACCTCGGCTGCGGGCCTCGAGAAGATCTCTGCCGCGGCGTCGCCCATGATCTCCGGACTCCGTGACCTGTCCAGCATCGCCTCGAAGTTGGGCGAGTTGGCCACCGCCGCGGTGGCGATGTAGGTCTCCGGCCACAGGCACGCGAAGCCGATGCCCGCGTCGGCGTACTCGGCCGCCCAGCCCAGCGACAGCAATGTCATGCCGTATTTCGACAGCGTGTAGGAGGGGTGCGCGCCCAGCCAGTGCGGGTTCATGTTCATCGGCGGCGACAGCGTCAGGACGTGCGCGTCGCCAGATTCCCGCAGGTGCGGCAGCGCCGCCTTGGTCAGCAGGAAGGTGCCCCGGATGTTGATGTCCATCATCAGGTCGAACTTCTTGGCGGTGAGCTTCTCCGTCGGCTCGGTGGCGATGGCGCTGGCGTTGTTGACACAGATGTCGACGCCACCGAAGTGCTCCACCGCGGTGTCGACCGCGCGCTGTACGTCCTCTTCGTTTCGCACGTCGCCGACCACCGCGAGGCCTTTGCCGCCCGCGGCCTCGATGTCGGCGACGGCGGTGTGCACGGTGCCGGGGAGCCTGGGGTGCGGCTCGGCCGTCTTGGCCAGCAGCACGACGTTCGCGCCCCGCCTCGCCGCGGCGACGGCGATCGCCAACCCGATACCCCGGCTGGCGCCGGAGACGACCATGGTGCGGTCGGTGAGCGGCTGGTTGGACTGACGGGACATGGGCCTCCCTTGTCGAAGCCTCACCCTACCAAATCGGTATTGGCATTCTCATTTTAGGGAAGTGCCATAATCACTGTGTACCGGGTCTTCGCCGGGCGTGGAAGCCTCTCCGCGCCCCTGGCTCCGTGCACGTTTCCGGCGTGCGGTATTGGCATTCTCATTTTTTGCAAGTACGTTATCCATTGATGACCGACCCAGTTCAGACCCCCTCCGGCATCCCGCTCGAGCCCGTCTACGGACCGGCCGATCGGGCCGGTGACCCTCCTGCGCCGGGCACCTATCCGTTCACCCGCGGCAACTTCGCCAGCGGATACCGCGGCAAGCTGTGGACGTTTCGCCAGTATTCGGGCTTCGGCACCGCAGAGGAGTCCAATCGGCGCTACCGCTATCTGCTGGACCAGGGTGGAACCGGGCTTTCGGTCGCCCTCGACCTGCCGACGCAGTGCGGGTTCGATTCCGACGATCCGGAGGTCAGCGAGGAGGTCGGTCGGGTCGGCGTTGCAGTCGACACTCTCGCCGACGCCGAGATCCTGTTCGACGGCATCCCGCTCGACAAGATCAGCACCAGCTTCACGATCAACGGCACGGCCGCGATTCTGTTGGCGTTCTATGTCGCCGCGGCCGAGAAGGCGGGTGTGCCGCGCGAAAAGCTCACCGGCACCATCCAGAACGACATCCTCAAGGAGTACGCCTCCCGTGGCACCTGGATCTGGCCCCCCGAGCCGTCGCTGCGGCTGATCGCGGACACGATCGAGTTCTGCGCCGCGGAAGTGCCGAGGTTCAATGCAATCTCGGTGGCGGGCGCGCACTTTCGCGACGCGGGCGCCAACGCCGTGCAGGAGATGGCGTTCACGCTGGCCGACGGTGTCACCTACTGCGACACCGTCGTCGAACGCGGCCGGATGACCATCGACAAGTTCGCGCCCCAGATCTCGTTCTTCTTCTACACGCACGGCGACTTCTTCGAGGAGATAGCCAAGTACCGCGCGGGCAGGCGGCGCTGGGCCACGATCGTGCGCGAACGCTACGGCGCCAGCAGCGACAAGGCATCGATGTTCCGGTTCGGCTGCGTGTCCGGCGGTGCCTCGCTGTACGGGCCGCAGGCGCAGAACAACATCGTGCGCGTCGCCTACGAGGCGATGGCGTCGGTGCTGGGTGGTGTGCAGTCGATGTTTACCGCCGCATGGGACGAGCCGTTCGCGCTGCCCACCGAGGAGTCCGCGACGCTGGCCCTGCGCACCCAGCAGATCCTCGCGTACGAAACCGGGGTGGCCGCGGTGGCCGACCCGCTCGGCGGCTCGTACTTCGTCGAAGCGCTCACCGACGCGACCGAGCAGAAGATCATCGAGATCATGAGTGATCTCGAGACCCACGGCGGGATGGTGCGCGCGATCGAGGACGGCTATCTGCAGGGCTTCATCGCCGACGAGGCATTCAAGATCCACAAGGAAGTCGAGTCGGGCGAGCGGCCGGTGGTGGGCGTGAACAAGTTCGTCACCGACGAATCCACCCCGGACGTCGCGATGTACGAGCTCGACGCCGAGGGCCGCGACGTTCAGCTCAAGCGGCTGTCAAAGGTCAAGGGCGACCGGGACTCTGGCGCGGTCGAGGCCAGCCTTGCCGCGCTGTCGCGCGCGGCCGAGGGCAGCGACAACCTGATGCACAAGCTGATCGACTGCGCGAACGCGTATTGCACGGTAGGGGAGATGGTGAGCGCGCTGAAAGCGGTGTGGGGCGAGTTCCAGCAGCCGGTGGTGTTCTAGTGGCTACTCGAGTGCTCGTCGCGAAACCCGGCCTTGACGGACATGACCGGGGCGCGAAGATCGTCGCCCGCACGCTGCGCGACGCCGGCTTCGAGGTCATCTACACCGGCATACGGCAGCGCATCGAGGACATCGTGTCGATCGCGCTGCAGGAGGACGTCGCACTCGTCGGCCTCTCGATCCTGTCGGGCGCGCACGTGGCGCTGACCACCCGAACCGTCGAGGCGTTGCGCTCAGCCGACGCAGGCGATATCGCCGTCGTGGTCGGCGGCACGATTCCGGAGGCCGATGTGGCGAAGTTGTTGTCCGCCGGTGCGGCTGCGGTCTTTCCGACCGGCACATCGCTGGAGGATCTGGTCCGCGATGTGCGCGCGCTCACCGAGAAGGCAGGGGAGCCCGCATGAGGCTGGGTGTCATGATCGGGGCCGAGCGCGGCGATATGGCGCGCAAGGTGAAAAAGCTGGTGGCCGACATCGAGTGGGCCGAAGAGGCGGGTCTGGACACCGCATGGATGCCGCAGGTGCCCGACGACTTCGACGCGCTGACCATGGTGGCGCTGATGGCAGCCAACACGTCACGTATCGAGCTCGGCACCGCCGTGGTTCCGCTGCAGGCGCAGCATCCCATCGCGCTTGCGCGGCAAGCGCTTTCGGTGCATGCGATGGCGTCGGGGCGGTTAGCGCTCGGCGTCGGCCCATCACACCACTGGATCGTGCGCGACATGCTCGGCATCCCTTACGAGAAGCCCGCGGCATACACCCGCCACTACCTCGAGGTGCTCAACGCGGCGATCGCCGGTCCCGGACCCGTCGATATCGAGAACGACGCGTTCACCGTGCACAACCCCACCGTCCTGGCCGCCGAGACGCCGATGCCCGTGCTGGTCGCCGCGTTGGGGCCGGTGATGCTGCAGATCGCGGGTGAGCACGCCGACGGCACAGTGCTGTGGATGGCCGACGAGAAGGCGATCGGCGAGCACATCGCGCCCAAGATCACCAAGGCCGCGGCCGACGCGGGCAGGCCTGCGCCGCGCATCGTCGCGGGCATTCCGGTTTGCCTGTGCGCCAACTCGGAGATCGATGCCGCCAAGGAGCGTGCGAATCGCATTCTGGCTGAGGCGGAGACGTCGCCGAACTACCAGAGACTGCTGGATCGCGGCGACGCGCGCGACGTCGGCGACCTCTGCGCGGCCGGTGACGAGGAGGCGATTTTGGCGCGGTTCCGGCAGTTCGCCGACGCCGGTGTGACCGATCTCTCGGTGCGGTTGCTGCCGATCGGCAAGGACCGCGACGAACTCATTGCGTCGAAATACCGGACGCGCGAGGTGATATCGCAACTGGCGGCTGAAGTACGATGACCCAGCAATGAATGCAGGGCCGCTGGCGGGCATCCGCATACTCGAGGTCGGCGTCATGCTGGCCGGCCCGTACGCCACGATGGTGCTCGCCGACCTCGGCGCCGAGGTCATCAAGATCGAGCCGCCGGACGGTGAGATATCCCGCCAGGTCGGCGACGGCTACTTCGCCAGCCTGAACCGCAACAAACAGAGCGTCTGCGTCGACCTGAGGTCGGAGGCAGGCCAGAAACAGCTCGGCGAGCTGGCGGCGAATTCGCATGCGTTGCTGGTCAATATGAAGCCGTCGGCGATTCGTCGGCTGGGGCTCACCTACGAGGCGCTGAGGAAGTACAACGAGAGGATCGTCTGCGTTGCGCTGACGGGATTCGGGATGGACGGCGGCGACGATCCGGCCTTCGACTACGTGATCCAGGCGGGCACCGGGGTGGCGGCGATGACGGGCGATCCGGACGGACCGCCGACGCTGCCGGGCTATTCGGCCGCCGACAACTCCACCGGGTTGACTGCGGCGCTGGGGCTGGTGTCCCAGATCGTGTCGGGTCGCGGCGGTCAGGTGGAAGTTTCGCTGCGCGACGTCGTGATGTCACAGCTGAACTACCGGGCGTCGGCGTGGCTCAACGATGGCGTCGCGCCGAAGCGGCACCCGAACGGAGCGCATTCGTATTACGTTCCCGCGCAGCTGTTCCCGACGTCGGACGGCTACCTCGCGATGTTCATCACACACGATGCGTTCTGGCGACTTTTCTCAACCGAGGCGGGCATCTCCGGATTCCCCACCATGGCCGAGCGCGCAGCGCGGCGCGACGAGGTGCTCGCGGTCGTCACCGCGGCGCTGGCCACCGACACCGCGAAGAACTGGGAGGCCCGGCTGCGACCGCTCGGGATTCCGGCCGCGGCGGTCCGCTCGCTGCCCGACGCACTCGAGGCGACGCCTGAGGTTGTCATCACCGCGGGGGAGTTCCGGTTAGTGGGCAGCCCGATACACATCTCCGGTTACGACCCTGAATACCGGCCGGCACCGCGACTGGATGAACACGGTCACTCGTACTCGACGGTCACCGACTCGGTGTCCGGAACGCCCTGACAGGTGAGGATGTACCCTTCGGCCACCTCGTCCTCATCCAGTGCGTCGTTGACGCGCATGGTCGCTTTGCCCTCGACCAGCCTGGCCATGCAGGTGCCGCAGTTGCCCGCCTCGCAACTGAACGGCGGTGACAGCCCCGCGCGCCGCGCGCTCTCCAGCAGGGTCTCGTTCTCAACGCGCGGCACCGAAGCCTTCTGCCGGTCGAGCAGGATCGTCACGGTCCCCTCGACTGCCATCTGACCTCCCCGTTACGCCGTTGAGATTCTGCTCCTACGAGAATACTATTCTCACTTTAGGATAGTGTGTTCTCGGTAGGACGCGCAACGTGTGGAAGGGCGGGTGAGCCGACGTGAGCGAGCCGGTCGTCCTCGCCTTCGACGAGCGCGAATACAACCTGGCGCAACTCGACGCGCTGGCCAATGGCATGGCGACGACCCTCGAGCACCGTGGCGTGCGCGACGGCGACAGGGTGGCTCTGATGTCGTCGAACCGGCCCGAATTCATCGTCGCACTGAGGGCGATCTGGCGGCTCGGCGCGGCGGCCGTCCTGCTCAGCCCCGCCTGGCGAGAGACCGAGGTCGAGCATGCGCTTGCCGTGACGAAGGCGTCGCACGCCGTCGGCGATCACCAGGTGCTCGACGGCATCATGCCGATGCTGTCACTGGACGACCCCATCACGCCGGGCCGACGGGAGTTCGAAACACCGTCCCCCGGTGCGGACGCTCTGCTGGTGTTCAGCTCCGGCACGACCGGCATGCCGAAGGCGGTGCGGCACACCCACGGTGCGTTCGCGGTGGCGGTGCGGCACTGGCGCGACGCGCTCGGATTGACGTCGGCGGACCGTATGCAGATCGTGACGCCGCCGTCGCACATCCTCGGCCTGCTGAACATCGTCATGGCATTGGACACCGGAGCATGGATGCGGCTGCACCGGCGTTTCGACATCGACCAGATGCTGCACCACATCGAGGCCGACCGGATCACCGTCGAGATGGCCGTCGCGCCGATCGCGCTGGCGTTGGCCGCCCACCCGAAGCTGGATTCTTACGATCTGTCGTCGCTGCGCTACGTGATGTGGTGCGCGACGCCGGTGACCCAGAGCGTCGCCGAGGCCGTCACCGAGCGGGCCGGGATCAACTGGGTGACCGCGTACGGCACCAGCGAGTTGCCGGTGCTCACATGCAATGCTCTCGAGGGAGCGAGGCTGGACACCGTCGGACGCGCGGTGCCCGGTGTCGACATCCGCATCGTCTCGCTCGAGGACGGCACGCCCGTCGGGTTCGGTGAGGTCGGTGAGATTCAGGCGCGGTCGGATTCGGTGATGGTGGGTTATCTGCCCGATGAGGCGACGGCACAGGCGTTTTCCGACGGTTGGTACCGGACAGGGGACGTCGGCTATCTCGACACCGACGGCTGGCTGCGGATCACCGACCGGGCCAAGGAGATGATCAAGGTGCGCGGGTTCCAGGTCGCGCCAGCAGAGATCGAGGCGGTGCTGCACGGGCATCCGCTTGTCGACGACTGCGCGGTCTTCGGCGTCGACGACGTGGCCGACGGTGAAGCTGTCGTCGCCGCGGTCGCAACCCACGGTGCGGTGGATCCCGACGAACTCGTCGCCCTCGTCGCCGATCAGCTTGCGTCGTACAAACGGCTGAGCCGCGTGGTTGTGGTTCCAGAGATTCCGCGATTGCCTTCTGGAAAGGTGTTGCGACGAGTGCTGAAGGAGCGGCATGGACGTCCGTCTGACGGCTGAACAGCGACAGCTGCGGGAGGCCGCGGCCGAGGTGGCCGACGACCTCGGACCGGGGTCGGTCGCTGACCTCGACGATGCCGACCGCGTCGCGCGGCTGGAGAAAGCCATCGACGGCACGGGGTTTCGCACCCTGCGCTCGGACGGCGCGTCCGGCGTCGAGGTTGCCATCGTCGCGGAGGAGTTCGCGCGGGGACTGGTCGACGTCCCGTTCCTTGGTCCCGTGCTCAACGACGACCTCGGCAGCAGGCTTGGCCGCGAGCCGACATCGGACAGCCCCGCTGCGGAGTCAATCGATCTCACGAAAAGTCTTGCAGGAGTGGTTGAGTCGCCACCTGAGCTCAGTGAGCTCAGCGACGAGGATGCGGGCCGCTGGCGGGCGCTTGCGCTGACGGTCACGTGTGCCGACCTCGTCGGCGCCGCCCGCGGCACGCACGCGCTAGCCACCGAATACGCCAAGGTCCGTGAACAGTACGGCGCAACGATCGGGTCCTACCAGGCCGTCGCGCATCTGCTGGCCGAGAGCCTTGCGCTGATCGAGGGCTCGATCAGCGTGCTGCGCCACGCCGCGTGGGCCGTTGACGAACTGTCGCATGCCGAGGCCGTCGAGGCCGCGCGGGTGGCCAAGATCTATTGTGCGCGTGCAGCTATGACTGTGTGCGAGACGTCCATCCAGGTGCACGGCGGCATCGGCAACACATGGGAATGCCTGGCGCATGTCTATCTGCGCAGGGCGCTGGCCGCAAGCGAGGCGTGGCCCGTGAGGCTTCAGGAGGTGTCCATTGGATTTTCGTGATTCACCGGAGGAGGCCGATTTCCGGGAGCGGCTGCGGGGCTGGCTCGTCGAGCAGAAGGGCAAGTTCCCGACGTCTGGCGACGAGTACTGGGCCAAAGCCGGCGAATGGCACGTCGCGTTGTACGAGGCCGGCTTTTTCGGCACCTCATGGCCGAAGGAGTACGGCGGCCAGGATCTGCCGCCGGTCTACGACGTCATCGTCGATGAGGAGATCGCCAAGGCAGGGGCGCCCGCGCGGCCGAGCCTGGGATACCTCGTTGTGGGGCTTTCGCATCACGGCAACGAGCGACTGCGGCAACGCTTTCTGCCGGGCATGATCAACGGCACCGCGCGGTGGTGCCAGGGGTTCTCCGAGCCCGGCGCGGGGTCCGACCTGGCGTCGCTGACCACGACGGCGACCCGTGACGGTGACGAGTACGTCATTCACGGACACAAGATCTGGACGAGCTACTCCGACGTCGCCGACTGGTGTCTGTTGTTGGCTCGCACCGACAAAGAGGTGCCGAAGCACAAGGGTATCTCGGCCTTCATCATCAACATGCACCAGGCCGGAATCGAGCAGCGTCCGCTGAAGATGATCAGCGGCGTCACCAAGGAATTCGGTCAGGTGCTGTTCGACGGTGCACGCGTGCCGGTCGACAACATGGTGGGCGAGCCGGGGGAGGGCTGGAAGTTGGCGATGACGGTCGTCAGCCACGAACGCGAACCGTCGACGCTGGGTTTCTCCGCGCGATACGGAAAGCTGGTGCGCCAGTTGGCTTCCCGGGTCGACGGACCGGCGCCGGAGGAACTCTCATGGGCGTGGATCCAGACTGAAATGCTGCGGCTGCATGTGCGCAGGCGACTGTCCGAACAGCTCGACGGCCTCACCCACGGCCCGCAGGGTTCGCTCGACAAGCTGCTGATGACCTGGGTCGAGCAATCGGTCGGCCACGCCGCCCTTGCGACGGTCGGATCGGACGACGAAGAAATGCTCGGGGCGTACATGTACAGCCGCGCGCAGAGCGTGATGGGCGGCACCAGCCAGATTCAGAAGAACATCATCGCGCAGCGGATCCTGGGACTGAGCGTGCGATGAGCTCTTGCGTGACGAGTAAAGGGGACTGAAATGTACGACATGCCAGCCGAAATCGACGTCAAGGCCGATGGCGCCTTGCGCATCATCACGCTCAATCGGCCCGATGCGCTCAACGCGGTCAACGACAACCTGCATGTCGGACTGGCCAAGATCTGGGAGGCGCTCAACGAGGATGCCTCTGCACGCGCGGCCGTCATCACCGGTGCCGGGCGCGCGTTCTCGGCGGGCGGCGACTTCAACTATCTCGACGAGTTGCGCAACGACGAAGCCCTGCGGCAGAAGACGATCAAGCACGGCCGCGATCTCGTCATCGGCATGGTGCGCTGCCGTATCCCGGTGATCGCAGCGGTGAACGGTCCAGCCGTCGGATTGGGCTGCAGCTTGGCCGCGCTGTCGGACATCGTCTACATCGCCGAGACCGCGCACTTCGCGGACCCGCACGTGCAGATCGGCTTGGTGGCCGCCGACGGCGGCCCGCTGGTGTGGGGTTCGCAGATCAGCCTGCTGCAGGCCAAGGAATTCGCGTTGACGGGCGTGCGGATCAAGGCCCAGCGCGCCGTCGAGTTGGGGCTGGCCAATCACGTCGTGGAAGACCCGCTTGCCGAGGCGATCGCGTGCGCCAAGAAACTCCTGACGCTGCCCCAGCAGGCCGTCGAGGCCACCAAGCGCTTGATGAACATTCAGCTCGAGCAGGCCGTTATGGCCTCGCTCGACTACGCGAACCTCGCGGAGTATGTGTCGTTCGGCACCGCCGACTTCAACAAGATCGTCGACGGCTTGATCGCCAAGGACAATTAGTCGCTACTGGTCAACACCCAGGACTCGTTGTGCCTCGGGGGATTCAGCGTCGGTCAATCGCGTTAGGTCGACGGGATTCGGATGTACGAACAACTCCAGCTGCATGTTGTCCGGATCGCGGAACACCAGCGTCGGTCCGTAGCCGGTGTCGATGACCCCCGAATGGGTTACCTCGTTCGCGTCCAACTTGCTGGCCCATCGGTCCAGTTCGTCGCGGTCGGTTACCTGAAACGCCAAATGATCGAGGCCGACCCGACGTTCGTCGAACGTTCCCAGATCCGCCGTCGCGCTGTGGGTCATCAGAGTCACCGCGAGACCCGACGCGTGAAGCATGGATCTGCACTCAAACGTTGCTTCGTGGACGGTATGGACCAGGGTGAAGCCGAGGACGTCGTGCCACCACTTCGCAGTGCGGTCGCAGTCTGAAACCGTCAGGTCGATGTGCGAGAACCCCAAGAGTTGTGGCATGTCGCTGAGAGTGCGCCGAAGTCGTCGCGAGCGTGCGCGTTCTGCTGAAATTTGCCGGCGTGTCGGCCGCAGACACGCTCCCCCGCAAGCGGGAGGTGCCCCCAGGTCGCGGTTAAGAGGCGAGGGCTTCGGAGCGCTGGATGGTGCCGGTGATGCCGCTCGCGTCTTGATGGGCGAGCAGGACGGTGGCGTTGGCCATGGCTTCCGGCGGCTCGACCATCTCCGCCGGGATCTCCATGCCTGCGCCGCCTGCCTGCCATCCTTCGGTCAACACCACCCGCGACGGGCTCAGGCAGTTGACGGCGATGTTGTCGGCCCTCAGTTCCGCGGCGAGGCCCAGGTACAGCCGCTCGACGCCTGCCTTGGACACCCAGTAGGCGTTCGAACCGTGGTCGATCATCGTCACGCCGGTGGTAGTGACCGCGATCAACGAGCCACCCCCGCGCGCCCGCACATGCGGGATCACCGCCTTCGTCACCAGGAAAACACCCGTCAGGTTGACGTCGAGGCACAGCTGCCATCGTTTGAGTGGCGTGGACTCCACGGGCCCGAGCCACAGCACCCCGGCGTTGGCGACGAGTATGTCGATCCCGCCGAATTCGGCAACCGTTGCGGCCACTGCCGCCTCCACCGAATCCTCCTTGGTGACGTCACACGGCACCGCGATCGCACTTCCGCCCGACGACGAGATCCCTTCTGCCACAGCATGAATAGTGCCCGGTAGCTTGCCTTCGTGCTCGGAGCGCGCCGCGACGGCGACCGCAGCACCCTCGCGCGCGAGGGCCGCGGCGACCGTCGCGCCGATGCCGCGGCTGGCACCGGCCACGAAGGCCGTCTTTCCTTCGAGCGTCACTTCGGCGGGAAGCGCAGCGCTCCGTCCAGGCGAATGATTTCGCCGTTGAGGTAGTCGTTCTCGATGATGCTCTGCGCGAGTTGGGCGTATTCCGTCGACCGTCCCATCCGCTTCGGGAACGGCACCTGCGGACCCCAGTACTGCTCGAGCTGGTCGGCGGCCTTGCCGTACGCGGGGGTGTTGATGGTGCCCGGCGCAATGGTATTGACGCGGATGCCCAGTGGCGACAGGTCACGCGCAGCGACCAGCGTCATGCCGAGCACGCCGCCCTTGGCCGCCGAATAGGGCAGCTGGCCGATCTGGCCCTCGTATCCGGCGATCGACGCGGTGTTGACGATCGCGCCGCGGCCGCCCTCCTCGAGCGGTTCGGACTTCGCGATCGCCGCCGCCGCCAGCCGCATCACGTTGAACACCGCCGTCAGGTAGAACTCGATCGTCTTCTTGAAGCCGTCGAGGTCCAGCGGCGATCCGTCCTTGCCGATCAGGCGTCCGCCGCTGGCCGGGCCGCCGTGCGTATCGACGGAGATTCGCAACGGCGCCAGTGACGCCGCCTCGGCGATCGCCGCATTGACGGACTCCTCGGAGGTGGCGTCGGTGCGCACATATCGCACACCGAGCTCGCTTTCGAGCTCTTTGCCCTTGTCGTCAGCCAGGTCGGCGACGACGACTTTCGCCCCCGCGGCCTGCAGCCTGCGGACTGTCGCCTCACCGAGGCCGCCTGCGCCACCGACCACAATCGCGGAGCTACCGGCGATTTGCATATGGTTCCCCTTCTTGCAACTGACACTCTCGATCAGAGAGAATAACATTCTCACGACGATCGAAACGGAGTCACCCGATGCCAGAAGCCGTGATCGTGTCAGCCCTGCGCACTCCGATCGGAACCGCGATGAAGGGCACGCTCCGCGACACCGACGCCTACCAACTCGGCGAACACGTGGTGGCCGGCGCCGTCGCCGACCTCGATGCCGGCGCGATCGACGACGTCATCCTTGGCGAGGGCCTCTACGGCGGCGGCGTCGTCGCGCGCCATGCCGCGATCACCGCCGGGCTGCCGTCGGTGCCCGGACTGGCCCTGAACCGGCACTGTGCCGCGGGCCAGGCCGCCGTGCAGAGCGCCGCGGCGAGCATCCGTGCAGGCATGGATCAGTTGGTGATCGCCGGCGGGGTGAACTCGGCGTCCACATCGCCGCGGTTCAAGCGGAGAGCGAGCAGCGACAAAGATGCCGAGATCGTTGACTGGTTTCCGCCCACCCACCCCGACCGGCCCGATGCGCCCAACATGGACATGTCGATCACGGTCGGCTGGAACGCCGCGGTGAAGGCCGGAGTGACCCGCGAGGAAATGGACGAGTGGGCGCTCGGGTCGCACCGCAAGGCGATCCAGGCCATCGACGAGGGCCGGTTCAAGGAAGAGATCGTGCCCATCGAGACGCCGCACGGCCTCTTCGAAGTCGACGAGCACCCCCGCCGCGACACCACCATCGAGAAGCTCGCCGCGCTCAAGCCCCTGCATCCCGAGATCGAGGGCTTCTCGATCACCGCGGGCAACGCGTGCGGTGCGAACGACGGCGCCGCCGTGTTGGCCGTCGCCAGCGATCGCCTCGGATTACCCGCGCTCGCGACGGTGAAGGCCTGGGCGTCCGTCGGCGTCGATCCCGCTTCGACCGGGTTGGCACCCGTCGAGGCCATTCCCAAAGCGCTTGCCCGCGCCCGTCTTTCGCTCTCCGATGTCGACCTGTTCGAGATCAACGAGGCGTTCGCGTCGATGTGCGTAGCGACGGTCAAGCTGCTCGACATCGACCCCGGGATCGTCAACGTCAGCGGCAGCGGCTGCTCACTCGGCCACCCGGTCGCCGCCACCGGCGCCCGCATGCTCGTCACGCTCGTGCACGAACTGCGAAGGCGTGGCGGCGGCATCGGCGTTGCCGCCATGTGCGCAGGTGGCGGCATGGGCTCGGCGACGGTCATCGAGGTCGGCGGAGCCGGTTCGGCGCCGACATCTGGCACAGCACCGTAGTCCATGATTTCCAGATGACCATCGACGAGCTCATCACGGCGGCACGCAACGGGTCCACCCGAGCGGCCGGCCGGCTGTTGAGCCTTGTCGAAAGCTCCCGCCGCGATGAGGTGCTCGACGCGCTCGGTGCGACCACCGCGCCGCGCATCGTCGGCGTGACGGGCCCGCCGGGAGCCGGCAAGTCGACGACGGTGGCCGCACTTGTCAGTGCGTATCGCGATCGCGGCATGCGGGTGGCCGTTCTCGCCGTCGACCCGTCGTCGCCCTACAGCGGCGGTGCACTGCTGGGCGACCGGATCCGGATGGCGGCACACATCAACGACCCCGACGTGCTGATCCGCTCCGTGGCGACCCGCGGCCACCTCGGCGGGCTCGCCGCCGCCGTCCCCGCGGCCACCCGACTGCTCGCCGCACTGTCGTATGACCTGATCGTGCTGGAGACCGTCGGCGTCGGACAGTCCGAAATAGAGATCGCCGCCATCGCCGACCCGACCATCGTCATCCTCAATCCCGGTGCGGGCGACGCGGTTCAGGTTGCCAAGGCGGGCCTGCTCGAGGTCGCCGACATCGTCGTGGTGAACAAGGCCGACCGTGAAGGCGCCGACCAGACGGTGCGGGACCTGCGCGCCGAAACCAAGGCGCCGATCCTGAAGCTCGTTGCCGCACAGAGTGAGGGAATCCCAGAGCTGGTGGATGCCGTCGAGGCGCATGCCCGCGCAGACAGTCCGGAGCGCCGCAGGGCTCGTGCGCGCGCGCAGATCCTGTCCCTTGCGCAGACGCGCCTGAGAGGCCATGCCGATCTGGACCGGTTGGCGGAACTCGTCGCCGACGGCCGATCCGATCCCTACACCGCCGCGGAGCAGCTATTCGCCATCCCCGTAGAGCCTTGATCTGGTAAGCAATTGCCACAACCGAACGGAGTGCAGCTGTGAGCGTATCGAGTCCGACTGTCTCGGGTGGTCCCGTCGTCTTCGATCCGTACTCGGAGGACTACTTCGACTCGCCGTTCGAGACATATCGCCGAATGCGCAACGAGGCACCGCTGTACTACAGCGACAAATACGACTTCTGGGCGCTGACCCGCTACGAAGACGTCTCGGCAGCGATCAAGGATTACGAGACCTATTCGTCCACCAAGGGCGTCACGCTCGACATGGTCAAGGCGGTGGCTTCGGGGGAGGCCAACGATGCCCTCGGCAAGATCATCATCAGCCTGGATCCTCCCGAACACGAGCGGATGCGCAAGCTGGTGAACAGAGTCTTCACACCGCGAGCGGTCACCGCCCTCGAATCCCTCGTCAGGGAAACCATCGATCGCTATGTGAGCCAACTCGATCCGTCGTCGTTCGACGCAGTGGCCGATTTCGCGGCGCTGTTCCCGGTGGAGATCATCACGTCGATGCTCGGCGTGCCCGCCGAGGACAGACAACAGCAGCGGCTGTGGCTCGACAAGAGCCTCGAGCGCGACGAGGGGATCGGCATGTCCGCCGAGAGCATGGAGGCGGTGATGAAGTCCGGTGCCTACTACTACGACCTGATTCAGCAGCGGCGCGCCGAACCCCAGGACGACATGATCAGTCGGCTGATCGAAACGGAGATAGTCGAGGACGGTGAGGTCCGAAGGCTCGACGACATCGAGATCACCGGCTTTTGCACCATGCTCGGCGGTGCGGGCGCCGAGACCGTCACCAAGCTCGTCGGAAACGCCGTCGTGGTGTTCGCCGACAACCCCGACCAGTGGCAGAAGTTGCGGGAGGACCGCAGCAAGATACCAGCGGCATTCGAGGAGCTACTGCGATACGAAGGGCCGTCGCAATACCAGATCCGCACCACCACACGCGATGTGACCATGCATGGGACGACGATCCCGGCCGGCGATGCGGTGATGCTGATCAACGGATCGGCCAGCCGTGACGAGCGGTTCTTTCCCGACGCCGACCGCTTTGACATCGACCGCGAGCGCAAGGTCGGCTACAACCTGAACTTCGGCTACGGAATTCACAGCTGTCTGGGTGCCGCGCTCGCGCGGATGGAAGGCCGGATGGCGCTGGAGACGCTGCTCGATCTCATCCCTCGGTACGAGATCGACCGCTCGGGTCTGCAGCGCGTGCACATGACGAACGTGCTTGGCTGGTGCAACGTGCCCGTACGCGCGAAGTAGCGCTACGGAACCGACTTCCCCGTCGCAGCGACGTAACCGGCGCGGAAGCCGAAAACCATTGCGGGGCCGATTGTTCCGCCCGCGCCACCGTAAGCCTTGCCGGTTGCACCCGCCATCGCGTTGCCCGCGGCGTACAGGCCGGGTATCGGCGTGCCGCTGACGTGCATCACCCGGCCGTCGCGGTCGGTGCGAGGTCCGCCTTTGGTTCCCATCGCGCCCACCGTGACGGGCACGGCGTAGTACGGAGCGGTGTCGATCGGGCCGAGCGTCTTGCCCGCGGTCGTCTCGGCCTCGTTGTCGCCCCAGTAGCCGTCGTAAGCGCTTGAACCACGGTCGAAGTCGGGGTCGTGTTGGTTCGCGGCGTTCTCATTCCACGCGTCCAATGTGCGGGCAAGACCATCGGCGTCGATACCTGTCTTCTCGCCCAGTTCGGCAAGGTCCCTCGATTGGCAGAACCAGGGCGGCACAGGGCCGTCGGGTTCGACGCCGAGGAATCCGTACCGCTTCAGGTGCTGATCATCGAAGACGATCCACGCGGGATCGTTGATGTAGCCGTGGCGAGGATCGAGATGGTGGAATGGGCCCGCCATCGAGTTGTATTCGCCGGCCTCGTTGAGGAATCGCTTGCCTGCCCTGTTGACGATGATGCTTCGCGGCCTGGTGCGTTCCAGCCGCACGCTCCGGCTGCGCGGCTTGCCCTGGAACGTGTCACCCGGGATCTGGATGATCGGCACCCACCACGCCTCGCCCATGTTGGCCAGATCGGCGCCGTGCGCCATCGCCATCCGCAGGCCGTCGCCGGTGTTGTTCGGCGGGGACACCGGCCCGCGCATCGGCCCGCGCAGGAACGCTTCGACCAGCGCCTCGTCCCACTCGAATCCGCCCGTGCCGAGCACAACGCCCGAGCGCGCGCGTACCCGAATGTCCCTGCCGTCCTGATCGATTCGCACCCCGACCACGGCGCCGTCCTCGACGATCAGCTCGATGGCCCTCGCCTCGGTGTGCGGCGTGACACCACGGTCCAGCAGTCCCTTCAGCAGGCCTGCGATCAACGCGGTACCCGCAACGCAGTAATCACCGGCTTCGCTGTCGACCGAGGCGTGAATCCTGGCGCGTGTCTCGGCGTCGATGCCGACATTGCTGAAGTCCGCGGGGAACGAGGTGATCTTGTCCCGCCATTCGCCGAGCCGGTCCAGGTCGAACGGCTTGGCGTTCAACGAGCGACCGCCCGTCGGCCGTCCGCCGGGCAACTCGGGCTTGTAATCCGGGAATCCCTCGGCGATTTCGAAGACAAGCTCGCTGTGTTCCTCGACGAAGTCGAGCATCTTCGGGCCGGTGCGCACGAACGTCTCAACCAGTTCGCGGTCCATCACGCCCAACGACTGAGCCTCGAGATACTTCAGCGCATCGGCCTCGGTCAGCTCTTCGTCCGACGAGCGGTTATGGGCGGGGATCCACACGATGCCCCCGGACACCGCGGTCGTCCCCCCGACCGTGGCCGCCTTCTCGTACACCGCCACGGATGCGCCGTTGGCCACAGCGGCCAATGCGGCAGTCAGGCCGGCGCCGCCGCTGCCCAGAACGACGACGTCGACCTCGTTGTCCCAACCGGTCACCGTTGCTCACCCTCTCGGCTGACGGATCCTGGACTGAGGATCGCGGATAATTCGTTGGCCGCCTTGATGACTGCGTCTCTGCCTCCCATGACCACGTCCTCGCGGTGGGAGATGAGATTGATGCACGTCGGCGGAGACGGCGGGCTGCGGCGCACGGGCACGGCGAGGCCGTACGTGTTCGGCTCGACCTCTCCGTGCGTGATCACCCAGCCCTTCTTGCGGGTCTGCGGGACGAGGACCCGCTCACCCGGCCGCGGCGGCATGCTCGCCAGCAGCGCAATGCCTGCCGCACCGCGATCAAGCGGGTAGCGGCTGCCCTCGTGGAAGGACAGCTGATAGAACACGTTCGTCGGCACGATCACCGCGATCGCGACCTGCTGCTCACCCTCGGCGATGAGCAGCGACACGGTGGTGCCGAGTTCGTCGGCGAGGCCGCGCAGCGTCGGCACGCTCAGTTGACGGACGTTGTTGTCGAACGACGCGCCCAGCAGTGCGAGCGCCGATGCCGACCGGTACCGGCCGTCTTCACCCTTGGCCACGAACCGATACTGCGCAAGCGTGGTCAGCAGGCGATACGCGATGGTCCTGTGCACTCCGATGTCGTCGGCGACCTGTTGGGCGGTCAGACCGTTCGCAGAGGTCGCGACCAGTTGCAAGGCGGCAAGACCCCTCGCCAGGGTTTGCGAGCCGGGCGCACCGTTCGTTCCGGTGCCCCCGTGGCCCTTCGGCATGGCGGCCTCCTTGACAGACGGTTTCCCGAGAGTGATGCTCTGACTATAGTGCACGTGTATGTGCGATAAATGAGCAGAGTGCTTACAAATTACGAGAATTGACTTCTCGTCGTCAAGAGAGGTGACGGGTGTCGGAGCACGAAAGCGTGTGGAGCGATCTCCAGGGCGTCGCGTTCTCGCAGGGCTACCTCGATGCCGGCGGGGTGCGCACCCGCTACCTGCACGCAGGTGACGAGAGCAAGCCCGCACTGGTGCTTCTGCACGGGTCGGGCGGCCACGCCGAGGCCTACGTCCGCAACCTCGAGTCGCACGCCGAGCACTTCTCCACCTGGGCCATCGACATGCTCGGCCACGGCTACACCGACAAGCCAGGTCACCCACTCGAAGTCAGCCACTATGTGGCGCATCTGATGGCGTTCTTCGACGCCATCGGCGCCGAGCGCGTGCACCTCAGCGGTGAGTCGCTCGGCGGTTGGGTGGCGTCACGCGCGGCCATCGACCACCCCGACCGGATCGACCGGTTGGTGCTCAACACCGCGGGCGGCTCGCAGGCCGATCCCGAGGTGATGAAGCGGATCATCACCCTGTCGATGGCCGCGGTGGAGGCGCCGACCTGGGAGACGGTCCAGGCGCGGATCAAGTGGTTGATGGCCGACAAGTCCAAGGACTACGACGACATCGTCGCCAGCAGGCAGCGCATCTACCGGCAGCCCGGCTTCGTCGCCGCCATGCGCGACATCATGGCGCTGCAGGATCCGGAGATCCGGGCGCGAAATCTCCTGGGCCCGAACGAATACGGTTCGATCAGCGCGCCGACGCTGGTCGTCTGGACGAGCGATGACCCGACCGCCGATGTGACCGAGGGCAAGCGCATCGCATCGATGATCCCCGGCGCGCGCTTCGAGGTGATGCGTGGCTGCGGCCACTGGCCCCAGTACGAGGATCCGAAGACGTTCAACCGGCTCCACCTGGATTTCCTGCTGGGGCGATGATTATGTCGGACCGCGAAAACTCAGTCGACATCGTCATCGTCGGGGCCGGCCCGGTGGGCCTGACCCTGGCCAACATCCTTGGCCTGCAGGGTGTCCGCACGCTGGTGGTCGACGAGCGCGACAACCTCATCGACTATCCGCGCGGTGTCGGTCTCGACGACGAGGCACTGCGCACGTTCCAGTCGATCGGCCTCGTCGACCGGGTCCTTCCGCACACGGTGCCCAATCAGATCCTGCGGTTCTTCGACGCGAAGCGGAAACTGCTCGCAGAGATGGCGCCGCCCGACGCCCGCTTCGGCTGGCCCAAGCGCAACGGCTTCGTCCAGCCCATGGTCGACGCCGAATTACTCACCGGTCTCGACCGTTTCGACAACGTCGAAGTGCGGTGGGCCCATCGGATGGAGAACTGCATTGAGACCGCCGACGGCGTGACAGTGGAGTTCGCCGACGGTCGTCAACCCGTCGCCGCCCGTTACGTCGTCGGCTGTGACGGTGGCCGCAGCGCCACCCGGCGCACGATGGGCGTGTCGTTCGACGGCACCACATCACCGACGCGCTGGCTGGTCGTCGACTGCGCGAACGATCCGCTCGGGCACCCGAACAGCGAAGTCGGAGCGGATCCGTCGCGGCCCTATGTGTCGATCTCGATCGCGCACGGTATCCGCCGCTTCGAGTTCATGATTCACGGCGATGAGTCCGACGAGGAGGCCGACAGCCCCGAGTTCGTCAGGCGCATGCTTGCCACGATGGTTCCCGACCCGGAGCGTGTCGACATCATCCGGCACCGGGTCTACACCCACCACTCACGAATCGCGGGCACGTTCCGGCAGGGCCGGCTGATGATCGCGGGTGACGCCGCCCACCTGATGCCGGTATGGCAGGGCCAGGGCTACAACAGCGGCATCCGTGATGCAGCCAACCTCGGCTGGAAGCTGGCCGCGGTGGTGAACGGACACGCGGAGGACGCGCTGCTGGACACCTACGACGTCGAACGGCGCAAGCATGCGCGGGCGATGATCGACCTGTCCACGATGGTCGGGCGGGTCATCTCACCGACCAACCGGCGGGTGGCCGCGTTGCGCGACAAGGTTATTCACGGTGCGTCGCTGGTGCCGACCCTCAAGCGATACGTGCTCGAGATGCGCTTCAAGCCGATGCCGCGCTATGAGCAGGGCGCGGTCTACCACGGTGAGCCCCGTGCCGAAACATCGCCGACGGGCACCCTGTTCATCCAGCCCCGCGTCGACACCCGCAACCAACAGAACGTGTTGCTCGACGATGTGCTCGGCACCGGCTTCGCCGTACTGTGCTGGAGCAACAACCCCCGTGCGCTGCTCGGCGACGACGCATTCGGCCGGTGGAAGACGTTGGGCGCCAAGTTCATTGCGGTGCGGCCGATGACGCAGCTGCGCTGGACCGGTCACGACGACCCTGACGTCGTCATCGTCGGCGACCGCACGGGTGCCCTGAAGGCCTGGTTCGACACCAACACCGACTCCGTGCTTTTCCTGCGCCCCGACCGGTGCATCGCGGGTGCGTGCATTGCCCAGCGGGCGGCCGACACCAGCGCATCCCTGTTCAAAGTTCTCTACCTGACTCAGGGAGGAGGTAACGGTGCCACTGACTCTGTGCTGTATGTCCCACAGCCCACTGCTGAATCTTCCAGGACCGTCGCAGGATCTCCTTGACAAGATCAACGCGGCATTGGCCGATGCGCGCGAGTTCGTCCGCGCGTACGACCCGGAACTGGTCGTCATCTTCTCGCCGGATCACTACAACGGGGTGTTCTACCGGATGATGCCGCCGTTCTGCATCAGCACCAAGGCGACCGGGATCGGCGATTACGGCACGCAGGCCGGACCGCTCGACGTTCCCGAGGACATCGCCACCGACCTCGCGGAGGCAGTGCTCGCCGCCGACGTCGACGTTGCGATCTCGGCCAGCATGGACGTCGACCACGGCACAGTGCAGCCGCTGCAGACGTTGTTCGGCGACGCTGCGGCCCGCCCGGTCATCCCGATCTTCGTCAACTCGGTCGCCACACCGCTTGGCCCGCTGCGGCGTTCGCGGGCGCTGGGCACAGCGGTCGGACAGTATCTAACCACGCTGGACAAGAGGGTCCTTGTCGTCGGGTCGGGCGGCCTTTCCCACGATCCGCCGGTTCCGACGCTCTCAACCGCCCCGGCTGCCGCACTCGGCCGGATCGTGCTCGGCGAGCCGATGTCGGCGGAGCAACGCCAGGCGCGTCAGGTCGCCGTGATGGACGCGGCGCACACCTTCGCCCACGGCGAGAGCAAGCTGCAGCCGCTGAACCCGGAATGGGATCACCGATTCCTGGAGATCGTTGACAGCGGTCACCTCTCCGACGTCGACGGCTGGTCCACGTCATGGATGGCGCACGAGGCGGGCAACTCCGCCCACGAGGTGCGCACCTGGGTGGCGGCCTTCGCCGCGCTGGCGGCGCAGGGCTCCTACCGCACGGAAAACCGGTTCTACCAAGCCGCTCCCGAGCTGATCGCGGGGTTCGCCGTGCGGACGGCGGTGCCCACCTCATGACATTCGACGATTTCGACCGGACGGTCGACGTGCTCATCGTCGGATCGGGCGGGGGAGGCATGACCGCCGCGCTGACGGCCAACGCGGCCGGACTCGACGCGCTCGTCGTCGAGAAGTCGGCGCGCTTCGGCGGCTCCACCGCGCTGTCGGGCGGCGGCATCTGGGTGCCCGGTGCGCCGTCGCAACGCAAAGAGGGCTACATGCCCGACCCCGACGACGTCTTCACATACCTCAGGGCGATCACCGACGGTCTCGTCAGCGACGCGCGGCTGCGTCAGTACGTCGACTCCGCGCCCAAGATGATGGCGTTGCTCGAAGAGCGCAGCCGGTGGTGTGAGTTCGTGTGGAAGCCCGGCTACGCCGACTACTACCCCGAGCTGCCTGGTGGTTCCGAGCTGGGCAGCACCATCAACGTGCCCGCCATCGACCTGCGCAAGCTCGGCGACGAAGAGCAGAATCTGTTGCAGCCGCTGGCCTTGGCGCCGAAGGGAATCTGGTTTGCGCCCAAGGATCTTCGGCTGTTCTACCAAGTGCGACAGAACTGGCGCGGCAAGGCCGTGCTGCTGAAGCTGATCTGGCGGATGGTCCGGGCGCGGGTGTTCGGCGACCGGATGGCGGCCATCGGGCAGTCGCTGGCCGCGCGCCTCCGGTTGGCGATGAAGGAGCACGGCATTCCGCTGTGGCTCGACTCGCCGATGACGGAGTTGATCACCGACGTGGACGGCGCCGTGATCGGCGCTGTGGTGGAACGCGACGGTCAACCACAGCGCATCGGCGCGCGCGGCGGGGTCATCCTCGCGTCGGGCGGATTCGACCACGACATGGCGTGGCGGCGTCAGCACCTGCCGGTGCTCGAGAATGATTGGAGCTTCGGCAATCCCGCCTCTATGGGTGACGGCATCCGCGCGGGGGAGAAGGTCGGCGGATCGACGGACCTGCTCGACGAGGCGTGGTGGTTCCCGGCCATCTGCTGGCCCGACGGCCGGCTGCAGTTCATGCTCAACGAACGGATGATGCCAGCCCAGTTCGTGGTGAACGGCGACGGCAGACGGTTCATCAACGAAGCGGCGCCCTACATGGACTTCGCGCACGCGATGATCGACGGGCAGAACTCGGGCGTGACCAGCATTCCGTGCTGGCTGATCACCGACATCCGCTCGTTCCACCGGTATGTGGTCGGCGGCCACCTGCCGATTCCCAAGGTGCCGTTCGCGCCTGTGCCGACCGGGTGGAAGGTGCCCAAAGCATGGCTGGACTCGGGCGTCGTCAAGGAAGCAGGCAGCTTCGAGGAGCTGGCCGCCAAGATCGGCGTGCCGCCCACTCATTTGCGCCAGACGGCGGACCGCTTCAACGAGTTGGCGCACAAGGGCCATGACGACGACTTCAACCGCGGGGACTCCAAGTACGACAACTACTACGGAGACCCGACGCTGCCGAACCCGAATCTGTATCCGCTGGGCAAGCCACCGTATTACGCGTTCCAGATCATCCTCGGCGATCTCGGCACCTCGGGCGGGCTGCGAACGGACGAATTCGCCCGGGTGCTGGGGACCGACGACAGCGTCGTGAAAGGCCTTTACGCGGTGGGCAATACGTCTGCCGCGGTGATGGGCCGAAGCTACGCCGGCGCGGGCGCGACGATCGGCCCCGCCATGACCTTCGGTTACGTCGCCGCCAAGCACATCGAAGACCTGCTGCCGGAAACCGGTGGCAACCAGACCGATTCGACACTCGATTCGCATCGAAAGGTAACTAAATGAAGATCTCGCTGTTCTACGAATTCCCGCTGCCCCGGCCGTGGAGCGAAGACGACGAGCACAAGCTTTTCCAGGACGGCCTCGACGAGGTGGAAGCTGCCGACAAGGCCGGCTTTTCGACCGTGTGGCTCACCGAGCACCACTTCCTCGAGGAGTACTGCCACTCCACCGCGCCGGAGATCTTTCTGTCCGCAGTCAGCCAGCGCACCAAGGACATTCGGCTCGGCTTCGGAATCATGCACCTGCCACCTCAGGTCAACCATCCGGCCCGGGTCGCCGAGCGTGTCTCCACCCTCGACCTCGTCTCCAACGGCCGCGTGGAGTTCGGCACCGGCGAGTCGTCTTCGGTGGGTGAGCTCGGTGGGTTCGGCATCGATCCGGCCGACAAGCGCAAGATGTGGGAAGAAGCGCTCGAGGTCTCGATCCGCTGCATGATCGAGGAGCCGTTCACCGGCTTCAAGGGTGAGCACATCGAGATGCCGCCCCGCAACGTGGTTCCCAAGCCACTGCAGAAGCCGCACCCGCCCGTGTGGGTCGCATGCACCAGGCCCGCATCGGTGTCCATGGCCGCGCAGAAAGGCCTCGGCGCCTTGAGCTTCGCCTACACCGGCCCCGGCCCCCTCACAGAGCGGGTGAACGGCTACTACAAGGAATTCGAAGAGACCGCCGCGCCCGTCACACCGCAGATGAACCCCAACATCCTGGCCATCGGTGGCGACTTGTCGATGATGGTGGCCCCCACCGACGAGCAGGCCATCGAGCGGCTCGGCAAGGGCGGCGGGTTCTTCGCGTTCGGCATCATGCACTACTACATGACCGGCATGCACACGCCGGGTCGGACCGGAGTGTGGAAGCGGCATCTCGAAGAGATCGAGAAGGATCCCAGCATCGTCTACGGTCCCGACCGAGGACCCATCGGCAGCCCCGCCACCGTGCGTGAGTTCCTGCGCGGCTACGAGGAAAGCGGCGTCGACGAGCTGATCCTGCTGCTGACGCCGCGCCGTCACGAGGAGACGATGGAGTCCATCGAGCTGATGGGCAAGGAGGTGCTACCCGAGTTCATCGAACGCCACGAGAAGTCGGCCGCCGAAAAGGCCAAGCGGATGGCGCCCATCCTCGAGAAGGCCGAAGCGCGAAGGCCTGCCGCGAATACGCCGACGTTCGACGAGACCTATGCGTTCGGCGGCCTTCCCACCGGCCGCGAGAACTACACGGCCAACGAAGTGTCGCTGGCGATGGACGAGATGAACGCGGGCATCGAAGCCGCTGCCGCGAAACTCAAGTCGGGGCAGGGGTGGGACAGCAGGAATCCCACCGCGGACGTGAGGAGCACCGAATGACTCCCGCGGACGTGAGGAGCACCGAATGACTCCCGCGGACGTGAGGAGCACCGAATGACGACTGCGGACAAGAAATAGCGCATGGCACAGGTCGACGACCTCTGGCGTTACGACGGCCGCCGCGCGGTGGTGACCGGCTGTGCGTCTGGCATCGGCGCCGCGGTGGCGCGACAGCTGACCGAGCTGGGTGCAGAGGTCATCGGGCTGGACATGCAACGGCCCGCGGTGGCACTCAAGGATTTTCACGAGCTCGACCTGTCCGATCCACCCTCGATAGAGGGAGCCGTTGCCGCCATCGACGGCCCGATCGATTCGTTGTTCAACATCGCAGGCGTTTCGTCGGGCATCGGTGACCCGATACGCGTCGTCACGATCAACTTCCTCGGAACGAGGCATTTCACCGAAGCACTGATTCCGTCGATGCCGCCCGGGTCGGCGATCGCCAACGTATCGTCACTCGCGGCGTCGGCTTATCGCGACAATGCCGCGGTGACCGCCGGGCTGCTCGACACCTCGACGATGGCAGAGGGAAAACAGTGGTGTGAGCGCAATCCCGAGCCGGTCGCCGACGGCGGCGGTTACCGGTTGTCGAAGGAGGCCATCATTCTGTACGGGATGGCCAAGGTTGGCGCGCTCGGCGCCAAGGGCATCAGGATCAACTGCACCGCACCGGGTGTCACCGATACCCCGATCCTGGACCAACTGCGCAGTGCGTACGGACAGCAGTTCCTCGACTCCTTCCATACCCCTCTCGGCAGGGCCGCAGACCCAGATGAGCAGGCGAACGTGCTGGTGTTCCTCAACAGCGGCGCGGCGTCCTACATCACCGGACAGGTGATCTGGGTGGACGGCGGCTCGGTGGCGGAACGGATGATCGGCGACGTGACGGACGACCGAAAGGCGGAACATGGCCAGCCTCAGTGACTTTCGGCGGATAGCCGACGACGTCCGCAACTGGGGGCGGTGGGGTGACGACGACGAAATCGGCACGTTGAACCTCATCACCGACGAGAAGGTGGCGCAGGCGGCCAGCCTGGTCAAGCACGGCAAGGTCTTCCCGCTCGGCGTCGACTTCGGCTCGTCGGGTCCGCAGGGCGCGTTCCATTACCGACAGAACCCGACACACGTGATGACGATCGACGGCGGCGATGCCACCACACTGATGGAGTTCGGGCCCAAGTGGCTGCAGAATCCCTCGGCCGTCCAATTGAGCGGCTACTCCGAAGCCGGCCCGATGCGGTTCAACGACGACCTGATCATCATGCCGTTGCAGGCAGCTACCCAGTGGGACGCGTTGTCGCACGTTTACTACGAGGACAAGCTGTACAACGGTTTTCCGGCGAACTCGGTGACCAGCCTCGGCGCGTTCTACTGCGGCATCGACAAGGTGGATGGCAAAGGCATCACGTCCCGCGGGGTGCTGCTCGACATCGTGCGGCTGCGCGGTGTTGAGACCTACTGCGAACTCGGCGACCCGATCACTCCTGCCGAACTCGACGAGGCGGCCCGCAGCCAGGGTGTCACGGTGGAACGCGGCGACATCGTCCTTGTCAAAACAGGTTGGTGGGCAAGGTTTCTGCAGACCGGTGACGGTGCAGAGCCGGGCGCGGGGCTGGACTGGACGTGCGCATCGTGGCTGCACGACCATGAGGTCGCCGCGGTTGCCGCCGACAACCTGATGGTCGAGAACCCGGTCTCCGCCGTCGAAGGCGCGATACTGCCGATGCACATGCTGTGCCTTCGCGACATGGGCCTGACGCTTGGCGAATACTGGGACCTCAACGCGCTAGCGGCAGACTGCGCCGCCGACGGGGTGTACGAATTTCAGCTCATCGCACCACCGCTGCGCGTGACCGGCGGGGTTGGATCACCGGTGAATCCCATTGCAATCAAGTAGGTGTGAACGATGACCGCAACCACAACAACGGGGGGCGCCCCGTTCGTCGTCGGGCTCGGCGGAACGCTGAGGGCCAACTCGTCGACGGAGCGGGCCTTGTGCTATTGCCTGGCATCCGTCGAACGGCAAGGCGGGCGCACCCGCTTCTTCAGTGGCCCCGAGCTGGACCTGCCGATGTACGCGCCCCATGAGTTGGAGCGCACCCCGGCGGCGCAGGAACTCGTGTCCGCCCTGCGCGACGCCGATGCCGTCGTCGTCGGCTCGCCCGGCTATCACGGCGCCATCTCCGGACTCGTGAAGAACGCGCTGGACTATATCGAGGATCTCCGTGAGGACCCGCGGGTCTACCTCGACAACACCCCGTGGGGCTGCATCAGCTGTGCCTACGGCTGGCAAGCGGCGGTGGGCACGCTGGGCCAACTGCGTTCGATCGGACACGCGTTGCGCGCGTGGCCGACACCGCTCGGGGTTGCCATCAATTCGGCCGACAAGATCTGGGACGACTCGGGTGACCTGATCGATAGCGCCGTGCAGGGCCAGCTGGACATGCTGGCGACCCAGGTGCTCGCGCATGCCCGCGCCGCGTGGGAAGTTTCGTGACCGAGCCCGCGCCAAAGACGCTGCTCGTCGACGGCCTCGCCACCGGCTATCTCGAAGCAGGCCAGGGCGATCCGGTCGTGCTGCTGCACGGCGGCGAGTTCGGGATCAGCGCGGAACTGGGGTGGGAGCGCAATGTCGCCGCGCTTGCCGCCCACTACCGCGTGCTGGCGCTGGACATGCTGGGGTTCGGGCGGTCTGCGAAGGTGATCGACTTCAACGACGGCCGCGGCATGCGGATTCGCCATATCGCCCGGTTCTGCGATGAGGTCGGGGTCACCTCCGCGCATTTCGTCGGCAACTCGATGGGCGCGGTCAACATGTTCGTTGACGCCACATCCGAATCGTCGCTGCTGCCTGCCCGCAGCCTGACCATGATCTGCGGCGGTGGTGAGATCCAGCGTAACGAGTACTCCGCCGCCCTGTACGACTACGACGCCACGGTCGAAGGCATGCGGCGTATCGTCGAGGCCCTATTTCACGACCCGGCGTACCCGAACGACGACGCGTATGTGCAGCGGCGCTACGAATCCAGCATCGCCCCCGGCGCATGGGAGGCGTTGGCCGCCGCCAGGTTCCGCAGGCCGGGTCTCGAGGCTCCGGCCTTGCCGTCGAGCAAACGCGCCTATGAGCGCATCGCCGTGCCCACCCTGGTGGTGGAGGGCGCGGGCGACAAACTCCTGCCCAGTGGCTGGGCGGCCGAGATCGCCGAGCAGATCCCGCGGGGCCGCTCCGCAGTGATCGAGAGCGCCGGACATTGCCCGCAGATCGAACAGCCCACCGCCGTCAACGACTTGTTGTTGGAGTTCCTCGGCGACGTGAATCGAGAGAGGACAGCCAGCTAGGTGAGCAACGAACTCGAGGGCAAGGTCGCGATCGTCACCGGGGGCGCGTCCGGCCTGGGTGAGGGCCTGTCCCGGCGCTTCGCCGCCGAGGGCGCCAAGGTGTTGATCGGCGACATCGACGCTGACGCCGGTGCCGCGTTGGCGAAGGACATCGGCGCGAACGCGCAGTTCGTCGAGGCAGACGTCGCCGAACTCGACCAGGTCAACGGATTGGTGTCGACGGCGGTCGAGAAGTTCGGCGGTCTGCACGTGATGGTCAACAACGCGGGAATCTCGAGCACGATGCACCGCAGCATGTTCGACGACGACCTCGCGGACTTCGAGAAGGTGATGGCGGTCAATCTGCGGGCGGTGATGGCGGGCACGCGCGACGCCGCGCGGCACATGCGGGACGCCGGGGGCGGCGGGTCGATCATCAACATCACCTCGATCGGCGGCATCCTGGCGGGCGGCGGCGTCCTGACCTACCGAGCGTCGAAGGCCGCCGTCATCCAGTTCACGAAATCGGCCGCGATCGAATTGGCGCACTGGGAGATTCGCGTCAACGCCATCGCGCCCGGCAACATCCGGACCTCGATCGTGCGCAAGTCCGCCACGGGTGAAGACCTGGAGAAACTCGAGCAGTTCGAGGCCAGGATCCGCGAGACGATGCGCAACGACCGTCCGCTCAAGCGCGAAGGCACGGCCGACGACGTCGCCGAGGCGGCGCTCTACTTCGCCACCGATCGGTCCCGGTATGTCACCGGCACCGTCCTACCGGTCGATGGCGGGACGGTGGCGGGCAAGGTCATCGCGCGCAAACCAAGGCCATGACCGTTTTAAATCAGTCGCTTGACTTAATAGGGCGAGGCGGGTTGACTGAGCTGGTGACCACGGCCAGGGCTGTGCGCGCCGACCGCGCGACCAGCACACAAGAAGCGATCCTCAAGGCAGCCGAGCGGCTGTACGCCGAACACGGTGTGTTCGCCGTGTCGAACCGGCAGGTCAGCGAGGCCGCAGGGCAGGGAAACAATGCAGCGGTCGGCTACCACTTCGGCACCAAGACCGACCTGGTGCGTGCGATCGAGCAGAAGCACCGGGCGTCGATCGAGCGGCTGCTGGAGCGGATGGTGGCCGGGATCGACGACTCGGCCGAGCTGCGGGACTGGATCACGTGCCTGGTGTGCTCGCTGACCGAGCACCTCGCCCAGCTCGGCAACCCGACCTGGTACGCGCGCTTCGCCGCACAGGCGCTGGCCGATCCCGCCTATCAGAAGATCGTCGTCAAGGACGCGCTCGCATCGCCATCGCTGGTTCAGGTCGTCGAGGGCATCACCCGATGCCTGCCCGACCTGCCGATGGCCGTCGTCACGGAGCGCAACATCATGGTGCGCAATCTGATGATGCACACCTGTGCCGACTTCGAACGCGCCTTCGCCGACGGTGACGGTGTGCCCCGTACCAGCTGGACGGCGGTGGCGTCCGGTCTCATCGACGCGATCGTGGGGCTGTGGCAGGCGTCCGTATCGGAGAAGCCGTGACATGAAAGTGACTGTCGACCAGGACAAGTGCGTGTCGTCGGGCCAGTGCGTGCTCAATGCCGGCGACGTGTTCGACCAGCGCGACGACGACGGCGTCGTGCTCCTGCTCACCGACAGCCCACCGTCCGAACAATCAGCCAGCGTCCGCAATGCCGCCGCGGCCTGCCCGGCCCTGGCGATCGACATCGAGGAATGAACTAAACGCACATGTCCGACACACTGACCGCCAACGCATCCGGCGTCACCGCCGACGTCCCCGAGTACCCGATGGACCGCGACGCCCGCTGCCCGTTTGCGCCGCCGCCGCAGATGTTGAAGATGAACGAGACCAAACCCCTGTCCCGCGTGCGGATCTGGGACGGCAGCACGCCGTGGCTGATCACCGGTCATACAGTGGCGCGCGAGCTGTTCGCCGACTCGCGCGTCAGCGTCGACGACCGCCTCGAGGGCTTCCCGCACTGGAACGAGCACATGCTGTCCACGGTGCACAAGCGGCCGCGGTCAGTGTTCACCTCCGACGCCGAGGAGCACACCCGGTTCCGTCGGATGCTGTCCAAGCCGTTCACGTTCAAGCGTGTCGAGGGCCTGCGCCCCGCCATCCAGCAGGTGACAGACGAGTGCATCGACTCGGTCCTTGCCGGGCCGCAACCCGCCGACATGGTCGCGAAGTTGGCGCTGCCGGTGCCGACAAGGGTGATCAGCGAAATGCTCGGCGTCCCTTATGAAGACCACGAGTTCTTCCAGCACCACGCCAACGTCGGGCTGGCCCGCTACGCGACGGCGGAAGCAGGGCAGAAGGGGGCGATGAGCCTCCACCAGTACCTCATCGACCTCGTCAAGAAGAAGATGGAAGAACCGTCCGAGGACGCCGTCTCCGACCTTGCCGAACGGGTGACCGCCGGGGAGATCAGCGTCAAGGAGGCCGCGCAGCTGGGCACCGGGCTGTTGATCGCCGGCCACGAGACCACGGCCAACATGATCGGCATCGGCATCCTCGCCCTGCTCGAGAATCCCGAACAAGCTGCGCTGCTTCGTGATTCCAACGATTCCAAGTTCATCGCCAACGCGGTCGAAGAGTTGATGCGCTATCTGTCGATCATCCAGACCGGCCAGCGCAGGATAGCCGTCGAGGACATCGAGATCGGCGGCGAGACCATCCGTGCCGGCGAAGGCATCATCCTCGACCTGGCTCCGGCGAACTGGGACGACGTCGCCTATCCCGAACCCGACAAGCTGAACCTGTCCCGCGATGCCGGCCAGCAGCTGGGCTTCGGGTACGGCCGCCATCAATGCGTCGGGCAGCAGCTGGCGCGCGCCGAGATGCAGATCGTGTTTCCGACACTGCTCAAGCGGATCCCGACGATGAAGCTGGCGATTCCGTTCGAGGAGGTCCCGTTCAAACACGACCGCCTCGCCTACGGCGTCTACGAACTACCTGTCACCTGGTGAACTTCTTCCACAACAGCCCGATTGGAGTGCCAACGATGTCAACCCCAAGTGCAACGCTCTATCCCCCCGAGGGTTTCGGCGCACCCAAGTACCGCAAGGGCCACGCCACCGGCGACTTCGGCCTGCCGGCGGGGACCGAGATCTTCTCCGCCGACAACCACATCTCGGTGGCCGACGACATCTTCTACGAACGGTTCCCCGAGGAACTGAAGGGTGCCGCGCCGCGCATCTGGTACGAGGACGGCGCGTACATGGTCGGCATGAAGGGCAAGGCCTGGACCGGTGGCGACTTCGGCCGCGTGCTCATGCAGTACGACGACCTGGCAGGTGCGGCGTCCAACAACATCGAGGCACGCATCCGCGAACTCGCCGAGGACGGCATCGACAAGGAACTCGCGTTTCCCAACGCGGTTCTCGCGCTGTTCCACTACCCGGACAAGGCGTTGCGCGAGCGCGTGTTCCGCATCTACAACGAGCACATCGCCGACCTGCAGGAGCGCAGCAATGGCCATTTCTACGGCGTCGGCCTGATCAACTGGTGGGATCCCAAGGGGACCCGCAGCACCCTCGAAGAGCTGAAGTCACTGGGGCTCAAGACGTTCCTGTTGCCACTCAATCCGGGCAAGGACGACGAGGGCAACATCTACGACTACGGCAGCACCGACATGGATGCGGTGTGGGACGAGATCGAGGCGTCGGGTGTGCCGGTCAGCCACCACATCGGTGAGACGCCGCCCAAGACGCCGTGCCAGAACAACAGCGTCGTCGTCGGCATGATGGTCAACGTCGATTCGTTCCGTGAGCAGTTCGCCAAGTACGTCTTCTCCGGCATCATCGATCGGCATCCGTCGTTGAAGATCGGCTGGTTCGAGGGCGGAATCGCTTGGGTGCCAACCGCTCTGCAGGACGCCGAGCACATGCTGGCGTCGTACCGGCACATGTTCAACCACCAGCTCGAGCACCCCGTGCAGCACTACTGGGACAACCACATGAGGGCCTCGTTCATGGTTGATCCGCTGGGCCTGGAGCTCGTCGACAAGATCGGTGTGGAAAACGTGATGTGGTCGTCTGACTACCCGCACAACGAGTCGACGTTCGGCTACTCCGAGAAGTCGCTGGCAACCGTCGTCGAGGCCGTTGGACCGGAGGCGGCCGTCAAGATCGTCAGCACCAACATAAAGAAGTTCCTGGGCGTCGAATGACAACATTTGTTGAAGAAGAACTGACGGCGATCGGGATTCCCGACGAGCCTGACCGCGGACGGATGTTGCGCGAGATCGGCGTACGGCTGCGGGCATCGATGTCGGACAACGGCGTAGACGCGCTGATCCTGCTCGGCAACGGCAACGTCGTATACGCGACCGGCGCCAGCTGGAGACTGCTCGACGCCGGACTGTCACATGTCGAGCGCCCGGTGGCGATCGTGCTCGCCGACGACGACTACCCCCACCTCTATGTACCGTTCCGCGAGGGGGCAGCCTTCGAGACCGAGATACCGGCCGACCACCTTAACGGCCCGCTGTATCTCGAATTCGACGAAGGAGTGCAGCAGCTGGCGCGGATCGTGGCAGACCTGCTTCCGCCGGGCGCGATGGTGGCGGTCGACGAGATGACCGGCTCGATGCGCAGGTCGGCTGCGAAGATCTTCCCGTCGGGTCCGCCGTCGGACGCCGCGCACATCATCGGCCCGGCCAAGCTGGTGAAGACGCCCGATCAGATCGCCTGCCTCCGACGCGCCTGCCGTATCACCGAGCTCGCGATGCACGAGGTTCAGAGTTCGCTGAAACCCGGTGTGCGGCAGATTGATCTGTCGGCGGAGTTCGTCCGGCAGGCGTTCGAGCACGGCGCCACTGCGAACATGCTCGAGGCCATCTGGCAGGTGATGCCGAAGGCGAAGGCCGATGGCACGTGGACCACCACCGGCGACCTGGCCCTGCCGCTGCTGACCACCGAGCGTGAACTCGTCGCGGGCGACGTGCTGTGGACCGATGCGAGCATCACCTATTCGGGGTACTGCTCCGACTTCGGGCGTACCTGGCTGGTGGGCGAGTCGCCCACCGAGCGCCAGCATGACCAGTTCCACAGGTGGCGCGAAATCCTCGACGCAGTATTGAAGGTGACGAAGGCCGGAGCGACGTCCGGCGACCTGGCACGGGCGGCGATCGCGGCCAACGGCGGCAGCAAGCCGTGGCTTCCGCACTTCTACCTGGGCCACGGCATCGGCACCAACGCGGCCGAAATGCCGATGATCGGAACCGATCTCGGCCAGGAATTCGACGACAAATTCGTCTATCCCGCAGGCATGGTGCTCGTGCTCGAGCCCGTCGTCTGGGAGGACGGCACCGGCGGCTATCGAAGCGAGGAGATCATCGTTATCACCGAGGACGGCTACGCGCCGCTCACCGACTACCCGTACAGCCCCTATGGCGACTGAGATCCTGCCCGACGAGCGGGCACTGCGAAGCGGGCGGCGCGAGCGGGCGCTGGCCCAAATGGAAGAATATGACCTGGACATCCTGGTCCTCGGCAGGCAGGCCAACGTCCGCTATGTCACCGGCGCGCCTCAACTGTGGGTGGCGGGCACGCGGCCGTTCGGGCCGATCTGCGCGGTGATCCGCGGCACCGGCGAGATCCACCTCAACAGCACGTGGGACGAGGGCATCCCCGGCGAGATCGACCACGACCACCTGTATGGGCTGTCCTGGAATCCGATGACGTTGATCGACGTCATGAAAGGGCTCAACGGTGCCGACACCGCGCGTCGGGTCGGAACCGACGCCCTGACACCGACTTTCGCGCAGCTGCTGCCCATGGCGTTCCCCAATGCGGAGCTCGTCGACGCTGAGCCTGCCATGCGGGAGGCGCGGCGGATCAAGACCGCCGATGAGATCCTCGCGCTCCGCGCGTCGCTTCGGGTTGCCGAGGACGCGCTCGCGAAGGCGGTCGTCGAACTGCGGCCGGGGGTCAGCGAGCAGACGCTGGCGGGCGTGTTGCTCGAGGCGGAAGCCGCGGGCGGTGTCTGCACACCCGCGACCCAGGACGCCGCGTGGGTGACGTCGATCGATCACCCGTGGCGGCGTGCGCGCAGCGACGGCAGCCTCGCCTCCGGCGACCTGGTGGCGTTGTCGGCAGGCGTGCTCGCGGGCGGCTATGTCGGCGAAGTCGGCCGCACCTATCCGATCGGCGACCCCGACGAGGCCGTCGTCGGGAAGCTGTATCAGCGCTCGAATGCGTTGTGGGAGCGGTTGATCGGCGCTTGTCGGCCCGGCATGGCGGCCAGCGAGCTGTTCTCTGCGTACGAAGCCGCCGGGGAGGCTCTGCCGCCGATGCCGGTCGCTCACGGCCTCGGCCTCGGCTTCGATCCGCCAGTGGTCTCGCCGCAGCTGCCTGCAACCGCGGCCGCCGAGCGGCTCGACCCCGGCATGGTGCTCGCCGTCACGGGCTACGTATGGGAGAAGGGCGTTGGCGCGGTATTCCGGCGTGATGCCGTGCTGATCAACGACGATGGGGCCGAGGTCCTCACGTCGAGCCCGACCTGGGATTGATCGGCCGCGCATGGCCGACGACACCCGCCCGAGTCCAGAGGAGATCATCCTCTACGACAAGGATCCCGCGACCAAGATCGCGACGATCACCTTCAACCGGCCTGACTACCTGAACGCACCGACGTCGGAGGCCCGGCTGCGCTACGCCGACCTGTTGCGCGCGGCGAACGTCGACGACGACGTCAAGGTCGTGGTCATTCGCGGCGTCGGCGAAAACTTCGGCAGCGGCGCCGACCTGCCGGACTTCTTCGAAGGCGGCGAGGATGCGCGACTGGCCGAGCTGCGCGTCGCGGACACAGACGTGACCTATCCGCCGCAGGGGTCGTTCCGGCACGGCGCGACGATGGGGCAGTGGTACGCCAACGTGGCGGCGGGCAACCGGGCCCTGCAGGAGCTCAAGAAGATCAGCATCGTCGAGGCCAAGGGTTACTGCTACGGCTGGCACTTCTATCAGTGCGGCGACGCCGACCTCGTGATCGCCTCCGACGACGCCCTTTTCGGCCATCCCTCGTTCCGCTACTACGGCTGGGGACCGCGGATGTGGACGTGGGTGCTGACGATGGGTCTGCGGCCGTTCCAGGAGATGGTGTTCACAGGACGGCCGTTCACCGCCGACGAGATGAAGGCGTGCAACTTTCTCAACAAGGTCGTCCCGCGCGACCGACTCGAGGACGAGGTGCAGAAGTACGCGCTGGCGTGCGCGCGAAACCGCCCCGTCGACACCGTGTTTCAGCAGAAGGTGTTCTTCGAGGTGGTGAAGCAGTTCCAGGGTGAATACATGGGCAGCCTGCTCTCGGCGATGTTCGAGTCGATGGGCGGCACTGTGCGGCCCGACGAAGGCGACTTCATGCTCGGCGATGCGATCGATGCGGGGCTGGCCGACTCGGTGAACGACAACGACGCGAAGTTCCCGCCTGAGTTCCGGCTGAGCAAGTCGAACCGCAAGAAGAAGGATTGACCCCGTGCTGCCACTTGACGGGTACACCGTCATCGATCTTTCCGTCGGTATAGCCGGTGCCTACTGCTCGAAGCTGCTGGCGGACGGTGGCGCCACGGTCGTCAAAGTCGAACCGCCGGACGGTGATCCGCTGCGCCGGTGGACGTCCTCGGGCGCCGAGATCGAGCCCGGTGACGACGGTGCACTGTTCAGCTTCCTCGCCTGCTCAAAGCACAGCGTGGTCGTCGACCCGGAGAACCCGGATGACGTGGATCTGTTGCGGGGCTTGCTGACGGATGCCGACGCCGTGGTGTGGTCACGCGGTTCCGCGATCGTGGCGCTCGACGAACTCTCGCCTGCAGCGCTTGCGGACACCTATCCGCACCTGACCGTCACGTCGATCACCCCTTTCGGCCTCGAGGGACCGTGGGCGGACAAACCGGCGACGGAGTTCACCACGCAGGCATGGTCGGGCGGTGTGATCGGGCTCGGCCGCGGCGCGCAGGAACGTGCACCGCTGTTCGTCGCGGGCCAGATCGGGGAGTGGCTCGCGGGCGCGTACGCGGCGGCGGGCACAATGGCGATGGAATCCGGCTTGGTGGACGTCTCCGTGCTCGAAGCCCAGATCCTCGGCCTCACTTACTATTCCGTGTCGTTTCTCGACGCCCTTGGTCGACCGTTCCGAGACCTTCGTCGGCTCACCATTCCCGGTGTCGCGACGGCGGCCGACGGATTGGTGGCGCTGGGCAGCGGCACCGCGCAGCAGTGGTTCGACCTGTGCGCAATGGTGGGCCACGACGAATGGATCGACGAGGAGTCCGATCTTTCCATCACCGAACAGGCCAACATCCACGCCGAGCAGATCTACGAGTGGGTGCGGCAGAACAGCGTCGACGAGATTCTCGACCTGTCCAGTGCGTTTCGCATTCCGAACGCGCCGGTCGGAAACGGCGCCACCGTCACCACGTTCGAGCAGTTCGTCGAGAGAGGCACGTTCGTCGACAACCCGCGCGATGGGTTCACTCAGCCGGGCCCGCCATACCGCGCGACCCCGCCGCTCGCCCGGGCACCGGAGCCGGCTCCTCGGCTTGGCGAACACACCGACGCGTACCGCTCGCGAGTGAGAAGCGAGGGTCGTGAAATCCGCGAGATCACGACCAGGAATGCTATTTCGCGGAGCCTGCCGATCGAGGGGCTGCCGTTCGAGGGGCTGCGGGTGCTCGACATGACGAGCTTCTGGGCAGGCCCGTCGTGCACGCATGTGCTGGCCATGCTCGGCGCCGAGGTCATCCACGTGGAGTCCACGGCGCGCCCCGACGGCACCCGGCTGATCGCGGGCGTGCCGATCACCGACGACCAGTGGTGGGAGCGGTCGCCTATCTTCTCGGGGCTGAACACCAACAAGAAGAGCGTGACGCTGGACATCCGCACGCCACGCGGCGTCGAGCTGCTCCGCAGCCTGGTGAAGACGTGCGACGTCATCGTCGAGAACTACACCCCGCGCGTGCTCGATCAGATCGGGCTCGACTTCGACGCGGTGCACGAATTGCGGCCTGACGCGATCATGATGCGCATGCCCGGCTTCGGGCTCGGCGGTCCGTGGCGCGACAAGCCCGCGTTCGCATACGTGATCGAGGATGCCTCCGGGATCACCTGGCTGACAGGTCATCCCGACCAGAATCCCGTTGAGCCGTATTCGGTCGGCGACCCGAACGCGGGCGTGCACGGTTTGAACGCGCTGATGCTTGCGGTTGCGCATCGAAAGCGCACGGGAGAGGGTGTCCGGATCGAGGCCGCGATGGTCGATGCCGCGCTCAACGTCGCCGCCGAGCAAGTCATCGAGTATTCGGCATACGGCAAGCTGTTGCAGCGTGAAGGCAACCGCGGCCCCACCGCTGCGCCGCAGAACCTCTATCGCACCAGTGAGCTCGACGAGTTCGGGCGTCCCGACGACTGGGTGGCGATCGCGGTGGCCACCGACGAGCAGTGGATGAACCTCGCCGCGGCCCTCGGCAACCCGACATGGGCGACCGCCGAGCTCGCCGGCGTCGCAGGACGGCGGCGACACCACGATGCGATCGACGAGCACTTGAGCCGGTGGTGTGCAACGCGCACCGCCAACGAGATCATCCAAACTCTCTGGGATGCAGGCGTGCCCGTCGCCAAGGTTATGCAACCGCACCGGGTGGGCGACCTGCCGCAGCTGGTGCACCGCGGCTTCTACGAATACGTGGATCACCCGGTGAACCCGACCGCACGGCACAGCACGCTGCCCATGCGCATCTCGTCGGGACCACCGCGCATCCACCGGACGGCGGCACCGTTGCTCGGACAGCACAACCACGAGATCCTCACCGGGCTGGGATACAGCGACCACGAGATCGCCGAGCTGGAGGACGAGGGGATCATCGGAACAGCCCCGGCGGGGCTCGCCATTCGCACCACCAAAACTGGTTAACTCGACGGGTGACCATCGATCCGTCGAACATCCTGCTGACCGGGCGCGTCGCCGTCGTCACCGGTGGGGGAGAGGGCATCGGACGGGGCATCGCGGAGGGACTGGCCGCGTTCGGCGCGAAGGTGGCAATCTGGGAGCGCAATGCCGAAACGTGCGCGCCTGCCGCCGAAAGCATTGGGGCCCTGGGCATTATCACCGATGTCCGCGACAGCGGTCAGGTCGATGCGGCGTTGGAGCGAACCACCGGCGAACTCGGTTTGGTGAGCATTCTGGTCAACAACGCAGGCGGCGTGTTCGCTTCGGACCTGCTCGACACCAGCGAGAACGGCTGGGACGCGCTGTACAAGTCCAACCTCCGGCATGTCCTGCTGTGCACGCAGCGCGTCGCACGGCGCCTGGTCGATGCGGGCAGGCCGGGAAGCATCATCAACGTGACGTCGATCGAGGGTGTGCGCGCGGCCCCCGGCTACGCTGCTTATGCGGCAGCCAAGGCAGGCGTCATCAACTACACGAAGACAGCCGCGCTCGAATTGGCGACCCAGGGAATCCGGGTCAACGCGCTCGCGCCTGATCTCACCCTGACCGAAGGGATAATGCGGGTGTCACCGGACGGCCTGCCCGAAAGTGCGTCGGACATGATCCCGATGCGGAGGCCGGGTCATGTCGACGAGATGGCCGCAGCCGCAGTGTTTCTCGCGTCGGACATGTCCAGCTATATCACCGGCCAGACGATCCACGTCGACGGTGGAACACAGGCCGCCAGCGGGTGGCACCACAACCCGCAAACCGGCAAATACGAACTGGGGCCCGGCTAGCTTTCGGTGGGCTGAGTCTTCAGACAGGGGTCGCCCAGCCTGCCTGCGATCGCGCCCCACAGATCGGCATAGGTACCCGGGGCATTTCGGTACGCGGCCCTGCGGGCGAGAAACACCCGTGCCAGGGGCGCGACGAGCCGCAGTGGCAGACGCTTCCACCCCATCCGCGCGCTCATCTCGTCGAGCATCTCCGGCCACGAATGACGCTGGAATGCCAGCGCCTCCTGCGCGCGTTCGGTGTCCATCCAGTCGGTGAGGAACCAGCCGTCGTCGTTGTTCGGATCACCCGGGCGACCTTCGGGAATCACGCCGGGCAACCCGAGTGCGGCGGCCAGCGCGGCGCCGACATCCTTCTGCAACAGCTTGTGTGAGTCGTCGCCGGCAATCAGCAGGATCTCGCGTGCGACGTCCGCGGTGGTGGCCGCCGCGAACGCGCGCCCGACATCGCGGACATCGACGGTGTGAATGCGCCCATCGGTGGGCAGCGCGCTTTCGATGAAGATGCCGTCGGCGGTGAGCGGCAAGGCACTGAAGTCCGGGCTGAGCACGCCGCCCAGCCGCAACACCACCCACTCGAGGCTCGAGGCGCGCACGAATTTCTCTGCCTCGAATTTGGTGTTGCTGTAGAGCTCGAAGGGTCGTGGCGGGGTATCGGCCCGGACCACATCGGTCACCCGATGAGGGTTGCGCGAACCGTAGACGGCATTGCTCGACGCCTGCACGAAGCGCGGCGGATCCGGTTGTGCCTCTGCGGCACGCACCAACGCGATCGTTGCTTCGACGTTGACCTTCCTGGCCACGCTGGGGTTCCGGTAGAGCGGCGGCGGGATGACTGCCGCGAGGTGCACGATCACCGACGGCGAGACCTCGGAGACCAGTCGGTCGACCGCCGCCTGATCCGTCAGGTCCGCCCAGTGCGGGCGGGCGCCATCGGGCAGCGCCTTGGCCTTCTTACGGTTGGCCGGTGTGTCGAGGTCCGCGACCGCCACTTGCCGCCCCGCAGCCGTCAGCTGTCTGACGGTTTCGGACCCGACAAGACCGAACCCGCCCGTCACCAGGACCGTGTCCCCCATCTGCCCCTCCCAGACTGGAAATGACATTCTCAATAATCGAGAGTATCATATCCGCAGGTAGTCGTGCTCAGTGGATACTCCCCGCCCACCTTGGGTATGAGACACGCTAGGACACACAAGGGAAACACATGGGCGACAAGAGCATCAGGGACGTCGAGCGGATCGGCGAGGGCGAGGCCACCAAGTGGGACCCCGGCTTCACCGAGCAGGTCAAGAACCTCATCGGCCCACTGATCAAGCGGTACTTCAGGGCCGAGGTCAAGGGGCTGGATGCCATCCCGTCCGCGGGCGGCGCGCTGTTGGTGTCCAACCATTCCGGTGGCATGTTCACCCCCGACGTGCTCGTCTTCGCCCCGGCGTTCTATCACAAGTTCGGCTTTGACCGCCCTGTCTACACCCTCGCCCACTATGCCCTCTTCGCCGGACCGCTTGGCGATTGGCTGCGCAGGGTCGGTGTCATCGAGGCCAATCGCGAAAACGCCGCGAAGGCGCTGCGCAGCGGCGCGCTCGTGTTGGTGTTTCCTGGCGGGGACTACGACTCGTATCGGCCGACCTTCGAGAACAAGATCGACTTCGCGGGCCGGACCGGATACGTCAGGACCGCAATCGAATCCGAAGTGCCGATCGTGCCGATGGTGTCGATCGGCGCGCAGGAGTCACAGCTGTTCCTCACGCGGGGCAATTGGTTGGCGAAACGCCTGGGGCTGCAGCGGCTGCGAGCCGAGATCCTGCCGGTGACGTTCGGCTTCCCGTTCGGGCTCAGTGTGTTCTTCCCGCCCAACGTGCCGTTGCCCACCAAGATCGTCACGCAGGTGCTCGACCCCATCGACGTGGTCAAGGAATTCGGCGAGGACCCCGACGTTGACGCGGTCGACGAGCATGTCCGCGAGGTGATGCAGACCGCGCTCGACGATCTCGCGAAGAAGCGCCGCTTCCCGATACTCGGCTGACTAAGTCGCCCTGGCCGGCGCCATCGCCGTGCCGACGGTGGTGAGCTCCGCGGGAAGTCCTGCGGCACCGCGGATCTCGGTAAGGCCGTGGATCATCGCGTCCGTCGCTTCGTGCACGTCAGTGAACGTGCGATCGTCGGACAGGATCGAGATGTCCACCTGGTCGACATAACTCCAGACGGTCATGTTGAATGCGCTTCCGGCCGAGAGGATTCCGATCGAGTAGATCTCGGTCACTGGCGCTCCGCCGATATGCCCGCGTTCGCGCGGGCCCGGCACGTTGGAGACGGCGACATTCATGATCGGGCTGTGGGACGTCCGCTTGGACTGCATCCGGAACAACGGCGGCGCCACCGCCGGTGGCAGGTACTCCATCATCTTGCCCTGCAGCTCGGGCCCCATCAGGTCGTAATTCTCCTTGGCGCGCGACGTCGCGACGGATGTCAGGCGGACCCGTTCCAGAGGGTCGTCGATGTGCACGGGAAGCGAGACAGCCAATCCGCCTATCTCGTTGCCGGTGATCCGGTCGGTCGACCTGTCGGTGGCGACCGGCACCGATGCGAGGATCGGGCGATCGGCCCGTCCGTCGTAGCGCAGCAACAGTTCTCGTAGGCCGCCTGCCGCCATGGACAGGATGATGTCGTTGAATGTCACGCTGAGCTTCTTGGCCGTCTCCTTGACCTCAGCCAGTGACAACGACGCCGTCGCGAACGTGCGAGCGGGGGCCACCACGTGGTTGAGGAACGTCGGGGGCGTCTTGAACATCTTCGCCATATCGGGAAGTTCGGTGCGTTCACGCGACCGGCGCCGCACCCGCATCGCGCCCCGGACGGTGTCACGCATCAGTCCGGGCAGTGCGGCGATATTGGTG
This sequence comes from Actinomycetota bacterium, assembly GCA_046735135.1. Classification (GTDB taxonomy): domain Bacteria; phylum Actinomycetota; class Actinomycetes; order Mycobacteriales; family Mycobacteriaceae; genus Mycobacterium. Next base: position 44,542 of record JBKPSU010000009.1, read on the forward strand.
ATGTGGTCACGGCCTGCCGCCCGCAACAACTCGGACTTCGACGGCGCCTCGCACGCGGTGTAGTCGTCGCGCTCGTCCTGCTCCGAACCGGTCAGATCCATCAGGCGTGCAAGCAGGTTGGCCGAGGCAAGGCCGTCGGCCAAGGTGTGGTGCACCTTGCCGATCAGCGCGAACCGGTTATCGGCCATCCCTTCGGCGAAATGGAACTCCCACAGCGGACGATCGCGATCCAGCGGTGTGCTGGCGATCTCGCCGATCACCGTGTCGAGTTCGCGGCGGCCACCGGGGCTCGGGATCTGCACCCGGCGAAGGTGGTAGTCGAGGTCGACGTCGCAGTTCTCCATCCACATGGGGTGGTGCATCTTCCACGGGATGTCGACGAGCCGGTAGCGCAGCGGGTCGAGTAGGTGCAGCCTGCGCTGGATCGTGCGGCGGAACACATCGAAATTGAACTCGCCGTCGAATTCGGCGGCATTGATGACCGCGACCTTCAGCGTGTGCGTGTGCAGGTTGGGCGTCTCGCTGTACAGCAGCATGGCGTCCATGCCATTGAGTCGCTTCACGCCCACCCCGTTCTCCCATTGAACGGTTCCATGCAACCACCCTGGCCGTCACGGACTGGGCGGTTTGCGTGAGTCAGTGAGTCCAGCCCTCGGCGGCCTGCTCGTCGTAGGTGCGGTCGATGCGTTCGAACCGCCGCCGGATCGAGTCGCGGGAGGCCTGGTGGGGCAGGATGTAGAGCCGGTTGGCGACGACGGCGTCGGCCGTCAGGCGTGCCACGTCCTCGGCTTGCACATCGACGTCGGTCGGAATCATCACTGTCCCCAGTTCCTGGACGGTTTCGTCGGTGTGGCTGGTGCGCTCGCCGTAGTCATCGCTTCTGGCGCGTTCGGAGTTGGCGATCAGCTTGGTGGCGACGATCATCGGACAGAGCACCGACACGCCGATGCCCTGGCCTTTCAGTTCACGCGCCAGGCTCTCGGCGAGTGCGACGACACCGAATTTGGCGACGCAGTAGGGGCCCAGCCCGGCGTTGCCGACCATGCCGGCGAACGACGACGTGAACATGATGTGGCGATCGCCGCCCTGTTCGATCAGGCGCGGCAGGAACGCCTCGACGCCGTGGATCGGGCCCCACAGGTCGACGTCGATCACCCAGCGCCAGTCGCCGTGTGTGACGTCGGCAATCGGGGCTGCGTGACCGATGCCCGCGTTGTTGAAGACCAGGTTCACCTCGCCGAGCAGGCGGAACGCCTCGTCGGCCAGATGCTCGACGGCGTCCAGCGTCGTGACGTCGCAGATGACCCCGTACGCCTCGGCACCGTCGGCACGCAGTCGCTCGACGGCCGTGTCGAGCGCGGACTGATCGATGTCGGCGATCACGACGCGCGCGCCGCGACGCGCGAACTCCCGCGCACAGGCAAGGCCGATGCCGCTCGCACCGCCGGTGATTACCGCGCCGCGACCCTCGAATGTCTCCACGGCGCGAACACTATCGACTCAGGCGATCGCGTCAATGGCCGCACGGCTGTCCAGGTCGATGAAGGCCGCGGCGTAGCGCTGCGCCAATGCCCGGCAGACGTCCGGGCTCTGCCAGGCGTCTCCCCCCGACAGCGTGGCCATCCAGATCGCCAGGCCGTGTGCGACGGAGGCGCGGTAGCGGAGCAACACGTCCTCCTGGCTCGGCATTTCGTCGGCGGGCAACGTCAGCGCGGCGCGGTATTCATCGAGCAGTTCTCGCTCGCTTCGGCGCCGTTCCTCGATCGTGAGGGCCCCTTGCACGAAGTAGCCGAGGTCCAAAGACCAGTTGCCGCGGCGCACCATCTGCCAGTCGAGGAAGCCGACGTCGTCGTCGGGCAGCACATAGGTATTCCCGATGTGCGGGTCGCCGTGCAGCAGGGTCTGCGGTGATGTGGTCAGCGTTGCGATGTAGCACGCCCAGATGTCGATGAACAGCTGCTCGCCGGTCAGCCCGAGGATCTCGGCGGCCACGGTGTCGCCCAACCGCTCGTGCGCGATGTGCAGGGGCGCGTACTGCATGCCCTCGAAGGCGACGAAGGGCTCGACCCAGCCGAGCGCCGGGTTGGCCGTCAGCCGGTCACCCCAGTACGCGCTGTGCAGTCGGGCGAGGCCGCGCACCCCTTTCGCCACCTGCTCGACGGTCATCGGCCGGGTCGAGTCGCGGGGGTCGCCGCCCCGCGCGACGACGTCCTCCATGATCATCAGGAAGTCGGAATGCTCCTCGTCGACGAGTGCCGCGTAGACCGTCGGATGATCAAGCGGGAGAACAACTCCCGACGAGAACAGCCGCGGCTCGTGAAACAGCCCGCTGGTCAGCGCGACGAGGTCGGCATGGGCGGGGTCCACCGCCTTGGCGAACACCGTCGCGGGCCCGGAGCCGGCCGAGTAGGTCAGCTGGAGGCGGGCCCGCTTGTTGGTGCCGTCGTCGCGCAGCGCGACCCGCACGTTGTCGACCACCGCGCCACGATGGTGATCGGCGAGTGCAGTCGTCATCCATCCCGGCGTGATCGCATCCCAGCCCTGGGGGATGGAGAGCTCCGCGAGGGTCACTTCAAGCAGCTGCCCGCGTCGATTGGAAGCGTCACACCGGTGAGGTATCGAGCCTCGTCGGACGCAAAGAAAAGCACCGCGTTGCTGATGTCGATCGGGTCAACCCAGGGGATGGGAAGCACGTGGAACATTTGACAGATCGGCGCCATGTCATCCGGGCCGGGGTTCTCCAGGTCAGGACGGAACATCTTCCAGGTGCCTTCGTTCATGATCATCGGCGTGCTGACATGTGTGGGGTGAACCGAGTTCACACGAATGTTCTTCGCGCCGAGTTCGACTGCGAAGGTGCGCATGAGGCCGACGACGCCGTGCTTGGCCGCCACGTAATGACCGCAGTGCGGGTAAGCCTTCATTCCGCCGACCGAGCTGGTCAGGACGATCGAACCGCCTCGGCCGCCCTCGAGGAGGTGTGGGACACCGGCCTTCACGGTCTTCCACACCCCGCTCAGGTTGATGTCGATCATGTCGGTCCAGTCTTCTTCGCTGGTCTTGTCCAGTGTGTCGCCGCCATTGCCGATACCGGCGTTGGCAACGATGATGTCAAGGCGGCCAAGCTGATCCACGCCCGCATCGACCGCGGCCTTGAGCGCGCCGTAGTCACGTACATCGACCTCAGCGGTATAGATTTGACGGTTGTGGCCCTTGACCAGGTCGGCGGTCTCGGCCAGGTCTTCCGGTGTGGATGGCGGGATTCCGCCCTCTGCGACAACGGGTTTGCAGACGTCGATGGCGATGATATCGGCGCCTTCCTCGGCCAGCCGAACTGCATGGCTACGGCCCTGCCCTCGCGCCGCTCCGGTGATGAACGCGACCTTTCCTTCAACACGTCCAGCCATTGTCAAACCTCAATTCGTGGTTGGTGGAACAGATTTCACTTGATGACAGCGGGCATGGAGTCCCAGCCGCGCACGGTCGATGTCGGTGACAGCGAGGCATTTGCCATGTCGACGTCCCACTCGGGGAACCGCTTCAGGATCTCCTCCAGGGCGACACGACCCTCCAGCCGGGCCAGCGCCGACCCGAGGCAATAGTGCGTGCCGACACTGAATGCCAGATGTTGGCGCACCTCGCGGTGGATGTCGAAAACGTCGCCGTCCGGCGGGAATTGGCGATGATCGCGGACGGCGGCTCCGAGCAGCATCATCATCACGCTGCCCTCCGGCACGATCTGGTCGTAGAGCTCGACATCGCGCGTGACGTAACGGGAGACATGCGGCGCGGGGGGCTCGAAGCGCAGCAGCTCCTCGATCGCCTGCGGTATCAGCGTGGGGTTCTCGACGAGTTCCCGGCGCTGGTCGGGATGCTCGGCCAACACCTTGGCCGACCAGCCGATCAGCCGAGTGGTGGTTTCGTTGCCTGCGCCGGCAACCACGTTGAGATACGTGAGAAGCTCTCGGCGGCTGAGGTTGCGCGTGGTGCCGGTCTCATCGACGAACTCCGCGTTGAGCAGCTCGGTCATGATGTCGTCGGACGGATGATCTGCCCGCCAGTCGATATAGGTCTCGAACAGCTCACCGAGAACCATGGCCCCGCCCTCGGCGTGCTTCATGGGCTTGCCCGCCTCGGTGCGCAGCTGCGCGTTGGCGTGGTCGCGGATCATCTCCTGGTCGTCCTCGGGGATGCCGAGGAGAGCGCTGATCACCTGCATCGGCATCACCGCGCCGAGGTCGGTGACGAAGTCGAACTTGTCGGCGCCGACCAGCGGGTCGAGGGCCTGCGCGCAGAACTGCCGGATCTTGGGCTCCAGCGCGTTGATCTTGCGCGGGGTGAACATGCGCGCCAACAGCTTGCGGTGGATGTCATGGATCGGCGGGTCCTCGAAAATGACCGTGCCTGGCGGGATCTCGATGTTGGCCTTGATGAGTTCGATGATCGCGCCGCGCGCGGAACTGAACGTCTCGTGGTCCACCAGTGCCTTGTTGACGTCGGCGAAGCGGCTCAGCGCGTAGAAGTCGTGCGCAGCGTTGTAATACAGGGGCGATTCTGCGCGCAGCCGCCGAAACGTCGGGTAGGGGTCGGCGTTGATGTCGACGTCGTACGGGTCGAAGTAGACGTCGCTCTTGGCGGCTTCAGGGGCATCGACGGTCACGGTGTCGCCTTTCGCGGGGGCCTCTGCATAAGACATATGAATGGCAACTGTCTCATAAACTGTGGCACCAGCGGCGCGCGGGTGTCAACGGGACGATCCATTTTCGCGATTTATACTCTCCGCTTAGTAGAACGGTCTTCTCGTAGTTGCCAGCCTCCTCAGGTCCCTACCCGCAGCAGCGCCTCCTGGCCGAACGACGCGACCAGCGTGCCGTCCGCCGAGCATCGGCGGCACGACCGCGACGCCCTGATGTTCTGGGCCGTCCTTGACCACGTGCATACAGATCGAACTGGTGGCCAGCACGCCGCGGCTTGGCGTGCCGGGCGACGACCGTCAAGGCTGCGAACGATCGGCCCTCGTGGTGGCGGGCGGCCTCGTAGGAGACGGATTCGTCCGCGCGACGCTCGCGGGCGAAGACCGTGTGCACCGACTTCACGGCCTTTCCGAGACACACCAGTCGGCCGGCTTGGATGAATTTGGCCCAGCAGTTGGCCACCGAACAGCCGATGGTATTCGAGTTGCTGGTTACGGCCATCGAACAGCGCGACCCCCGGCATCGACCGACGGCTTGGGCTCGAGTTCGAGGCACGTCGGCAGATCGATCCAGAGATCGGGCACAACCGCCAGTGTAAGCGATGTTCTCCAGAGTAGAGAACGTAATTCTCGGGCTAGGCCGCGAGGCCGTGCGCGCAGAAATCCCACACCTCGTCGGCGGTGATGGGATGGCCGGCCTCGTCGTCGGCGTCACCGCTGGACTGCGCCGCGTTGAACATCACGGTCTGCATCGTCATCGCCGCCATCCGCTTCGGGTTGATGTTGGCGCGCAACTGACCTGCGGCGGCGGCGTCCTCCATCAACTCTGTGAGCAGGGCAAGCAGCGGTGCGTGCGCGACCTTGACCTCCGACGGATGCGACACGAGCAGGCGCGGCGCGAAGTCGGTGAACAGCGGCCGCTTGGCGGTCGGATCGGGCCGCGAGGACTCGAACAGTAGCTGGATGGCGACCTTCAGCCGCTCGATCGGGTCTTCGTGACTCGCGGTGGCGGCGCGGATCTGGTCCGCCGACCGGCTCAGCGCGTCTTCGAAGAGCGCGAGCAGGAGTTCATGCTTGCCGTCGAACTGCAGGTAGAAGCTCCGCAGCGATTGACGCGAGCGGTCGACGACCTCTTGTACGGTGAAGTCGGTGCTGCCCTTTTCGATGATGATGGCTTGTGCGGCATCCAGGAAGCGCTGGACCCGTTGTGCGGCCCGGAGCTTCGCTGTCTTGATCGACCGTTCGACCGCGCGCTGCTTCCAGGCGGGCTCTTCGCTGGGGCTTGTCACCGGCGGCTCGGATGCTTGCCGATTGGTGAGAACATGAACTGACTGTACCGGAGAACGCCTTGCCATTGCGGTCCTCGACTCCCTCGCGGCCAACGTGTCGGAGATTGTAACTTTCGCACTGTGAGAATACTATTCTCATTCTGTAGATAATAGAAGTTCTTTCCTAATTTGTGGACCGGCCAGGAGTGCAGTGCAGCTCACATTTGACGCCGACGTCGAAGCCTTCCGCGCAGAGTTCGTGGCCTTCCTCGACGAGAATTTGCCGGCCGAGGCCGACGCGCTCGATCGATCATGGTCGAGTAGCGATGTGCCCGATTGGGCCCGTCGCTGGCAGCGGCTGATGTTCGACAACGGATGGCTGGTGCCGGGGCACCCGCCGGAGTTCGGCGGCCGCAACGCGACCATCCTGCAGCAGTACGTGCATGCGCTCGAGCTGTCGCGGCGGCGGATTTACCAGACCTACAACCCTCAGGGTGTCGGCATCATCGCCGCGTCGCTGATCTCGTTCGGAACGCCCGAGCAGCAGCAGAAGTGGGCGGTGCCGATCCTGCGTGCCTCGATAACGGCGTCACTGGGGATGAGCGAGCCGGGCGCGGGGTCGGACCTGGCGTCGTTGCGGACGCGAGCCACGAGGGACGGCGACCACTTCGTGGTGAACGGGCAGAAGGTGTGGACGTCCGGCGCGCACGACGCCGATGTACTCCTGGCGTTCGTGCGCACCGACCCGGATGCCCCGAAGCACAAGGGCATCAGCGCGCTGATGATTCCCACCGACCTCGAAGGCGTGGCGCGCAGGCCGTTCGCGTCCGCGTGCGATCAGACCGATCTCGACTTCAACGAGGTGTTCTTCAACGATGCGCGGGTGCCCGCCGAAAATCTCGTCGGGCCGCTGAATGAGGGCTGGGCCGTTGCCAACGGTTCGCTCGGCCATGAGCGGAACATGTTGTGGCTCAGCTATGCCGACCGGCTGCAGGAGATGGTCGAGGACTGGCATTTCGACAGCACGCTGGACCGCGACAAATACGCCACCCTGGTGATGGACAACCAGGCGCTTCGGTTGCTCGGCTCGATTGCGTTGGCCCGCGCCGCCCGCGGGGACGAGGAGCCGTCGGCTCTTTCGGTGCTGAAGCTGTTCGGCTCGGAGGCATCGCAGGCGGCGACCGAGCATGCGCTAAGCGCTGCGGGTTTCGACGGACTGGGCCATCCGGGTGCATCGGGGCCGTATTCGGCGTTCCACCTCGACCTCTACAGGTCGGCGTGGTTCGAGCGCTACATCCGGTCTTTCGGCGGCACCATCGCAGGCGGCACCTCCGAAATCCAACGGAACATCATCGCCCAGCGACTGCTCGGGCTGCCTCGCAACTAAAGGGATTCACCATGTACATCGACTACGAAGTCAGCGATCGAATCGCGACGATCACCCTCAACCGGCCCGAGGCCGCCAACGCGCAGAACCCCGAGCTGCTCGACGAGCTCGACGCGGCATGGACCCGTGCCGCCGAGGACGGCGAAGTGTCGGTGATCGTGTTGCGGGCCAACGGGAAACACTTCTCGGCGGGCCACGACCTGCGCGGCGGCGGGCCGGTGCCCGACAAGATCACCCTCGAGTTCATCATCCAGCACGAGGCGAAGCGCTACCTCGAGTACACGCTGCGTTGGCGCAACGTCCCCAAACCCTCGATTGCCGCCGTCCAGGGCCGCTGCATCTCCGGCGGCCTGCTGCTGTGCTGGCCGTGCGACCTCATCGTCGCCGCCGACGACGCGCAGTTCTCCGATCCGGTCGTGCTGATGGGCATCGGCGGCGTCGAATATCACGGCCACACTTGGGAACTCGGACCGCGTAAGGCGAAGGAGATCCTCTTCACCGGCCGGGCGATGACCGCCGAGGAGGTGGCGGCGACGGGCATGGTCAACAAGGTCGTGCCCCGCGACGAACTCGACGCCGAGACCAGGGCGCTGGCCGAGCAGATCGCCAAGATGCCGCCGTTCGCACTGCGTCAGGCGAAGCGCGCGGTCAACCAGACCCTCGACGTGCAGGGCTTCTACGCCGCTATCCAATCGGTGTTCGATATCCACCAGACCGGGCATGGCAACGCACTGAGCGTCGGCGGATGGCCGGTGCTGGTGAACCTCGACGAGATGAAGGCCAACATCAAGTAGCGGCCCCTCCCCGCGTTTGTACCGCGAGCGTGCGTGTCTGCACACCGACACGCCGCGAATCGTCGGCAGTTCACGCACACTCACGCCGCGTGAGCGCGACGCAAGTGCTGGTCAATACGGGCCACGAACTCCCATGCCCGATAGCGCACGTCGTCGAAGACGATCGGGAAGACCGTCCAGCCGACATCGTGCAGGGCGGCCTGACGGCGGCGATCCTTGACCATGGCCTCGGCGTCTCCGTGCCAATCGAGCCCGTCGTACTCCACCGCGAGCCGATGGTCCGGCCAGGCGAAGTCGAGGCGGCGCAACTCGCGGTTGCCGTCGACGATCTCGTATTGCAGTTCGGGAGTGGGCAATCCGCCGTCGATCATCGCAAGTCGGGCTTCGCTCTCCATCGGTGACTCCGCCCGCGGATCGAGGTGCAGTAGGAGTTCTCGGACAGTGACAATCCCTCGGCGACCAGCTTGTTGCTTGGCGGCGCGGGAAAGCTCTCCTATGCTACAGGTTTCGCTGCGCAGCGCGGCGTCGAGCGTCGCCAAGGCTCGAGGCCGACGCAAGCTGCGGGCGACCTCGACCGCTGTCCAGGCCGGTGATGTGGCTCGCCGGTCGCCGACCATGACGAGAGGTGCGCCATATCGACGATGCACAACGAGACCGTCGACCGGTCGCAACTGATGACGCGGCGGATTGAGGACGTGGAGCTCGGCAGGGTTCTCGGTATCGAATCCGAACATCGCCGCGGCGGTCGCCAGGCACACGGAGACGGTCGTGCCGGACGACAGATCGAGCCCTCGTAGCCGCAGTGCATCGGTTGGTTCTCCAATGCAGTAGATGCCCTGCCAGATGCGTTCCAGAGTCTGAGTTTTCAATGCCGACTCGAAGTGATACCTCGATACGACGTCAAGAATCTGGCCGCTGGTCGCGACCCCGCCTTGATTGTCGAAGAGCTGTTGGAGGATGGCGTCCATTTTGGAATGGTGAAACGAGACCGGCTGGCGCAGGGGACGGCAACACGGCTATGTGGATGAACATCGCTCTGTGCACGGACACACATGCGCGAGCGTGCGCAGAATGCCGGTGAATTGCGGCGTGTCGCGGAGCAGACACGCACGCTCGCGGGGACAGGTGAGCTGGGCGACAGGTGAGGCGAGGGACAGGTGAGGCGGGACCGATGTTAGAGCTGAGCGAGGCGCGGGGCCGAGCCGCGGGCCCGCAGGCCAGCACCGGCCTTGCGGGTGAGTTCCCTTGAGCTGCCCAGCAATCCGTCGAGCACCAGGGCTCGCTTCACGTGATGGTGCAGGTCGTGCTCGGCGGTGAAGCCGATGCCGCCGAGCACCTGCTGACAATGCTTCGCGGCGGTCAACGCGGCCTTGCCCGCGGCGGCCTTCGCCAGCATCGCGGTCAGGTCGGGGTTGTCGGTCCCGGGCAGGTTCAGCGTCGCCTCTGCGCCTTCGATCGCCACCAGCGTCTCGGCAAGCTTGTGCCGGATCGCCTGAAACGAGGCGATCGGCCTGCCGAACTGGACCCGGTCCAGCGCATGCTGGCGGGCGAGGTTGAGCATCGCCCTTGCAGAGCCGACCAGCCACCAGCTCAGCGCGCGACGGGCCTCGCCCAGCCGCATCAGCTCACCGTCGGGCACTTTGCGCAGCGGCAGCCCACCGAGCGTCTCGCTCGTGGCGTCGGTATTCGTGCGTTCCCAGACCACCCAGCCGCCGCCTGCGTACGACATCGGGGGAGTCCCGCCGGGCAAGCCGCCGATGGTCTCCAGCAGAACATCGTTGAGAACCGATGCGTGCGAACCTGTTTCGCCCAGCAGCCCGAACACCAGCGGTATCGCCAGATCGGGCATGTCGGACAGCATTTCGGCCCAACCCAGTTCGGCGAGCGCCGCGTCCAGCTCGGCACCGGAGGTCGACAGCATCGTCTTGCGCAGGCCGTCGGTGAGCAATTCGATTGACGCCGCGTCGAATTCGGTGGCCACGATCACTCCTTTCCGAGGTCGAGCAATCGGCGGGCAATGATGTTGCGCTGCACCTCGGCGGTGCCGCCGTAGATGGTGGCCGCCCGCGAATACAGGTATTCGGTGCGCCACTCCGTGTCGTCGAGCTCGATGGAGCCCGGCAGCAGATCATGCGCGGTGTCGTAGAGCCGCTGTTCGGCGCCGGCCAGCAGCACCTTGTCGATCGAGGTGTCCGGACCCAGCTTATGGCCGTCAGCCAGCCTGTGCTGGGTCGCCCTGGACCGGCAGCGCAGGGTGTGCAGGGCCAGATACGTCTCGCCGAGATCCGTGTCCACCGCAGCGCCAAGCCCTTTGACGTCGCCGATCAACGCGTCGAAACGCGAGTAGAGGTAGGCGATGCGCTGCCAGAAGCAGGTCGAGCGTTCGTAGGGCAGTAGATCCATCGCCAGCCGCCAGCCGTCGCCTGGCTTGCCGAGCATCCGGCTCGCGTCGACCGCGACGTCGTCGAAATAGACCTCGCAGAACTCGTCGACATCGTGCATGGTGCGCAGGGGCCGCACCGTGATGCCCGGAGTATCGAGGTCGACGAAGAAGGCGGTGATCGCCTCGTGGTTGGGGGTATCCGCGTCGCCGGTGCGGGTGAGCAGGATGCACCGGTGGCTGTACTGCGCGAAACTGGTCCACACCTTCTGGCCGTTGATGATCCACCGATCACCTTGCTGCACGGCGCGTGTGGTCAACGATGCCAGATCACTTCCCGAGCCCGGCTCGGAAAACCCTTGGCACCACTGCTCTTCGCCGCTGAGCAGTTTCGGCACCATCTCGGCGGCCAGGTCGGCGGGCGCGTAGTCGATCATCGTCGGCGCAAGCACTTCGAGCATCGAGTACGGCCCCGGCTCGGCGAGTCGGCGGCCGACCACCTCTTCGCCGACTATGGCCCGCAGGATGGCCGGACCCCCGAGTCCGCCCGCGTGCTCGGGCCAGCCGTAGCGACTCCAACCCGCGTCGTACAGCGCCCGCTGCACCCGGGCGAACTGGCGGATGTGTGCCTGCAGTGAATGGTCGTCGGGCGGTGTCAGATCGTTGTCGTCGAGCCAGGCCTGCAGCGCCGTGCGGAATTCGGCGGGGGCGAGCAGGTCAGTCATCCTGCTTCGGGCCTCCCGATCGCATGGGGGCGGCCGGAGTCGTGTTCGCCGCTGCGCCGGATGAAGGTCATGGCACGGGTTTTCAGCCGCCAGCCGTCATCGGTGCGCACATAGGTGTCCTTGTAATAGCCGATCCGCATGTCGTGCTTCGAGTGCTCGATGAAGCACAGCGGTTGGGTCCCGCTGGCGGCGTCCGGGTTGTCGGGATCGAGATCGATAAGCGCGGTGCCTGTCATGAACAGTCCCTTGGGCGCCGCATCGACAAGTTCGGGGAACCGGGCCAGAGTATAAGTGGAGCCGAACGCGCTGTAGGTGCCGTCGGGTGTGAACACGGAGATCAGCCCGTCGATGTCGCCTTGTGTGATCGTGACCGCGTACTTGGCGAGCGTCTGCTGGATCTCGACCAGATCCTCAATTCGATTGGTCATGTCGGAAGACCTTACCGTCCTTCATTACAAAGTTTACGCGTCGTGTAATGCCGATATCGGCCAGTGGATCGCCGGGCACAGCGATGATGTCCGCCAGGTAACCCTCGGCGATCCGGCCGAGGTTCGGCTTGTTGATCAGGTCGGCTGCCACCACCGTCGCAGCGCGCAGCACCGCCGCGGCCGGCATGCCCCAATCCACCAACGTGACGAGCTCATCGGCGTTCTTGCCGTGCGGGATCGCAGGAGCGTCGGTGCCGACGGCGATCTTCACCCCCGCCTCGTACGCCGCCTTGATCGACGTGCGTGCCTTGGGGAACATCTCGGCCGCCTTGTCCTGCAACTCCTTCGGGGCTCGTGAGACGTCCATCGCCTCGGCGAGCCGCCTGGTGGTGACCAGGAACCTGTCGTTGTCGACGAGCATCTTGATCGCCTCGTCGTCCATCAGAAAGCCATGCTCGATGCAGTCGATCCCACACTCGACGGCATGCTTGACCGCCTCTGCGCCGTGCGTGTGCGCCGCGACCCGCAGCCCGCGACGGTGCGCCTCATCGACGATGACTCGCAGTTCCTCGTCCGAATAGTGTTGTGCGCCAGCCTCTCCGGTCAATGACATGACGCCGCCCGAACAGCACACCTTGATCAGCTGGGCACCATGCTTGATCTGGTACCGCACCGCCTTGCGGATCTCGTCGTTGCCGTTGGCGATGCCCTCCTCGACCGTCAGCTCGAGCACACCCGGCATGAACGCCGCGAACATCGTCGGGTCGAGGTGCCCACCCGTCGGCGTGATGGCATGGCCCGCGGGGATCACCCGCGGCCCCTCGATCCAGCCCGCGTCGATGGCCTTGCCCAGCGCGACGTCGAGCAGGTAACCGCCTGTCTTGACGAACAATCCGAGGTTGCGGACGGTGGTGAAGCCGGCCCGCAGCGTGCGCCGGGCATTGCCGACCGCGCGCAACATTCGGGTCGGGGGATCGTCCTGAACCTGGGACAGCCCGGGGTTTTCGCCCCGGCCACCCATCAGGAGGTTGACCTCCATGTCCATCAGGCCGGGAAGCAGGATGGCATCGCCGAGATCGATCACGTCGCCCTCGGGCTCACCGCCGACGGCGACGATTTGATTGTCCTCGATGCGCACGATGCCGGGCCGGACGATCTCGCCGGCGTCGACATCGAGCAGACCCGCTGCCTTGAGGGTCAGCACGCTCAGACCACCGGCTCCTTGACGAGTTCGATGTATGAGGCACCGCTGTCGAGCACCCGCGGCTGCTTCCACACTTCGACGGGGAAGCTGACCATGACGATCGACTGACCGAGGTGCACCAGCGCCTTGGCGTCGTCGGGCATGCCTTTCAGCGGAAAGCGGGCGTCGACGTAGACCATGATCTCCTCGAGGCGCTCCATGCCCGCGTCGTACAGCTCCTGCATCTCTGCCATCGTAGAGTTCAATCGCTTTTGATAGCGCTCTTCCTCGGTGGGCAAACACCAGTCGGCGAACCGCTCGAGATCGGCGAATTCCTCTGGCAGCTTAGACATGCGCGGCATCCTTCTCAGTGGCAGCGCTGCCGGATTTCGGTTTGGCAGAACCGTTTCCGTTGGCCTTCGCCTCGGTGTACCTGTTCACATAATCCCAGGCGGTCTTGTGCAGGTGCCGCAGCAGGATCTCCTGGTCGCACAGCGGGAAGTCGGTGACCACCCTGGTGCCGATCTGCGTCTGGGTGGCTTCCAGCGTGTTGGCGTCCTGGAACGCGTACTCCTTGAACGTCACCGCGGCGAGTTCCTGGGACAACCGCTCGCGCAGGTTCGTCGGCGGCACGAAATAGAGGTCGGCCTCGAAGATGTGGGTGTCCACGCCCGTCGGCCAGTAGTGGTAGGTCAGATACCAACCGGGTGCCCAGAACAGCAGCGTGAAGTTGGGGAAGAACTCGAATGAGTCTGTGCCCCAAGTCTTGTGACGGCCCGGGTTGATCGCAGGCGGCAATTCGTCTGGCAGGATGCCCTTGATGTTGGGCCGGTCCCAGGGGCCGAACAATCCGCTGTGCAGGATCCGCTCGATGGGCTTGACCATGCTCAGGTCTTTGGGCGGACTCATCCCGCCCCACGACGACACCATGGAGTGGTCGCCCTTGATGTCGTAGGCCAGCGCCTCGAAGCCGAACTTGGCCAGCTTCTCGGCCTCCTCCTTCTCCGCCTGCTTCATGTGCAGGATCGGCGCGTGGTAGAACTCGACGAACGCGTCGATGAACAGCTTCCAGTTGGCGTTGATCTCCGAGCGGTAGCTGTAGTGCTCGGTCATCTCGTGGAACGGGTAGCCCTCGAGACCCTTTGCGAAGTCGCCAAGATACTCCCGCAGCGGGATTGCGTCGTTGTCGAAGTTGACGAAAATGAAGCCTTCCCAGACCTCGCAGCGGACGGGAACCAGCCCATAATTCGACTTGTCCAGGTCGAAGAACTCACCCTCCTGCTGGACGAAGGTGAGATCGCCGTTGAGCGAGTAGCGCCATGCGTGGTACTTGCAGGTGAACTGGCGGCAGGTGCCCGAAACCTCTTCTCCGGGATAGTCGTTCCACAACAGCTTGTTTCCGCGGTGGCGGCACATGTTGTAGAAGGCCCGGACGTTTTCGTCCTTGTCCTTGACGATGATCACCGACGTGCCCCGTCCCACCGACGGCATCTCGCGGGTGAAGTAGCTGCCCTTCTTGGGCAGTCGTTCGACGCGGCCGATGTTGAGCCAGGTCTTCTTGAAGATCGCTTCCTGCTCGATCTTGTAGTGCTCCGGATCGATGGAGTCTTCGTAGTTCACCGGCGCGGTGCCGAGTTCCGGCCAATTCTCCGTCCAGCTACCAACGTCCGGTTTCTTGAAAAGTGCCACGTGTCTACCTCTCCTGCTCGAGCTCAACGCCGAAGGTTTTCAAAGCCATGGACACGGTGACGTAGCAGCCAACCGTGAAGACGAAGTCCATCCGCTGCCGTTTGTCGAAGCGCTCACCCAAGGCCGACCACATCGCGTCCGACAGGTTGTACTTGTCGAGAAGTTCGTCGGTCGCCGCCAGCACCGTGCGGTCGAACGCGTCGGCGGCCTCGCCGCGTTGCACACCCGCGATCTCCTCCTCGGTGAGGCCCTCGCGCATGCCAAGCTTGACGTGCTGGACCCACTCGTATTCCGAGTCGGTGCGGTGCGCCACCCGCAGGATCGCGAGCTCGCGCAGCCGTGGCGGCAGCGTGGAGTTGAACAGCAGATGCACGTTGAACTTCAGAAATTCCTTCGTCAGGTCGGGATGATTGACGAAGGTTCCGAGGATGTTGCTTGCGTTTTCCGGGTTGCGCCGCTCCTGGGGAAGCATGACGCCGAGCGCGCGGTCGACGGCGTCGTCCCACTGATCCGCAGGCAGCGGGGGCACTCGCACGGCCTTCTCCTCTCGGGCGTGAGAATCAGGTTCTCATTTCCGACTAATACATTTCCATCTTTTCCTCGTTAGGTCAATGGGGCGTGGCGTGACGAAGTGCCGTACCAAATATTTGTGCCGCGCTATCGTGGGACAATAGCCGTCGGAGATTGATTCTCTCACGAAGAGAAGATAGTTTCCCTGGATAGAGAACAGTGCGGAGACTACGGTTGAGCTTGAGAGGGAAGGGAGCCCCATGAACAAGGACGACATGATCCTGATCAGCGTCGACGATCACATTGTCGAGCCGCCGGATATGTTCAAGAATCACCTGCAGAAGAAGTACATCGACGATGCGCCGCGATTGGTGCACAACCCCGACGGGTCGGACACCTGGCAGTTCCGCGATGTGGTGATCCCCAACGTCGCGCTCAACGCCGTGGCCGGGCGGCCGAAGGAGGAGTACGGCCTCGAGCCGCAGGGCCTCGACGAGATCCGGAAGGGTTGCTACGACGTCGACGAACGCGTCAAGGACATGAACGCCGGCGGCATCCTCGGCTCGATCTGCTTCCCGTCGTTCCCGGGGTTCGCGGGCCGGCTGTTCGCCACCGAGGACCCCGATTTCAGCCTGGCGCTGCTGCAGGCCTACAACGACTGGCATGTCGAGGAGTGGTGCAACCAATACCCGGCGCGGTTCATCCCGATGTGTCTTCCGGTGATCTGGGATGCCGAGGCTTGCGCCAAGGAAGTGCGCCGCAACGCCAAGCGCGGCGTGCATGCGCTGACATTCACCGAGAACCCCGCCGCGATGGGCTACCCGAGCTTCCACGACGACTACTGGACTCCGTTGTGGGAGGCGCTGGTCGACACAGACACGGTGATGAACGTGCATATCGGCTCCTCGGGCCGATTGGCGATCACCGCCCCGGATGCGCCGATGGACGTGATGATCACCCTGCAGCCGATGAACATCGTGCAGGCCGCGGCGGATCTGTTGTGGTCCAAGCCGATCAAGAAGTACCCGGACCTCAAGGTCGCCCTGTCCGAGGGCGGCACCGGGTGGATTCCCTACTTCCTCGAGCGCGCCGACCGCACCTACGAAATGCACTCGACGTGGACCGGGCAGGACTTCGGCAAGCAGAAGCCGTCGGAGGTTTTCCGGGATCACTTCTTGACCTGCTTCATCTCCGATCACGTCGGCGTTCAGCTGCGCAACGACGTGGGCATCGACAACATCTGCTGGGAAGCCGACTACCCGCACAGCGACTCGATGTGGCCGAATGCCCCCGAGCAGCTCGACGAGGTGCTCAAGGAGCACAACGTTCCAGACAGCGACATCAACAAGATGACCTACGAGAACGCCATGCGCTGGTATCACTGGGACCCGTTCACCCATATCACAAGGGAACAGGCCACCGTCGGCGCCCTCCGCAAGGCCGCCGGAGACCACGACGTCTCCATCCAGGCTCTCTCCAAGAAAGATAAGACCGGCGCCAACTTCGCCGACTTCGCGGCGAATGCCAAGGAGCTGACGGGCAATACGGACTAGTCGCTGACGCGACTTGGGCGAAGTAGTGCGCCGGTGCGGAAAGGGAGCGATTTGCGCGCCGGCGCACTGATGTGCGATCGACGAGGAGAACCAGCAATGTCGAGCGGGATGAGTTTCGAGCTGAGCGAGGATCAGGAGCTGATCCGCAAGTCCGTCGCCGAATTGGCGGGCAAGTTCGACGACCACTACTGGATGAAGAAGGACCAGGCGCACGAATTCCCGCAGGAGTTCTACGACGCGATCGCCAAGGGCGGCTGGCTCGGAATGACGATCCCCGAGGAGTACGGCGGCCACGGTCTCGGCATCACGGAGGCGACGCTGCTTCTCGAGGAGGTCGCGCGCTCGGGTGCGGCGATGAACGGCGCCAGCGCCATCCACCTCTCGATCTTCGGGATGCAGCCGGTGGTCAAACACGGCTCGGAGGAACTCAAGAAGGCGACGCTGCCGCGCATCGTCGACGGCGATCTGCACGTCTGTTTCGGAGTCACCGAACCCGGTGCGGGACTGGACACCTCGCGTATCACCACCTTCGCCAAGCGTGAGGGCGATCACTACCGCGTCAACGGCAGGAAGGTCTGGATCTCCAAGGCGCTCGAGTCGGAGAAGATCCTGCTGCTGACCCGCACAACGCCCTATGACGAGGTCACGAAGAAGACCGACGGCATGACGTTGTTCCTCACTGATCTCGACCGTGACCACGTCGACATCCGGCCGATCAACAAGATGGGCCGCAACGCCGTGAGCTCCAACGAGGTGTTCATCGACGACCTCATGGTGCCGATCGGAGACCGTGTCGGCGAAGAGGGCCAGGGTTTCAAGTACATCCTCGACGGGCTCAACCCCGAACGTATGCTCATCGCCGCCGAGGCGCTCGGCATCGGCCGCGTAGCGCTTGAGAAGGCCGTGAAATACGGCAACGAGCGGGTTGTCTTCAACCGGCCGATCGGGATGAACCAGGGCTTGCAGTTCCCGCTCGCGGACTCGCTTGCCCGGCTCGACGCCGCAGAGCTGGTGTTGCGCAAGGCGACCTGGCTCTACGACAATGGGAAACCCTGTGGGCGCGAGGCGAACACGGCCAAGTACCTGTGCGCGGACGCCGGATTCGGTGCCGCTGATCGCGCGCTGCAGCTGCACGGCGGCATGGGCTACTCCGAGGAGTACCACGTGTCGCGCTACTTCCGTGAGGCCCGCCTGATGAAGATCGCGCCCGTCAGTCAGGAGATGATCCTGAACTTCCTCGGCGAGCACGTTCTCGGAATGCCTAGGAGCTACTGAATGTCCCGCAATTATTTCGATCTCACCGGGCGCTCGGCGCTGGTGACCGGTGCCGCGGGCGGCATCGGATCCGCCGTGTCCGCAGCGCTTGCCGACGCGGGTGCCGCCGTCCTTGTGACCGATCTGGACAAGGATGCGGCCGCGGCTGTGGCCGAGCGCATTTCGGCCGCGGGCGGCCGGGCAGAGTCCGCTGCCCTTGACGTATCCGACCGCGGCTCCGCCGATGCCGCCGCGGCGCAGGCGGCGGCGCTGGCCGACGGCGCGTTGCACATCGTGATCAACAACGCGGGCGTCACGAAGCCTGCGATGTTCGAAAAGACCACGCAGGACGCCTTCCGGCTGCTGTTCGACATCCACGTGATGGGAGCGTTCAACGTCACCCAGGCGTCGCTGCCGTACATCCCATCCGACGGCAAGGGCCGCATCGTGAACGTGACCTCGGCGGCGGGGCTCACCGGAACGCTCGGTCAGGTCAACTACTCCGCGGCCAAGGCGGGCATCATCGGCTTCACGAAATCGCTTGCGCGCGAACTGGCCACCAAGAGCATCGCGGTCAATGCGCTGGCACCGCTGGCGGCCACACCGATGACAGAGACCATCCGCACGAACGAGAAGTTCGCGGCCAACATGATGAACCGCATTCCGATGAAGCGCTGGGCCGACCCGGAGGAGGTCGCGGGCGCGTTCGTGTTCATGGCCTCCGATGCGGCGTCGTACATCACCGGGCAGGTGCTGCCCGTCGACGGCGGCATGGTGATGTGACGCAGCAGCCCGACGCGCCGCTTGCCGGCATCACCGTCGTCGCGATGGAGCAGGCGGTGGCTGCCCCGATGTGTACCCGCGTGCTCGCCGACTTCGGTGCGCGCGTCATCAAGGTGGAGAACCCGAATGGTGGTGACTTCGCCCGCGACTACGACGACGTGGTCAACGGTCCCGGCGGCCTCGCCGCGCATTTCGTCTGGTGCAACCGCGGCAAGGAATCGGTGACGCTGAATCTGAAGTCGCCCGCGGGCATGGACATCCTGCACCGGCTGCTGGACCGCGCAGATGCGCTGGTTTCCAACCTCGCGCCGGGATCGACGGCGCGGCTCGGCCTTTCGCCCGCAGACCTCGCGGAGCGCCACCCGAATGTCATTCCCGTCGAGATCGACGGCTACGGACCCGGCGGCCCGATATCCCACAAACGCGCATACGACCTGCTGATCCAGGCTGAAGGCGGGTCGTGTGCCGTCACCGGGTATCCGGGGATGCCCGCCAAGCCCGGGCCCGCCATGGCCGACTTCACCACCGGCCTCTATGCCGCGCTGTCGATTCTGGCGCTGTTGTGCTCGCGCGACCGCCGCGACGGTCCTGCGCCTGCAGTGGGATTGAGCCTGTTCGACGTCCTCACAGACGTGATGGGTTATCAGCTGACCTACACCCAGCACTCCGGCATCGACCAGCAGCCGCTGGGCGTCGGCTCGCCCGCGGTAGCGCCCTACGGAGCCTTCCCGACCCGCGACGGGCAGACCGTCGTGCTCGGCACCACCAACGATCGCGAATGGCAGCGGGTGGCGCGGGAGATCATCGATCGCCCGGACCTGGCCGACGACGCACGTTTCGCCACCAATGCCGGCCGGTGCGCGCACCGCGAAATCCTCGAACAGGCGATCGGATCATGGTGTGCGCAGCACGATCTCGCATACATCCAGAAGGTGGCCGACAAAGCCGGCATCGGTAACTCCCGCTACAACGTGCCCAGCGAAGTCGTCGTCCATCCGCAGTTGACCGCGCGCAACCGCTGGCGACAGGTGGAGACGACCAAGGGCCCGATCCAGGCGCTACTGCCGCCGCCGGTCATCGCCGGTTACGATCCGCCGATGGCGGCGGTTCCCGGCCTTGGGCAGCACACCGACGCCGTGCTCGCCGAACTCGGCTTCGGCCACGACCAGATCGCTGAGCTGCGTGAGCAAGGGGCCATCGGCCCGGCGTATCACTGAGGAATGGAGAGGAACAGATGCGTGAAACGGTAATCGTCGAGGCGGTTCGCACCCCCGTCGGCAAGCGCAACGGCGGCTTGTCCGAGATGCACGCGGCCGACCTTTCCGCTCTCGTCCTCACCGCCCTCGTAGAGCGGGCGGGCATCGACCCCGAGATCGTCGACGACGTCGTGTGGGGCTGCGTCTCGCAGGTCGGGGACCAGTCCAGCAACATCGGCCGGTATTCGGTTCTCGCGGCGGGCTGGCCCGAAACCATTCCGGGTACCACCGTGAACCGGGCCTGCGGGTCGAGCCAGCAGGCGCTCGACTTCGCCGTGCAGGCCGTGATGTCGGGACAGCAGGACGTCGTCGTTGCGGGCGGTGTCGAGGTGATGAGCCGGGTTCCGCTCGGGGCGGCCAGGGCCACGGGCATGCCGTACGGGCCGAAAGTCCTTGCCCGCTACGGAGAATTCTCGTTCAACCAGGGCATCTCGGCGGAGATGATCGCCGAGAAGTGGGGATTGTCCCGCGCTCGGCTCGACGAGTATTCGGCACAGTCACATGAGCGTGCTGCGGCCGCACAGGACAGCGGTGCCTTCGAGAGCCAGATGATCCCGGTGTTCACCGGAGGTGAACCGGTGGTCGCCGACGAGGGAGTGCGAAGGGGCACCAGCGTCGAGAAACTCGCCAAGCTCAAGCCGGCGTTCAAAGATGATGGCGTCATCCACGCGGGCAACTCTTCGCAGATCTCCGACGGTGCCGCCGCGCTGCTGGTGATGACGGCCGAGAACGCGGTCACGTTGGGGCTCAACCCAATCGCGCGATACCGCGCAGGGGCCGTCACCGGAGCTGATCCGGTGCTGATGCTCACCGGTCCGATCCCGGCCACCGAGAAGGTGCTGCACAAGGCGGGCGTCGGCATCGAGGAAGTCGGCGTCTTCGAGGTCAACGAGGCGTTCGCCCCGGTGCCGCTGGCATGGCTCGAGGAGACCGGGGCCGACGAGAAGCGACTCAACCCGTTGGGCGGTGCGATCGCGCTCGGGCATCCGCTCGGGGCATCGGGTGCGGTGCTGATGACCCGAATGCTCAACCACATGCGCGACAACGGAATCCGCTACGGGCTGCAGACGATGTGCGAGGGCGGCGGAACGGCCAACGCGACATTGGTCGAACTCCTGAAGTAGCCGAGCCCAGACCTTCACGACGGGAGGACGCCGCGTGCGTCGAGATCTATTCACAGAAGACCACGAGGCGTTCAGGGAGCTGTGCCGCGACTTCATCGACAAGGAAGTCGTGCCGCACTACCCGGAGTGGGAAAAGGGTGGCCGCATGCCGCGGGAGGTCTTCGAGCAGATGGGCTCGCTCGGGATGCTCGGCATGGCGATTCCCGAGGAGTACGGCGGTGGTGGCGAGCCCGACTACCGCTACAACGTGGTGATGCAGGAGGAGGCGGCCAACGCGCTCGTCACGCTCTCGACGGTGCGCACCCAGCTCGAGGTCATCCTGCCGTACTTCCTGCACTACGCGAATGCCGAGCAGCGTGAGCGGTGGTTCCCCGGCCTGGCTGCCGGGAAGCTGCTCAGCGCCGTCGCGATGACCGAGCCCGGCACCGGCTCCGATCTGGCCGGCATGCGCACGAACGCGGTGCGTGACGGCGACGACTATATCGTCAACGGCGCAAAGACTTTCATCACCGGCGGCATGCAGGCCGACCTTGTCATCGTCGTGGCCCGTACCTCGACAGACCCGGACAACCGGCGGCGAGGGCTCACGCTGCTGGTCATCGAGGACGGCATGCCCGGCTTCACCCGCGGTCGCGAACTCGACAAGATGGGCTGCAAGGTGCAGGACACCGCCGAGCTGTCCTTCACCGACGTTCGGGTGCCCGCCGCCAATGTGCTCGGCGAGCTGGATGAGGGTTTCGGGTACCTGGGCCACAATCTGCCGCAGGAGCGACTCACGGTGGCGGTCGGTTCGGTGGCCCAGGCGCGATCGGCGATCGCCGCGGCCATCGACTACACCAAGGAGCGCAAGGCGTTCGGGACGCCGGTCGCGTCGTTTCAGAACACCAAGTTCGAACTCGCCGCGTGCTCGACGGAGGTGGAGGCGGCGCAGGCGATGCTCGACCGGGCGGTGGCGCTGCACGTCGACGGCGAGCTGAGCGCGCCCGACGCGGCGCGGGTGAAGCTGTTCTGCACCGAGATGCAGGCCCGTGTCGTGGACCGGTGCCTGCAGCTGTTCGGCGGCTACGGCTACATGATGGAGTACCCGATCGCCCGCCTCTACACCGATGCCCGGGTGGCCAGGATCTACGCGGGCACCAGCGAAGTGATGAAGGTGATCATCGCCAAATCGCTCGGGCTCTGATCGGCCTGGGCGCCGTTAGCTCCTGCAGGGCGGACAGAAACAGTTCATCCTCCGTCGAAGCGGAGTTCCTCGAGAGCCTTGCGTGTGTCTGCGTCCGCGTATCGGCCCTCGTAGCCGTCGTCGTAAGGGAAAGCGTCAGACAAAAGCAGCAGCAGCCGGTTCGGAGTGCCCGACTCGCTCTTCAGCATCGCGCCGGCCCCACGGATTCCCGCCCCCAACCGCGTGTACCCAGACGGCTGAAGGAGGCTCAGGCCAGCGCGTGCGCCGGCACCGAATCGCTGTCCGAACGTCTTGATCGCAGGCAGGTGGACGGCCCGCCGACCGTGTGACCGGAACGCATAGACCGCGACTCGGTCGCCCAACCGCTCGAGGGTAGCGGCCAGCTCGGCTGCCGCTCGTCGCTGGTGGTCGTGGACGGCGAGGCCCCTCGGATCGGTGTCCGTAGCGGATCCCGAGGCATCGAGCAGTATGAGCACACCAAGATTTCGGGCAAGGTTGCGGCGCTCGAGATACACGTGCTCCGGGGGAGAATATCCAGAGCGCAGGTCTACGAATAGATCGACAAGGGCGTCCGTATCAACGTCGTCACCATCGGCCCTGCGCCGCAGGACTTTCGGGCCAAGGCCGACGCGCGACAGGCGTCGCCGGAGGATGTCGTCGAGGGGGGCACCGGCATCTGAGATATCGACGTCGACGGCCACAGGGAAGTCGATGACCCGGCACCAATCGGGTCGATATCGATCGTTGTGTACATCCCACTCCGGGTACAGGGCGCCGCCGACTCCGAAAGAGGCGCCCGGCCTGCCGTCGTCGATGAAGCGTATCGGGGTGGGAAGTGGCCGGGCGTGCCGTCCGATCGAGCGCGCCCGCCGGGCCGAACCGACGTACATTTCACCGCCAGCGGCGTTGTCGCCCAGCGCCCGCGCGCTGCCCAAGATCTTTTGAGGAACTTCGCGAGTGCCTGTGAACTCAAAAGCGGGTTTTCGAACAGCTTGAGGATCTTGCTCTCTTCAAATTGCGTGTCGTCGTCGTCTCCGGGCGAGTCGTTCTGATCGGGTTGCAACAACGGATCCCTCTGCGGGGCGCGCGTTCCCGGTCCAATGGGTGATGCCAGTAACCGTGAGGGTCGTATGACACCGAACCATTCCGGTGGATCATCGATCTGGGTGCGGCCCGTAGCGAATGAGAGGGAGTCATCGCTGCTCGCCGTGGTCGGTCCGCCCTCGGGCTGAAGCTCCGCCGCGAGCGGCAGTTGCCGCGCGAGTTCGGCGAGCGCCGGCGACCTTCGATCGCGAGGTAGCGGTGCGCCACCGACGGACGTGCCCGCAACGTCTTCACCAGCCGCTGGTCCAGACTCCCGGCGCCGAGCAGCGCACTTTTGAGCCAGCATCTCGCGACGCTGCAACTCGGGTGGACCGCCCGCAGACACGAAGATGACACGGGCCATCGGTGTGTGCAGCCTCGCCGGCCGGAGCCGCCACAACGTCGACGGCCCTGCCGGCAACGAATGAAGCCAGAAGACGATACCGGCTGGGGGAGTGCGGATCCGAAGGTGTCACGTTCGCGGCAGTACGGCGTCGACGAGTTCGGCGAGCGCGCGAACGATTTTCCGGTCATCGGACAGGACCTGCACGATGGCGGACCGAACGGCACTGCGCAGGCTCAGACCCGCTGCGACTAGGCCGCCTGCGAGGATCAACATCCGGGTGGAGGCGACTTCCCCAAGCGGCGAGCCATCGAGATTTCGAATCGCGCTGCCCACATCGACCAGGATGCGTGCCGTCTCGACGTCGATTACGGCTTCATGGGCAACCACTTCCGTTTCGATGTCCGCCGGTGGGAAGTCGAGCTCGATGGCGACAAAACGCTGGCGGGTCGACTCTTTGATGTTCTTCAACACGCTTTGATAGCCAGGGTTGTAGGAGATGACCAGTTGAAACCCCGGCGCTGCAGGCAAAGTCGTGCCGAGCCGATCGACCGGAAGCTCCCGGCGGTGATCGGCGAGCGGATGGATGACCACGGTGGTGTCTTGACGGGCCTCGACGATTTCGTCCAAATAGCAGATGGCGCCATTGCGAACGGCCTGGGTGAGCGGGCCGTCCACCCCAGACTGTCTCTCCACCCTTGAGCAGGAACCGTCCCACCAGGTCCGCCGACGTCAAGTCCTCATGACCTGCGGCGGTGATGAGGTCGCAGCCCAGCTCATCGGCCATCGCCTCCACGAAGCGGGTTTTCCCGCAGCCGGTCGGCCCCTTCAGCAGTACCGGCGATCCGCGGCTTGCCGCGGCGCGAAACACTTCCACCTCGTCACCGACTGGCCGGTAAAACGGTGCGTCCGAACGAGTTCGCGCGGTGTGGTCCAACACTCAGTCGCCTCGGTCGAACGGGACGGTCTTCGGAAGTTCCGCGCCATCGGGAAGAACCAGTTCACCGTCGGTATTGATGAAGCCGGACTGCTTGATGGGTATCGGCAGAACCGGGTTGGGGCAGGGCACGTCTGTCCCGTCGCCGCAGATGCCCCCGTTGAAGTACGAGCGTTTCAGATGGTCCGCCGGCCAGGGATCGGCGTGCATGGCGATCCACTGCGCGGGGACGTTGTAGAAGAAGAAGAAGCACGAGCTGATTGCGGCGAAGATGGCCAGGAATCGAATGAACTGCTGCCGGGCGAAGCCGCCTCGGACATTGTCCAGCCCGCGCTCGACGATCGTGCGGCCGCGATCGTCGGTGAAGTACCGCAGGCAGCACATGGCAGCTTGCACTCCACCCCACATCAATCCCTCGTAGACGGGCCACTGGTGATACGTGTCGGCGAAGACGGTCACGGATCGAATCGAGCCCGGATATGTGTAGAGCCCGAACGGCAGCATGAAGCCCGCTTCCATGACGAAGTCGAGCACGAACGTGAATGCGTAGGTCACCAGGATCAGCCGAAGGTTACTGATGTCGGGCCAGCGCGATTTGATCTTGCGCATCACCCAGCATCCAGAGATCGTGATCACCAGGACACCTGCCGCGTACCCCGGGGCATTGATCAGGAGCGGTTCGGCGACCTGGCGGCCCGGTTCCTCCGGCGAGACCCACCCCGGTATGTCCGATGACCAGGAGCCCCGGTTCCACAGCCACGTGTTGTAGGTGCACCACGCGTTGAAGTAGTTCAGCAGCGGGTCTTGGAAGAACATCAGGCCCATCGACACGAGCAACATGCCGTCGAGCGTGATTCGCCGCTCTCGACGCCAAGGCCTGACGATGAACCACCAGATCGCAAGCGGCAAGCCGACGCACATCAGGATGCCGTTGAACGTCAGGAAAGCTTTCATGTACATCGGCGGGTCGGTCGGGCCGCGAGGCACTCGCTCGAAGTAGGGCCCGGTGATCCACCGGGCCCACACGTACAGCTGGAGAATCAGGAGAGCGCCGCCGAGCGCAGCCCAGATCGTTACGGGTTTAACCGCGGTGTTGACCTGCGCGCCGAGTTCCTTCACTCCGCCGAGCGGTTCGGTGACTATGGGCTTCTTGTTCGACAGATCGCTCATGTGAGCGGCGGCTCGAACACACGCGGTCGCTCCTGCTCGATGCTGCTGAAGATGTTTTCGCCGAAAAGGGTTTCACCACAGCGACTCTCGATGACATCGCGCATGCCGCCGGGTACACGAAAGGTGCGATCTACAAACACTTCACCACTAAGGAGGATCTCTTCCTGGCTGTGAGCGACCGGTATTGGCGACGCTACTTCGACAATTTCGCCGAGGTGATGTCGTCTGCGAAGCGCGTGACGGCGCGCGAGCTCGACGAGATCGCCACGCGTTGGCGCCAACTGAGTCGTGACCGCGGCGCCGAGCACGCCGCGCTCGGGCACGAGTTCAGCCTCTACCTACTGCGAAATCCAGATGCGCGCGAGCGCGTGCCGCCAAGAGGGCCGAGGTCGTCGAGAAGCTTGGCAAGTTCATCGTCGAGGGCATCGACCGGCTCGGGGGCTCGCTGCGTATTCCAGCGCTCACCTTCGCGCAAGTTCTCGTCGCAACCAGCGACTCCGTCGTCCTGGGCAGCGAGCTCGACGACGTGGACCTCTACCGGCCAGTCGTCGAAATGTACGTTTCGGCAATCAAGCTGCCCTGAGGCGTTACGGGCGCGCCGTGTTCTCGACGATGATCTCGCACGCCGTCTCGTAGAACGCGCTGATGAGTGTCGAGAACGACAGCTCGAACGGGTAGATCATGTGCACGTCGAGCGGCTCGGGCGTCCAGTCGGGGAGGACGGGCACGATGCTGCCCTCACGCAGCTCGGCGGTGCAGATGATCTGCGTCGGCATTTCGCCGATGCCGAGCCCCTGCAGGATGTACTGCTTGCACACCTGAAAGTTGTTGGCGCGTGCCCGCACTTGTGGCGCGAGCTCGTGCCGCCGCTTGTTCTTGGTCACCGTGAGCCTGCGTGGTCCGCCGAAGCCGAAGTCGATGAACGGCAGGCCGTCCAACTGGGCGGGGACAGTGACCGGCTCCGGCAGCGCCTCAACGAAATCCGGTGATGCACAGAGGAAGAGCTCGAGGCTGAACACCTTGCGCGCGATCAGCGTCGAATCCTGCAGCGGGCCCGTCCCGAACACGACGTCGAACCCGTCCTTGATCGGGTCCACCATGTTGTCGACGAGCCGGATGTCCAACCGCGAGTGGGGATATCGCTGCAGAAAGGTGGCGCCGACGCGCGACGCATAGTCGACGCCGACGAAGACTGGTATCGCGACCCGCAGCTCGCCCTGGGGTTCCTGCCTGCTGCCTTCCACCAGTGCACGGACGCCGTTGGCCTCGGTCAGGATGTTGACCGCGTGGGCGTACACCTTCTCACCGAGATCGGTGACGGTCAGCTGATGGGTGTTCTTGCGCAGCAACTTGATGCCGAGGTCGGCCTCCAGCTTCGTCAGCTTGCGACTGACAGTGGACTTCGGCATTCCGAGCAAGGCCGCGGCCTTCGACAGGCTGCGGCTCTCCACCACCTTGCCGAACACCAGCAAGGCGTCGAGGTCGAAGGGCATGTTCTGTTCCATGGCGCAGTGTTCCAAATATGCAACAGGGTGTTGCGGTCATGCGTCTGTTTTCGCAAAATCGCCGGTTGTACCGTCAGGCCTCATGAGTCAGGAAACCCTGGTCAGCAGGCCCGCCAGCGGTCATTGGACCGACGCCTATCCCGCCCTCGGTCGCGGTCCGGTGTCGCTTGAAGACTGCGTCTCGCCGGAGTTCTACGAGAAGGAACGGGAGCATGTCTTCTCCAAGACCTGGCTCTACGTCGGCCGCGTCGAACGGGTGCCGCACAAGGGCAGCTACTTCACCCGCGAGCTGAGATTCCTGAACACCTCGATCATCATCGTGCGCGGCAAGGACGAGGTGATCCGCGCCTTCCACAACATCTGCCCGCACCGCGGCAACAAGATGCTCTGGGAGGACGACCCGTTCACGGAGGTGTCAGGTCGCGCGCCGCTGCTGTACTGCCGGTTCCACGGCTGGCGCTACCACCTCGACGGCTCGCTGCACTCACCCACGCGCACCGACCTGCTGCTCGACTTCGACGCCGCCAGTTGCCGCGTGCCGGCGGTCCAATGCGAGGTGTGGGAGGGCTTCATCTTCATCAACCTGAACCCGCACAACACCGAGCCGCTGCGCTCGTTCCTCGGCGAGCTCGCCCACGGCATCGAGGGCTATCCGTTCGCAGGGCCGCACCAGGTGTATCGCTTCAACACCGAATTGCAATGCAACTGGAAGATCTTCGTCGACAGCTTTGCGGAGAGCTACCACGGACCGTATCTGCACGCGTCTTCGTTCGGCGCTCTCACGGCAGAGGCCAGAGACGCGTTCAATCAACCGAATCCGTTCACCGACGCGCTGGCCTACCAGATCAAGGGTCCGCACCGGATGTTCTCGTTCTCCGGTGAGCCCTCGCAGAAAACGCCGTATTCCAAGCCGACCGAATGTGTGATGGAGGCCAGCGCGGCAGGCCCGTGGAACAAGCGCGTCGATCGAGGTCCCATGCCGAACGGAATCAATCCCACCCGGTCGGAGAAGTACGGCTTCGACTCGTTCCAGTTCTTTCCGAACTTCGTGCTGATCTTCGGCTCCTCGGGCTTCTCGACACACACCCATTGGCCGACGGGGCCGCACTCGCACATCTTCGAAGTCGAGATGTTCTATCAGCCCCCGAAGACACACAAGGAGCGGTTGGGTCAGGAACTCACCGTGACCTTCCTCAACGACATCATCCTCGAAGACGCCAGCCCGTCGGAGGGTCTGCAGGCGATGCTGAACAGCGGCGCGCTCACCCACTTTACGATGAACGACGAGGAGATCCTGCTGCGCCATTTACACAAGACTGTGGCCGACTACGTCGAGGTGGGGGAGGTAGAGCGATGAACGCGGTTCTCCCGCAGGAGTTTTCGCAACTCGAGTACCTGGTCGATGAATGGGCCATCGAAGACGGGCATGAGCGCTACGTGAAGCGCGTCAACAGCTCCATGGAACAGATTCAGGCGTTCTACGACGCGGTGTTTCCGCACGCCGAGGAGGCGGTCGCCTACATCGACAAGTTCGACTACTCCGAACCGCTGCCCGACGATGTCGCCAACCTGCGCAATCTGCTGTACTCGCTGATCACCGTCTCGCTGGCGGTGGAGTTGTGGAAGCAGCCACGGGTGAAGCACTCGGCCCATACGATCCTCACGAGAGTGAGCTGACTGCATGGAGACCTCTGCGACCCAACTCGACATCGTCGACGTCGCCCCGAGAATCGGCAGTGAGATCAGAACCGACCTCGACACGCTGCGCAGCGGCCGGGCAGCCGAGAACATCCGCGCCACGCTGGAGCAGCGCGGAGTGGTGTTCTTCCGCGGCCTGGACTTCAGCGACGAGCAGCAGGTCGCCATTGCCAGGACGCTGGGCACCATCGTGGCCAACGAGGGCGAGGACGGCATCTACAAGATCTCGCTCGACGCGAAGGTGAACCAGCGGGCCCAGTACCTGAAGGGCTCGATGTTCTGGCATTTCGACGGATCGCTTCAGCCCTATCCGAACCTGGCGACGCTGCTGCATGCCATCAAGCTGTCGGACACCGGGGGAGACACCGAGTTCTGC
This sequence comes from Actinomycetota bacterium, assembly GCA_046735135.1. Taxonomy (GTDB): domain Bacteria; phylum Actinomycetota; class Actinomycetes; order Mycobacteriales; family Mycobacteriaceae; genus Mycobacterium. The sequence continues at coordinate 73,864 of JBKPSU010000009.1, forward strand.
AACACCTACGCCGCATACGACGACCTGCCGCAGGCCGAGAAGGACACCATCGCCGATCTCCGCGTCGTGCACAGCGCCGAGCGGTCCCAGTACTACGTGACCCCGGAGATGAGCTACGAGGAGATCGCTTTCTGGCAGAAGTCGCCGACCAAGGCGTGCCCGATGGTGTGGACGCACCGGTCGGGGCGCAAGTCGCTGCTGCTCGGGGCGACTGCCGACTACGTCGTCGGCATGCCGGTCGAGGAAAGCCGGGCATTACTTGCGCGCCTTCGTGACTGGGCCACCCAACCGCAGTATGTGTATCGGCACCGGTGGCAGGTCGGTGACCTGCTCATCTGGGACAACACCGGCACCATGCACCGCGCGCTGCCGTATGCCTCCGACAGCGGCCGCCTGATGCACCGCACGATCCTTGCCGGCGAAGAGCCGCTGAATTGAAACTCGGCATCACAACGCCCGTCGTCACCAACGTCGCGGGCGCGCGCCTGACATGGGAGCAGGACGCCACGATCGAGGACATCGGCCGCGTCGCCGAGGCGGCCGACCGGCTCGGCTACCACCACCTCACCTGCAGCGAGCACATCGGCATGCCGTCCTCCGAAGCAGGACGCCGCGGCTCCCGGTATTGGGATCCGCTTGCGACTCTTGGCTATGTGGCGGCGCGGACTACGCAGATCCGGCTGGCCACCATGACGCTGGTGCTGGGGTATCACCACCCGCTGGAGATCGTGAAGCGTTACGGCACATTGGATCACGTGAGCGGCGGCCGGGTCATACTCGGCGTTGGCGTCGGCTCGCTCAAGGAGGAGTTCGACCTTCTCGGCGTACCGTTCGACGACCGGGGAGCCCGAGCCGACGATGCGCTGCGGGCACTGCGGGCGGCGCTGCCTTCCAACGAGCCCGCGTACGACGGCGAGTTCTATTCGTTCGGTGGGCTCACCGTCGATCCGTGTGCGCTGCAGCCTCACATGCCGATCTGGATCGGCGGTCATACAAAGCGCTCGTTGCGCCGTGCGCTGACGCTGGCCGACGGCTGGGCTCCGTTCAACGTGCCGATCGACACCGCGGCGGAGTGGCTGCGTGGCCGCGACGTGCCCGCGGGCTTCGAGGTCGTGCTGCCCGCGGAGCGGCCGCTCGATCCGGTGGCCGACCCCGAAACGACGAGGGAGACGCTGCAAACCATGGCCGCGGCGGGCACCACAACGCTGTCGGCCCGGTTCGTCCATCATTCGCTGGACCATTACCTCGAGCAGATTGCCGCCCTCGCCGAACTGAACGCCTGAACCCGCGGGCAGACGGCCGTCAAGAAATTAAATCGCCGAGACCCTTGTCACAGCGCCCAAACCTACCTACTGTGTGTTCACTAGGTTGGTTCGAACGAAGGAGTTCGGTGTCGGCCCCGCAGCCCAACGGGTCGTCTGAGCCGCGCGAAAGCGCACGTCAGCGCCCATATGCGGCTCTGCTCGCCAAGGGCGAGGACCGCAGACAGCGCATCCTCGGCGTGGCCGAGCGACTGCTGGCGCGCAACGGATGGCGTAACACCTCGGTGGCTCAGATCGCTAAGGAAGCAGGCGTCACACCCGCTGGACTGCTGCACCACTTCGAATCCAAGGAGCAGCTGCTCAACGCGGTGCTCGACGCGCGCGACGAAGACGACGCCATCCACGCCGACTACCAATCGGGCGACCTCATCACCGAGCTCAGTCGGGTGCCAGAGCGGTTCGACCGTGCTCCTGAACTGGTCGGCACGTTCACCGTGCTGCTCGTCGAGAACATCGCGCCCGACGCCCCACTGCACGACCGGCTGCACAAGCGCTACCGCGGCGCCATCGACATCCTCACCGAGCTCATCCAACGCGGTCAGCGGTCCGGAAAGTACCGCTCCGATTGTGATGCGGCCAAGAAGTCCGTGGAAATCCTCGCCTTCATCAATGGAATGGAGACCCTATGGTTGCTCGATCCTTCACTGCCCATGACAGACGTGTTCAAGGGTTACGCGGAGTCGCTGGATCGCGAGCTGGCGCCCGGGAGCTCGACATGAGGTACCGGCTCGACGTGGTCGCCGTCGACGTCGCCGACGTGGTCAGGTGCGCGGGCGGTTGGATGTATGACCGCGTGATGGCCGGCTGGGACGTGACCGTCCTGCTTGCCGACGGTGCGGACGAGCGGCCGCTGCACATCCTCGGCGTCGAGACGGCCGACCTCGAGTCGGCGCTGGCGTTGTGGGCGGATCGTCCGCATCCGCAGACGGTTGCGGTCGCCGCTGATCTGTTCGGCAGCGACGAGCGGGTGCGCCGTGGCGTGCTCGGCGCGCTGGAGCAGGGACTCACCGAGGTGACGCTGTGGGGCGAATGCTGTCCCGCCGAGCTCGACGACAGTGTCGGTCCCGTCCGGCATCACCTCAGCGCGGCAGCACGTGCGTTCAAGATGCAGGCCCTGACAGCGGCCGGAGACGCCGCGGCGGGATCCGTCGGCGACACCGAGACCTTCCGCTGCGGTGTGATGGCGACCCCGTCGGTCGCCGCCGATCTCGTTCCGGCCTAGCTGAGGTCGACGACCACCTTGCCGACGGCCCTCCCGTCGGCCACGTGCCGCAGCGCGCGGGAGGCTTCGGCGAGCGGGTAGACCGCGCAGATATGGGGCGACACCGTGCGGGCCGCCAGTAGGTTGCGGAGTTCCTCCTCGTTGCGGATGAACTCATCAGGGGGAACGTCCTGGAATTGAAAGCCGAGCACGGTAATGCCCTTGACCAGAACGAGATTCAACGGAATGCGAGGAATGACGCCTGACGCGTAGCCGATCGTGACGAACCGTCCGCCGCGACGCAACGATCGCAGGGCCGGCTCCGACAGGTCGCCACCGACCGGGTCGATGACGGCATTCGCCCCTCCCGGCAGCGCCTCGCGTAATGCCTGGCGCAGATCACTCGTGCGATGATTGACGAGGTGCGTTGCGCCGTATGAGGCTGCCACATCGAGCTTTTCGGCCGTCGACGCGACGGCTGTGACAACGCCGCCCAACGCAGCGGCCAACTGGACCGCGGCGAGGCCGACGCCGCCACCTGCGCCGAGCACCACCACAGCGTCGCCGGGCTGGATGCGTGCGACCGAGCGCAGCGCGTGATATGCCGTGCGGTGAGCCACTCCAAAAGCCGCAGCGGCGCGGTCGTCGACGCCGGCGGGAATCCGGGTCAGCCCTTGCGCTGGTACGGCCACGTGTTCGGCGAATGCGCCGTACATACCGGTTCCCGTGACGCGGTCGCCGACAGCGAGATCGCCGGTTTCACCGGCAATCTCGACGACAACGCCTGCGAACTCGCTACCGACGACGAACGGCGGAGGCACGCTGATCTGATACTCGTTTGCGACAAGCAGGACATCGGGGTAGTTGACCGCGGCGGCGCCGACCCTTACGAGTACCTGCCCCGACTCGGGCGTCGGCGCGTGCCAGTCCTGCACACGGACGACCTCGGGCGGCCCGTATTCTGGACAGACCGCGGCGCGGATCACGTGTAGTCGGAGGACTCGGCCAGCTCGGCCGCCGATCGCATCAGCGAGACGATCACGGGCCCGTACGCCAGCAGCTTCTCGTTGTCGCCCGCCCGCTGGAAGCCCTGCTCGAGCACGATCGCCAGCTTCCATTTGGCCAGCACCAGGTAGTAGTCGAGATCGTCGACCTGACGGCCCGAGACCTTCGCGTAATGCTCGACCACCTCTGCGCGAGTGGGCATTCCACGCATGTCCACATAGCTCATGTCCGTCGGCTCATCGGATGTCTCCGGCCAGCTCTGCACCATCCACCCCAAATCCAGCTTCGGATCACCGACCGTGCCCATCTCCCAGTCGACGATGGCGGCAAGCTGAGCCGGCGCGCCGTCGCGGTACATCACGTTGGCGAACTGGTAGTCGCCGTGCATCAGGCCGGGGATGAAGTCGAGCGGTCGATGGGTGCGCAGCCACCCGGTGGCCTCGTCGAGACCGTCGATCTCGCGGCCCTTGATCCGCTCGAAGAAGCCGGTCCACCGATCGACTTGGCGTTCGTGAAAGCCGTCGGGACGGCCGAGATCGGTCAGCCCCTTTGCCTTCCAGTCGACCTTCGACAGCAACGCGATGCCCTCGGCGAGCTGATATGCCAGACCCTGACGCGCGGCGACGTCGCTGCCGAACGGTTCCGGCCACTGCCTGCCCGCAAGGTCCATCGGGGACCAGCCGTCGACGAAACCCATCAGATAGAACGGGCGGCCGAGCACCGAGGCTTCGGGGCAGACACCGACCGCTGCAGTGTGCGGCACCTCCGTGCCGTCGAGCGCATCGATGATCCGCCACTCCCGCAGGATGCCTTTGTCACGGTCCGGCGGGGCGTCCGGCGGTGGCATGCGCAGGACGCAGACGTCCTCGCCGCGGCTGATCTTGTAGATCACATTCTGCGTGCCGCCGGACAGGAACTCGGCTTCCAGTGGCTCGCCCTTCCCGGGTAACCTCGCGCCGTCCATCCAATCGGCAAGGCGCGCAACGTCGATCTTCTCGGTCACATGTTCCCCACTTCGTGCTCCAGATAGTCGGCGAACTTCTCGCGGGCCGCCTCCCGCTTCCTCGGAATCCACTCGGTGGGCCAGATGTCGCCACTCGGCTGGTAGTCCCGCAGCACCTGTTTGGCCACCGTCGCCTTGTGCACTTCGGTGGGTCCGTCCGCCAATCCCATCACCGCGGCGCCGGTCACCATCGCCATAAACGGCACGTCGTCCGTGACGCCCAGTGCGCCGTGCACTTGCATTGCCCGCCAGGCGATATCGTGTAGCACCGTCGGCATGACCACCTTCACGGCGGCGATGTCCTTGCGCACCTTCTTGTAGTCGTTGTACTTGTCGATTTCCCATGCGGTGTAGAGCACCATCAGCCTGAACTGCAACAGCTGGGCATAGGAATCCGCGATGTAGCCCTGCACGAACTGCTTTTCGGAGAGCCTGCTGCCCTGTGTCTCGCGGCTCAGCGCGCGCTCGCACATCATGTCCAGCGCACTTCGCGCCAGCCCGATGGTGCGCATCGCATGGTGGATGCGGCCGCCGCCGAGCCGGGTCTGGGCGATGACGAACGCCTGGCCCTCGCCGCCGAGCAGGGCCTCCGACGGCACCCGCACGTTGTCGTAGTGGATCAGCGCGTGTGAGCCGTCTCCTTCGGCCTCGCCGTGCAACCCGAAGTTGCGGACGATCTTCACCCCTGGCGTGTCTGTCGGCACCAGGAACATCGACATGCCTTGGTAGGCGCTGACTTCGGGGTTGGTCACGACCATGATGATCAGGAAGGACGCCGTTTTGGCGTTGGAGGAGAAGAACTTCCAGCCGTTGATCACCCAGTCGTCGCCGTCGCGGGCGGCCTGGGTGGTGAACAGTGTGGGATCTGCGCCCGCGTGCGGTTCGGTCATCGAATAGCAGGAGAACAGTTCGCCGTCGAGCAACGGCCGCAGGTATCGCTTTTTCTGGTCCTCGGTGCCGTAGTGCGCGATGATCTCGGCGTTGCCGGTGTCGGGTGCCTGGCAGCCGAAAACGATCGGCGCCCATTGCGAGCGACCGAGGATCTCGTTCAACAGCGCGAGCTTGAGCTGTCCGTGGCCCTGACCGCCCAGTTCGGGTCCGAGGTGCGTGGCCCAAAGGCCGCGTCGTCTGACTTCCTCCTTGAGCGGGTCGATCACCTTGCGGCGCTTGTCATCCAGCGGGGTGAACTGCTGGTGGGGAAACGCCAGATCGAGCGGCTCGAGCTCCTCGCGAACGAACTCGGCGGCCCAGTCCAGTGCCTTCTGGTACTCGGGGTCGGTTTCGAAATCCCACGCCATCGTGCGTCTCCTTCGATCTACTTGCGCTCTACGTTGAATCCCGCGATCAAGGCCGCGATGTCACCGGCGACCACCTCGGCGAAGGACCGGTCGCCGAAGCTGCCGAGAGCCCAGCGCCGAACGCCTTCGCTGACATGCATCTGAGCCAATCTCGACAGGTGGGCCACGTCAACGTGCGGCGCCAACTTGCCATCGGCCTGTGCCTTGGCGAACAGCTCACCGAACATGTCGGCGTCGGAGTCCTCCGGACGGTCGCCGGCGAGCACGCGCTGCTCCTGGCGATAACCCTCGAGGATGGTCTCGACGATCAGCTCGCGCGGGTTGCGGGTCATCGAGCGCTCCAGGCTGCGCAGGGCCTGACCGATGACCGATGCCACGTCGTAGTCGCGCTTCAGCAGGTCGCCGACCGTTTTCTGCGCGGCGCGTGTGGACAGCAGGCCGACCTCGAAGAGCACGTCCTCTTTGCCAGGGAAGTAGAAGTAGAACAACGCGCGCGAAACGCCCGCGGCGCGGCAGATGTCGGCGACCGTCGTCTTCGCGTACCCGTTCGTGCGCCACAGCGCCATCGCTGCCTGCACGAGATCACGCTTGGTCTGACGCGACCGCGCCCGCTGGAACGAGGCACGGCGTTGACTACCGTCAGCCACGTCAACGGTGCTTATCTTGGGCACAGTGGCACTTTAGCAGTCGAATTGACCCTTGCAAATAGTTAACGCATGTCTAACTATCTAAGAATGCCCAACCAACTTCACCACGTGGTCATGCGCAGTCATTCAGCGGAAACGCTGATCTCGTTCTTCACCGACGTCGTCGGCATGCAGATCCAATTCCAATTGCGGGTGCCCGGCCACGTGCTCGAGCAGACGCTCGGATGGCCGCCGTGCGATGGCGCAGATCTGACCATGCTCGGGAGCGGCGATGCGGGGCTGGTGGAGGTGCTCGCCGTGCCGACGCAGTTGCGCGACGTCGTCACCGAGGGGCTCGCCGGACTGTCGTTTCTCACCGAGGACTCCCGGGCCGTTCGCGAGAAGGCGAATGCGTTCGCCGACGATGTGACGGCGATAGACACCGGCATGCCCGGCGTCGACCTCTTCTTCTGCACGATGGGAGGTGTCCCCATCGAATTCATGGGCAGCTATGCGCCGGAAGCGAACTCGGAGATCAGTGAGGCGACGAACTCCTGAGTACGTCGCCGCGACGCATTGCGTGCGGCGGCGTCCTTACCGAGCGGGACGACGCGTGCGGCCAGGTCGGTGACGCCGGCGTCGCGGTAGCGGCGCAGCCGCGCGAGCACCGTCGCCTCGTCTCCCGCCGCCATCGTGTCGCCCACGTCGGTGGCATCGCCGTGCTCGAGCAGCCGCACGTAGTTGGGGGAGAAGTCGGCGTGGCCGAGCACCTCGCTGGCGTACGCGCGAGCCTCGCCCACCTTGCTGTCCGAACACAGTGCAACGGGAACGCCTGCGACGACACGGATTCCCTGCCGGCCCGCGGCGCCGGCCGCCTCGGCGATGCGCGGGAGCACGTAGTCGCCGATGGCGCGTTCATCGGCCATCCACAGGATCGTTCCGCCGGTGTGTTCGCCCGCGATCCGCAGCATCGTCGGGCCGAGGGCGGCGAGCAGCACAGGCATGTCCACCGCGTCCGCGACGTCGATTGGGCTGTGCACGCAATAGCTTTCGTTGTCGATCGCCACGGCGCCGGGACCGGCGAACGCTGCGTTCAGCACGTCGATGTAGTCGCGGACCAGCCGGGCTGGCCGTGCGTAGGGCAACCCGAGTTGATCGGAGATGATCCAGTGGTGTGACGGCCCGATGCCGAGCACGAACCGGCCGCTGCAGGCGACCTGGGTGGTCAGCGCCTGCTGCGCCATGATCTGCGGATGGCGCGTCTGTATGGGTACGACCGCCGTGCCGATCTCGATGCGCTCGGTCACCTGGCCGAGCAGCGCGACGGCCGTCATCGCGTCGAGGTAGCCGGGCACCTGGGGCATCCAGAACGACGCGAACCCGTCGTCCTCGGCGGCCTTCCCGTCGGCAAGCAGTCCGCTCAGCCGGTCCTCGCGCGAGCGCTCCTTGTCGGAGCCGACCATCAATCCGACGCGCATCAAAACCCCTTACGGCACATGGCGATCCCACTCATACGGGATGACCGGGTAGAACGGCGCGGCCAGTAGCGGATCGGCGCCGGTGTGCCGCCAGCGGGCCTCTAACACCGGTTGCAGCCGCTTTGATGTTTCGACAGGGTCGTCGTCCAGGAAGCAATAGGTGAGCGTCTGGCCGGCAGGAGCACTCGCCAGGCGTGCGTCGACGTCCTGCGAGGCCACCGACCAGAGGCCACCAACGCCGTCGACGTCCACAAGATCTTTGGGCGGCGTGGCGCCGGACTCCAGAAGCAGGTACACGCCGCGGATCGGCCACCACGGCAGCACGTCGGCGCCTGCCTTTATCCGCGGCGCCGCCGACTTGTGCTCGATCGCGTAGACACCGCGCTGCACCGGCGGCAGCAGGGGCAGTTTCCGGTCGGCGCCGCCCAGCGCGGAGGAGAGTTCCAGAAAGGAGACCAGCCCGCTCTGGTCGGAGAAGAAGTAGGTCATCACGTGGTCGATCGCGTCGAATCGCTCGTCACTCGGCGCCCGTGCGGCCCGGCATTCGGGTGTCGACACCAGCCGCAGGGAGGCGCGTACTCCCGCGAGGCGGTGCTGTTCGGGCCGGTGGTCGAGCGTGTGCCAGCGCAGATACTCGGCGTCACGGCCCTCTGGATGGCGCCTGGCCATGGATACGAAAAGCGTTGCGATGTCACCACGTCCGGCTGCGAGGACGCCGGCGACCTCATCCGACGGGGTTCCGGGAAGCGTCATCGCGGTCCTTCATGCAGATCGATTTCGGGGTGGCGGGCAGCGACCATGCGCCGAAAGCCTTCGCGCCACGGCACTTTCGTCGGGCCGAGGATCTCGTGCATGCGGGTGACGTCGGGCCACAGTGGCGTGTGCGCGTCGGGGGTGTACTCGAAGACCGGGTCGACGCCGACGAGCGCGCCCATGTAGGTGCAGTAGTCCTCGGCGCTGACGGTTTCGCTGCCCGCCCAGTTGACGATGACCGGGGGAGTATCTGCGACCTCCATCGCCCTGATACCGAGCTCGACGTAATCGTCCTCATAGATCGGGTTGTAATTGTTCGGCTTGTCGGGATGAAGCCGAATCGGCTTGCCCGCCAACATCGCATCGAGCCGGTCGGCGGGCGCGCCGCCCTCCGGCCCGTACGTCGAGCAGATGCGGATGATGGTTAGCGGGATCTGGTGCCGGGTGGCCACCCATGTGCACACCGCCTCCGCGGCGATCTTCGAGAAGCTGTAATTCGGCCGCAGCGGCACTCCAGGCGGATCGGTCTCACGCAGCGGGCGCTGCCCTTGGTAGCCGTAGACCGAACCGGTGGAACAGAACACGAAACCATTGGCGCTGCGGCAGTGGTGGAGCAAGTCGCCGGAATTGTGCGCGTTGGTCGACAGGCATTGCGGCCAGTCTCCGCCGCCCGGGTCCACCGCGGCGTGGAAGACGTAGCCGAAGTCGTCGGGAAGTCCGGTGAAGTCACCTGTACTCATGTCGAGCGCAACGGGGTGGATGCCCGCCGCGACGAGCTTGTCGCGATCGGCTCTGTTCCGCAGTCGGGCGGCGCCCCATACCTCGTTTTCGTGCGCCAGCGCGCGTGCGATCGGAAAGGCGATTTTGCCGGTCACACCGGTGATCAGCACCTTCTGGCCAGTGAGCATCCCACTATGCATAGCGCATCGGCGCGTAAATGTTAAGTACTTGATATGTTGGAGCGGTGCAACTGAGGTTCGACGACGACGTCGAGGAGTTCCGCGCCGAGTTCATCGCCTTCCTCGACGAGCATCTGCCCGCGGAAGCCGACGCGGCGGAAGAGCGATCACGCTCGACGTCACACGTGCCGGAGTGGTCGCGGCGGTGGCAGCGGTTGCAGTTCGACCACGGGTGGCTGCTGCCCGGCAACCCGCCGGAGTTCGGCGGCCGCAACGCGAACATCCTCGAACAGTTCGTTCATCGCGAGGAGCTCTCGCGGCGGCGCATCTATCACTCGTTCAACCCCCAGGGCGTCGGCATCATCGCGGCGTCGCTGCTGTCGTTCGGCACCGAGGAGCAGAAGCTGCGCTGGGCGGTGCCGATCCTGCGCGCGGAGATCACGGCGTCGCTCGGAATGAGCGAACCGGGCGCGGGCTCCGACCTCGCCGGCCTCAGCACACGGGCGGTGCTCGACGGGGATCACTTCGTCGTCAACGGCCAGAAGGTCTGGACCTCGGGCGCCCACGACGCCGATGTGCTGCTGGCCTTCGTGCGCACCGATCCCGATGTCCCGAAACACAAGGGGCTGAGCGCATTACTGATCCCGACGGACACGCCGGGCGTGACCTGCCGACCGTTCGCCTGCGTCTACGACCGCAACGATCTGGACTTCAACGAGGTCTTCCTGACCGATGTGCGGGTGCCCGCAGAGAACCTGGTCGGGCCGCTGAACGGTGGATGGAAGGTGGCCAACGGGTCGTTGGGCCACGAGCGCACGATGATGTGGCTGCAGTTCGCCAACCGGCTAGGGCAGACGCTCGAAAGCTACCGGCCTGCAAGCGCATTGCACCGTGACGCGTACGCGAGTATCGCCATGGACTATCAGGCGCTTCGCTTGATGGGCTCGGCCGCGCTGGCGCGCGCTGCCCGCGGCGACGGCGATGCCGCGGGCCTGTCGGTGCTCAAGGTGTTCGGGTCGGAGGCCGAACAGAATGCGTACCGCCAGGTGCTGGAGGCCACGGGTGTCGACGCGTTGGCCGATCCCGCGATGAGCGCGCCGTACAACCCGTACAGCCCAGGCCAATTCACCGCGGGCTGGTTCACCCGCTACATCGGCAGCTTCGCGGGCACCATCGCGGGCGGAACTTCGGAGATTCAGCGCAACATCATCGCCCAGCACGTGCTCAACCTGCCGGCGCGCTAGGCCCTATCGCCGCTGGTACGAGCCTTGCACCGGTTTGAGTCAGTGGAGTGGCGTAGTATCGAACATATGTTCGACTCGGAGTTTGCGGCGGCCTCGGACGAGGAGGTCGTGGCCGCCATCGAGGACGGCGCGCGCCAAGAGGCGATCGGCGGCGCGCGGCGGCTGGCCGCGGTAGCGGAGTTGACGCGGCGCCGCGTCGTCGACGACGACGAGCGGGTGATGTGGGCGTTCGACCCGTGGGATTCGGCGGCCGCCGAGGTTGCCGCCGCCCTGCATATCGGGCATCGGCGGGCCTCGGGTCAGATGCGTATCGCCCAGGCTCTGCGGGATCGTCTGCCCCAGGTGGCCGCACTGTATTGGAAGGGCGCGATCAGCAGCCGGGTGGTATCGGCGATCACCTGGGGCACCCACCTGGTCGAAGACGAGCACGCCCTGGCGCTGATCGACACCGCCATCACCGACCGGGCCACCCGCTGGGACCCCTTGTCGGAGGACAAACTTCGTCAGGCCGTCGACACTCAGGTCAACCAGCATGACCCGGATGCGGTGCGCCGCGCCCAGACCAGCCTGCGCGGGCGCGACTTCACCATCGGGGCGTGCGACGACGACACCGACACCACCGCGGTGTGGGGGCGGCTGCGGGCCACCGACGCCGCGGTGTTGAACAAGCGCATCACCGCCATGACCGGGGAGGTGTGTCAGGACGATCCGCGCAGCGCCGGTGAACGCCGATCCGACGCTGCGGGATCGTGGGCCCACGGCAACGACCACCTGGCGTGCGCGTGTGGATCGCCGACCTGTCGGTCATCGGGTCAACGACCCACCGCCAACGTGGTCATCCGGGTCATCACCGACCAACACACCCTCGACGCCGCCGCCACCGCCGCCGCGCAGCCCGGCGCAGCGCTGATGATGGGCCACGGCGCGGTGTCGGCCCCGCTTCTGGCGCAGGCCATTGGAAACGGCGCCACTGTCACGCCGATCCGGATGCCCAGCGGGCAACCAGAGAAGGGCTATCGACCCTCTGCCGAATTGGCCGAGTTCGTGCGGATGCGGGATCTGTTCTGCCGCTTCCCCGGCTGCGACATCTCGGCCGAGCGCTGCGACATCGACCACGCCCGACCCTGGCCGCTTGGCCCCACACATGCCTCCAACCTGAACTGCAAGTGCCGAAAACATCACCTGATGAAGACGTTCTGGACCGGCATCGGCGGCTGGTCGGATATCCAGTTGCCGGACGGGACATTGATTTGGACGTCGCCTAGCGGCACGCGATACCCCACCTATCCGGGCAGCAGAATCTTCTTCCCGGGCTGGGATGTCACCACCGCAGAACTCGACCTACCGCCACCAACCCAGACAGCGCCACCGACACGCGCGCTGATGATGCCCCGCCGACACCGCACTCGCACCGCCGACCAAGCAGCCC
>JBKPSU010000010.1:0-23857 GCA_046735135.1 Actinomycetota bacterium
CGGTAGTACTGCAGAGCCAGGCGCAGGTCCTCGGTGGACGCCGTTTCGCCGCGTGCCCAGCGTGTCTCGAGTCGCGAGCGGGCATCGGCGAAACCGGCGGTGAGCCTTTCGATCAGATCCGACACCAAACCGTCGGCCTTCGCGACGCATTCCCGCGGATCGTCGACGAACGCCGCCTGAACGGAGTCCCATCGAGCACGCAGCCCCGCCAACTCGTCGTCGGCGAAAAGGCTTGTCTCGCTGGACGGTTCGAATCGCTCGTCGGCAGAAATGACCTCATCGGCATCTGCGGCCTGCGGTGGTTCGCCCTCGAGCAGGGTCGTCTCGCCGGGGGCGGCATCGAAGTCGTCGACCTCCACCGTTCGTTCGTACGCCGTCATGCGCTTGCCTCCTGTGAGGTGCCGGATTGTTGACCTGTCACGAGCAGCCTCCCGAACAGCGCCCGGTAATGAACGAACGCCTCACGCTGCTGTTCGGTGCTGACGCCGCCGTTCTGCTGTGACCGATGTATGCCGTGCGCAGCGCGATAGTTCTCCACGATCTCCGGGTGCTCCACCGAGATATCGGCTGCACGCTGGTCGAAATCATCGACCGGGTAGCCTTTTTCACGCATCACTTCGTTCACCAAGCGATCGGCCGCTCCGACCGCACGCGCCGGATCATCGACAAAGCCGGCCTGCACCTGCCGCCAGCGATTGTTGAAGTCCGTGAACGCCGAGGGTGTCAGCGCGACGATGTGTAGCTTGTCGTGAGCGCGTTCACGGGCGGCGAGTTCCTTCTCTGCCGCGTTCGGATCGCCGGTCTCGTCGATCAGCCGCTCGTATTCGAACCCGTAGTGCTCCTTCAGGCGCTCCGTCCTCCTGCGACTGATCATGGCCATCGCCGCAACGGTGACAGCAGCGACCACGGTGACGACACACGCCGCGATCACGATCCATTCCCACATGGGCATTGCGTGCTCCTTTCGTCAGTGTGCCTCGAGCGGCCCACACAACGTGGCCGCATGGCGTTGGAATTCAGAAGTAATGTCGGCGACCGCCGACCGCGCGTCCGGTGGCGCCCAGGATCGCCAGGATCACGCCGACGACGAGGAGGATGATCCCAATGGTCCACAGGATCGAGATCTTCAGTAGAAATCCCGCTATGAGCAGGATGATGCCGAGAATGATCATGCTGAGCCTTTCTTTCAGCGTTGACTTTGGTGACGGTTCGGTCGGTCGATCACGCCAACGCCGATTCAGTCGAACACCCCAAAGGGGGGTGGCAATACACCCCTAGGGAGGTAGTCTGCGCGACATGCCTTCGCCTTCAACCCCACGGCCACCCATCACGGTGGCGCTCGTCGATGATTACGACATCGTCGTCAAAGGCGTGGCCAACATGCTCGATCCGTACCGGGACCGCGTGGTCATCGCCGAACTCGACTCGAACATGCCCGTCGAGGACGCCGTCGACATCGCGTTGTACGACTCGTTCGCCCAACCCGAGTCCGACCACGAAGAGATCGGGGTGCTCGTCGCAAGTCCGCGGGCAAGTCGAGTTGTGGTCTATACGTGGAACTTTCATCCTGACCTCATAGAAAGCGCGCGGAAGCAGGGGGCACACGCGTACTTGTCGAAAACGCTGCCTGCACGCGAGCTGGTCACCGCGCTGGAGGCCGTTCACTCCGGTGAGATGGTCATCAGTGACGTGGCCCCGCGGGCACGCAGCGCCCCAGGGCTCGACTGGCCCGGCCGTGGCGAGGGACTCAGCGACCGCGAGGCTGAGATCTTGGCGCTGATCACCCAGGGCAAGAGCAACGCCGACGTTGCGCGGCTGACGTATTTGAGCCCCAACACGGTGAAGTCCTATATCCGAACCATCTACCGCAAGATCGGGGTCGAGAGCCGCACCCAGGCCGTGCTGTGGGGTGTGAACCACGGCTTCACGCCCGATCATCATCGCATCGAGCACTGGCGCGGCGGCCCCTAGCGCTAGCTGTCCAGGAGCGCCAGCTCCGGCGACTCGATCAGCAGGCGTACCTCGCCGAGGAACGCCGCCACCTGAGCGCCGTCGGCGATGCGATGGTCGAACGCGCATGTCAGCGTCATCGTCGGCCGAATCACAACGGCGTCGTCGACGACAACCGGCCTAGGCTTCAACGACCCCATGCCGAGGATGGCCGCCTCCGGGTAGTTGATGACGGGTACGCCTTCATCAAGCCCGAGCGCGCCGAAGTTCGACACCGTGAACGTCGATCCCTGCAACTCGGCCGGTTTCACAGTGCCCGCGCGCGACTCTTCGATGAGCCGGGCGATCGTTGCGGCCAGTTCCCGTGTCGTCTTTTCGTGCGCGTCCTTGACGACGGGCACCAGCAGTCCGCGTGGCGCCGCAACCCCGAAGCCAAGATGTACCGCGGAGTGGACGTGAATATGCGGCCCTCCCGCGGTCTCGACCCACGTCGAGTTGAACATCGGATGGTGTGTGAGCGCGATCGTCAACAGGCGAAGCGTCAGGGCGAAGGCCGTGATCTGTTGTCCGTCGTCACCAGCGGCCTCCCGCAAGCGGTCACGCACCCGCAGCAGCGCGGCGCAGTCGACCTGCACGCTGGCGTGGGCGTCTGGTATCTGGCTGCGCGACAACGCCATCCGCTGCGCCATCATGGCCTGTACGCCGTGCACACCGACGGTGTCCGAGACGTCGTCCGACTTCCCTGCCGCCGCGAGGACGTCCTCGCGAGTGACGATTCCCTCCGGACCCGTGCCCGGCGCCACAGCGGCCAGATCCACATGCAAGTCGGCGGCCAGCTTGCGCACCGGCGGCTTTGCGCGCGCCCGTGTACCGCCCTCGACGGGTGCCCGTCTGCTGGTGTCCATCGCATCGTCGGTGCCGTAGCCGACGAGCACCGCCTTGCGTGCCGGTCCCCCGCCGTTCTGGGAAGCCGGCGCGGGCGCGGGAACGTCGGTCGCGATACGCACGAGCACCGCACCGACGGCCAACGTGTCTCCCTCTGCGCCACCGAGTTCGACGACCCGGCCAGGGTAGGGACTCGGAATCTCGACCTCGGCCTTGTTGGTCTCGACCGTGCACAGCGTTTGGTTGAGCACGACGTCGTCGCCGACCGCGACGCTCCAGCCGGTGATCGTCGCGTCCTCGAGGCCCTCACCGAGATCGGGCACGAGGAAGTCCCGCACGCCTTGGCCGGTCATGGCTGGGTCATCGCTTTCTCGACACAGTCGATCAACCGGTCGACCCCGGGTAGCCATAGCTTCTCCAGTCGCGCAGGCGGATACGGCGTGTCAAAGCCGGTGGCGCGCAACACCGGGGCCTCCAGGTCGTAGAACAACTCCTCCTGGATGCGGGCCGCCAACTCAGCGCCGAAGCCGAGCGTGCGGGCGCCCTCGTGGATCACCACCGCGCGGCCGGTCTTGCGCACCGACGCCGCCACCGTGTCGAAGTCGAGCGGGTTTAGCGAGCGCAGATCGACCACTTCCAGATTCCAGCCGTAGTGGTCGGCCGCGAGATCCGCTGCGGCCAGCGCTGTCTGGACCAGACCGCCGTACGTCAGCACAGTCACGTCATCACCGGCGCGCCTTACCGCCGCTCGGCCGATCGGCAGCCCTGGCGTGCTGGTGTCGACGTCCTCGCGCGACCAGTATCGCCGCTTCGGCTCCAGATAGACCACGGGGTCGCGGCTGGCGATCGAATGCCGAAGCAGCCAATACGCATCCGACGGCGTCGACGGCACCACCACTTTGAGACCCGCCGTGTGCGTCCAGTAGGTTTCTGTGGACTCCGAATGATGTTCGACCGCACCGATTCCGCCGAACGACGGGATGCGGATGGTCACCGGCATGTCCACGTCGCCGTGGGTGCGGACCCGGTACTTCGCCAAGTGGCTGACCATCTGGTCGAAAGCCGGATACGAGAACCCGTCGAACTGGATCTCGGGAACAGGCACGAAGCCGCGGATGGCGAATCCGATCGCGACGCCGATGATGGCCGACTCGGCCAAGGGCGTGTCGAAACACCTTCCATCGCCGAACGTTTCGGTGAGACCCTCGCTGACGCGGAACACGCCACCGAGCTTCGCCACATCCTCGCCGAACACCAGGACGCGGTCATCGGCCGCCATCGCATCGTGCAGTGCCCGGTTGATGGCCTGCGCCATGGTCAGCTTCGTGGCGACCGGTACGGGTGTGAAGAGCGGCGGTTCCTGGGCGTCGTCGCCGTAATCCGCCGGCCGTTCGATGATCTGGGTCATGTCAGGCCTCCTTCGCCAACTCGGCCATCAGCTGGTCGCGCTGGGCCTGCAAGGCCGGGGTGATGTCCGCGTAAACCGTGTCGAACAATTCGCCGATGTCCATGTCGGGCGTGTTGATGACCGCGTCGCGCAGTTCAGCGCACAGCCGGGCCGACCGCGTTTCGACACGGTGCTCCAGCCGATCGGTCCACTCACCGATGCTCCCCAGGTAGGTGCGGTAGCGCGAAATGGGATCGAGCGCGGCCCACCTATCGACCTCCTCCTGCGCCCGGTAGCGGGTCGGGTCGTCTGACGTCGTGTGCGGTCCCATCCGGTAGGTGACCGCTTCGATGAGCGTGGGACCGCCGCCGTGGCGGGCGCGCTCGGCGGCCTCGGTCATCACCGCGTAGCACGCCAGCACGTCGTTGCCGTCAACGCGAATGCCGGGCATTCCGTAGCCGATCGCGCGGTGCGCGATCGATGGTCCGGCATGCTGGCGGCTGACTGGCACGGAGATCGCCCACTGATTGTTCTGCACGAAGAACACGCACGGCGCCTTGTACACCGACGCCAGGTTCAGCGCTTCATGCGCATCGCCCTCACTCATCGCGCCGTCGCCGAGAAAGGCGACCGTCACCGAGTCCTCGCCGAGGCGTTGCGCGGCCATCGCGGCGCCGACCGCGTGCAAACCGTGTGTACCGATCGGGATCGCGATGGGGGCGACGCATTTGTCGATGAACCCGAGTCCGCCGTGCCACCGGCCGCGCCAGACCGCGCCCATCTGCGCAGGCGTGATGCCGCGCAGCAGGAATACGCCGATCTCGCGGTACTGCGGGAACAGCCAATCTGTCTTGCGCAGACAGGCGGTCGCACCGATCTGCGCGGCCTCCTGGCCGCGGCACGACGCAAACAACGCCAGCTCGCCCTGCCGTTGCAAATTGACGAATTCCGCATCGAGCGCGCGGGTGACGGCCATCGACTCGAACAGCCAGCCCAGTGTCTCGGGTGGAAGGTCTCGGCGGTATCTGGTCTCTGTGGTCGGCCTCCCGTCGGGGGCGACCAGTTGAATCGGCTCCAGCTCGACATCGACCGACGCGAGGGGTGCCTGAACGGACCCTGCCATACCGCCTCCTAGGGACGCTGACGGCGGGTCTCGCCGTCAGGCGACTGAGGTGCTCAGCACGGAGGCGATCAGAGCAAAACCCCTGGTGAGGGGATGCCGGCTAGGCGCCGGGGTGAGGCGCTAGCTGGACGATGCGCTCTGCTCGCCGCAGCACTGGGGCATCCACCATTATGCCCTCGAATTGGAAGACGCCCCTCTCATGACGGGCCGCTTCGAGGACGTGTCGCGCCCATTCGACCTGGTCGGCGGTCGGCGCGTAGGCGTCGCGAATCACCGCGACCTGGGTTGGATGGATGGCGACCTTGGCGTCAAAGCCGACCGCGACGGCATCGTCGGCCTCCGCACGCAGGCCATCGAGATTCTTGATGTCCAGATACACCGAATCCAGCGCCATCCGGCCATATGCCTTGGCCGCGAGCAAAGTTTGGGAGCGGACGTGTTCGGCAACATCGCGGTAGCTGCCGTCCGGCCGTCGGTTGGCGGTTCCGCCGGTCACCGCGAACAGGTCCTCGGCGCCCCACATCAACGCGAACGCGTTGTCGATGCGCGCCAACTCGTTCACGGCGACGGCGCCCAACGGTGTTTCGATCAACACCACCACGTCCAGCGGCGCCAGATCGCGGATCTGCTGAGGATCCTCGGTTTTCGCCAGCATCACGGTGGTGTATTTCGTCTTTGCGAGTGCTTCGAGGTCGGCCTGATGGTCGGCGGTGGCCGCGGGATTGACGCGCACGACGGTGCGGTCGGGGTCCAGGGGCGTTTCGATCAGCCCGGCGCGGGCCATCTCCCGGTCTTTCGCTGCGACACCGTCTTCGAGGTCGAGGATCACCACATCAGCTACGGCCGCGGCCTTCCCGAAACGTTCCGGCCGATCGGCAGGACAGAACAGCCAGCCGGGTCCCGTCTGCGTGAGAGTCACTACGCCCCCTCAGGACGCTTGCGCACCATCGTCTTTCGTGACGCGGTCGCGACGATATCGCCGTGCTGATTGCGGCCGGTGTGTGCGAAGGTGACGATGCCCTCCCCCGGACGGCTCTTGGACTCCCGCTTGTCGGTCACCTCCGTCTCGGCGTACAGGGTGTCACCGTGGAAGAGCGGCTTCGGGAAAGCGACCTCACCGAACCCGAGGTTGCCGACGATCGTGCCCTGCGTCAGTTGCGCCACCGACAGCCCAACCAGCGTGGACAACGTGAACATCGAGTTCACCAGCCGCTGGTTGAACGGCGGCAGCGCGTCGGAGAACGCGGCATCCAGGTGCAGCGCTTGGGTATTCATCGTCAGCGTGGTGAACAGGACGTTGTCTGCCTCGGTGATGGTGCGGCCGGGCCGGTGTTGATACAGCACGCCTGTCTCGAACTCCTCGAACCACAGACCTCGCTGAACGACAATTTTCTTGTCGGTCACAGGCCGGCCTCGCGCGCGATCAGCATCAGCTGCACTTCTGTTGTCCCTTCGCCGATTTCGAGGATCTTGCTGTCGCGGTAATGCCGCGCGACGGGATATTCGTTCATGAAACCGTAGCCGCCGAACACCTGGGTGGCGTCGCGGGCGTTGTCCATCGCGGCCTCGCTGGCGACGAGCTTGGCGATCGCGGCGGCCTTCTTGAAGGGCTTGCCCGCCAACATGAGCGCGGCCGCGTCGTAGTACGCGGTGCGGGCGGCATGCGCGCGCGCCTCCATCCGGGCGATCTTGAAGGAGATGGCCTGATAGGTGCCGATGGCCGCGCCGAACGCTTGACGGTCCTTGGCGTACTTCACACATTCGTCGACGCAGCCCTGCGCGGAGCCGACCGACAGCGCGGCGATCGCGATCCGGCCCTCGTCGAGGATGCGCAGGAAGTTGGCGTAGCCGCGCCCCCGCTCACCAAGCAGGTTCTCGGCGGGCACCCGGACGTCGTCGAAGCTCAAGGGGTGGGTGTCCGAGGCATTCCAGCCGACCTTGTTGTAGGCCGGTTCGGCGGTGAAGCCTTCGGTGGGCACCGGCACCAGGATCGACGAGATCTGCTTCTTGCCGTCGGTTTCGCCGGTGACCGCGGTTACCGTGACCAGCTTGGTGATGTCGGTGCCCGAGTTCGTGATGAACTGCTTGCTACCGTTGATGATCCAGTGCCCGTCGTCGAGGCGCGCCGTCGTCTTGGTGGCGCCCGCATCGGTTCCGCCGCCCGCCTCGGTCAGCCCGAAAGCGCCGAGGGCCTTGCCACTTGCCAAAAGCGGCAACCATTCCTGCTTCTGGTCCTCATTGCCGAAGCGGTAGACCGGCATCGCGCCCAGCGATACACCCGCCTCCAGCGTGATCGCCACGCTCTGGTCGACCTTCCCCAGCTCCTCGAGCGCGAGGCACAGCGCGAAGTAGTCGCCGCCCATGCCGCCGTACTCCTCGGGGAACGGCAGGCCGAACAGTCCCATATCCGCCATGCCCGACACGACTTCGTAAGGGAAGGAGTGTTCTTCGTCGTGTTTGGCGGCGACGGGTGCCACGACGCTCTGCGCGAAGTCGCGCACTGTCTTGGCGAGCTGCTCGTAGTGGTCGGGCAGCATGCCGGTGGCCAGAAATTCACTCATGACTGCTCTGCTTTCTCAATAGCGCCTGTTGAATTGCCGGCACCGCCGGCTTCTGTTGAATTGCCGGCACCGCCGGCGGAGATCCGGGCCAGCGGCTGGCCCACCTTCACCTGGTCGCCTACGGCGACGAGTAGTTCGACCACGCCGTCGACCGGCGCGGACAGCGAGTGCTCCATTTTCATCGCTTCAACCACGACGACGACCGCGCCTGCCTCGACATGCGCGCCGTCTTCGACACCGACCGCGACCACGGATCCCGGCATGGGACTGACGAGTTCGGCATCACCGCTGTGTTCGTCGTCGGGGCGCACGGGTGCTTCGCGCACCTCCTCGATGACGGCGGTGCGGCCGCTTCCTGAAAGCCAGATCTGCCCGTCGGTCGCGGCGACGAGATAATCGGTGCGAAGGCCGTCGAGCGTCACAACCAACCGGTCGCCGTCGAGAGCGGCTGCGAGCGTGCGCGATTGGCCATTCTCGACGACGGCCGTCGCGGCGACCGGGGTGCCGGTCAGGTATACGTGGTCGGTGCGCTCTCCCGCGTGCAGGCGTACGGTCGTCGCTGCCCGCTCGCCGATGCGCCAGCCCGACGGCACCTCCCACAGGCTGCCAGCCTGTCGCGGCCAGCTGCGCAGCCATTTGAAGGCCGCGGCCGCGACGAGCTCGTCGTCCCCCGGTTGGGCGGCAGCGAAATCCGGTGTCCGCCGGTCCAACAGCCCGGTGTCCAGCCGTCCGGCAGTGACATCCGGATCGGCCAGCAGGAATCGTAGAAACTCGACGTTGGTCGTGACGCCAAGCACGGCGGTGCCTGCGAGGGCGCGATCGAGTGCACGCAGCGCCGCCGGACGGTCGTCGGCGTGTGCAATCACCTTGGACAGCATCGGGTCGTAATCACTGCCGACCACCGTTCCGCGCGCCAGGCCCGAGTCGACCCGGACGCCTTGGCCTTTCGGCTCGACGAGGTCGAGCACATCGCCTCCGGTCGGCAGGAACCCGTTGGCCGGGTCTTCGGCGTAGATGCGCGCCTCGATGGCATGGCCGGTCATGGTGATGTCGTCCTGCTCGATCGGCAGCTTCTCACCCGCGGCGATGCGCACCTGCTGTTCGACAAGGTCGATGCCCGTGACCATTTCGGTGACGGGGTGCTCGACCTGAAGCCGGGTGTTCATCTCCATGAAGAAGAACTCGTCGGGACGATCGGCGGAGACGATGAACTCGACGGTGCCCGCGCCTGTGTAGTCGACGCTGCGCGCTGTCTCGCAGGCGGCGGCGCCGATGCGTGCCCTGGTCGGCTCGTCCAGCAGAGGCGACGGCGCTTCCTCGATCACCTTCTGATGCCGACGCTGCAGGCTGCATTCCCGCTCGCCGAGGTGTACGACGTTGCCGTAGCCGTCGGCGAGCACCTGCACCTCGATGTGGCGGGGGTTCAACACGAATCGCTCGAGGAACAGGGTGTCGTCGCCGAAGGCGGCGCCGGCCTCGCGGCGCGCGCTGGTGAGTGCCGCCTGCAGTTGGGACGGCTCGTGCACGACCCGCATGCCCTTGCCGCCACCACCGGCGGACGGCTTCACCAGCACCGGATAGCCGACGTCGCCGGCCGCCGCGATCAGGTCGTCGTCGGCCAGGCCGGGCCGCGCGATGCCTGGAACGACCGGCACGCCGAACGCCGACACGGTGGTCTTGGCCGCGATCTTGTCGCCCATCGTCTGAATCGCCTTCACGGGTGGACCGATGAAGACGATCGCGGCCGCCTCCAGCCCTGCCGCGAATTCGGCGTTCTCCGAGAGAAATCCGTAGCCCGGGTGGACCGCTTGGGCGCCGGTGCGACGTGCAGCGTCGATGACCGCGTCGATGTTGAGGTAGCTCTGCCGCGCGGGCGCGGGTCCGATGCCGACCGCGACATCGGCCTCGGTGACATGGCGCGCATTGGCGTCGGCGTCGCTGAACACCGCCACCGAGCGGATCCCCATCGCCCGCAGCGTGCGGATGACGCGGACGGCGATCTCGCCCCGGTTGGCGACAAGAACTGTATGGAAGTTCATCTCGAGCGGAGGTCCTTCCTGAGCATCGCGGCGAGTACCGCTGCGCAGCGAGGAGCGGAGGGGAGCACCGAAGCGAGAAATATGCTCATCGTCACATCCGGAAGATGCCGTAGGAGACCGGCTCGACGGGTGCCTGGCCGACAACCGGAAGTGCCAGCCCGAGAACGGTTCTGGTGTCTGCGGGGTCGATGACGCCATCGTCCCACAGCCGCGCTGTCGAGTAATAGGGGTTGCCCTGGCTTTCGTACTGCGCGCGGATCGGCGCCTTGAACTCTTCCTCCTCCTCGGGCGTCATATCGCCACGGACGGTGGCCAGCACCGACGCGGCCTGCTCCCCGCCCATCACCGAGATCCTGGCGTTCGGCCACATCCACAGGAATCGGGGCGAATACGCCCGCCCGCACATCGAATAATTACCCGCGCCGTATGACCCGCCGATCACGACAGTCAGCTTGGGCACGCGTGCGCAAGCAACGGCGGTCACCATCTTGGCGCCGTGTTTGGCGATTCCGCCCGCCTCGTAGTCGCGGCCCACCATGAAGCCGGAGATGTTCTGCAGGAACAGAAGCGGCACCATCCGCTTGTCGCACAGCTCGATGAAATGTGCCCCCTTCAGCGCGGATTCGGAGAACAGCACGCCATTGTTGGCGATGATCCCGACGGGATGGCCGTGGATACGGGCGAAGCCGGTGACCAAGGTCGCGCCGTACTCGGCCTTGAACTCTGCGAACTCGCCGCCGTCGACGATACGGGTGACGACCTCGTGCACGTCGTACGGCACTCGCGGATCGACGGGTACCAGGTCATATAGTTCGGACTGCTCGGCAAGAGGATCGACCGCCGGCGCCACCTCCCACGGCGGGTCGAGTCGCGGGCCGAGCGTGGAGACGATCCGCCGCACGATGCGCAGTGCATCGCGGTCGTCGTGGGCCAGATGGTCGGTGACGCCGGATACTTTTGAGTGCAGGTCGCCACCGCCGAGGTCTTCTGCTGTCACGACCTCTCCGGTCGCGGCCTTCACCAGTGGCGGGCCGCCGAGGAAGATCGTGCCCTGGTTACGGACGATCACGGCCTCGTCGCTCATCGCAGGCACGTACGCCCCGCCCGCGGTGCACGAGCCGAGCACGGCCGCGATTTGCGGAATTCCCTTGGCGCTCATGGTCGCCTGGTTGTAGAAGATGCGGCCGAAGTGCTCGCGGTCGGGAAAGACTTCATCCTGCCGCGGCAGGAACGCCCCGCCCGAATCGACCAGATAAATGCACGGCAGCCGGTTCTGCAGCGCGATCTCCTGCGCCCGCAGATGCTTCTTGACCGTGATCGGGTAGTAGGTACCACCTTTCACGGTCGCGTCGTTCGCCACGATCATGCATTCACGTCCGGATACCCGTCCGATGCCGGTGATCATGCCCGCGCCAGGACACTCGTTGTCGTACATACCGTCGGCAGCAAGCGGAGAGACTTCCAGCAGCGGACTGCCCGGATCCAGCAATCCGTCGACGCGGTCTCTCGGCAGCAGCTTTCCGCGGCTGACGTGGCGCTCGCGAGACTTGGCGGAGCCACCGAGCGCGGCGGCGGCCATCTTCTCCCGCAGCTGCGCGACAAGGTCCAGATGCTGGTTGCGACTGGACTGAAGCATCGTTGTCATCTGGCCGCCGTTTCGGTTGAGTTAATGACGACTAACTCGTAGTATGTTAGTCACGATTAACTGAAATGTCCACCAGCGGGATGGGGGTATCTCGATGTCTCTCCCGGCCTCTCAGCAGGCCGCGACGAGCAGGAAGAGGGCGAAATCCGACCGCCGCGACCAGCTCATCGCCGCAGCGGAACGTTTGGTCGCCGAGCGTGGGTTCTTGGCCGTGCGGCTGGAGGACATCGGTGCGGCCGCCGGGGTGAGTGGGCCCGCGATCTACCGGCACTTCCCCAACAAGGAAGCGCTACTCGTCGAGCTGTTGGTCGGGATCAGCACGCGGTTGCTGGCGGGCGCGACCGCCGTCGTCGACGATGCACCCGATGCCGAGACCGCGCTGGACGGATTGATCGACTTCCACCTCGACTTCGCCCTCGGCGAGTCCGACCTGATCCGCATCCAGGACCGCGACCTGAGCCATCTGCCCGAGCCCGCCAAACGTCAAGTGCGCAAGGCCCAACGGCAGTACGTCGAGATCTGGGTCGACGTTCTTCTGCAACTGAACCGCGCGCGCAATGAAGGCGACGCGCGGTTGATGTCGCACGCCGTCTTCGGCCTGCTGAACTCGACGCCGTACAGCGTGCGCCCAGGCACAGCCAAATCGGCCGGCCAAGGGAGCGGGTCGCGGGCGATCTTGCGGCAGATGACCATCGCAGCCCTGTCCTCGGCCGGCCGAAGTGGCGGCTAGGCGCTAGTAGGCGCTAATACCAGTATTTTCGGCCGCCGACTGCACGGCCGGTGGCGCCCAGCAGCCAGAAGACTGCGCCGATGACGATCAGCACGACGCCGATATAGGTCAGGATAGAGATGCCGAAGAGGATCCCCAGTATTAGGAGGATGACTCCAAGAACAATCATGGCTGACTCCGTTCGATCAATGATGAATTGTTGTGAGCCCGTTGACTACTGGCTGGGCTGCGGCAGTTTCACGTTGCAATCCGCCACCTTCGGGTTTGCCCCAGCGTAGTTCAACGGCCCGGCTACGACCGTTAACGCGATGGTTCCCGCCGTGGCGCAATTGCTTGCGTCGGTCTTGAAGTAGTCGCGCTGGTATGCGGCTACCACACCGATCAGCAACCAAACCAACACGATTACGCCTAGAATTCCGCCACCACGCATGCTGGCCTCCTCCTGTCGAGCGCCGACTTGGCGCAGGGAGGTTTTACCCCGCGGATAATTTCAGTAAACGCTCAAAACTGATCTTGAGTGGTTCAGATGTCCGGGGTAGGGGCGAACGCCGTGGTGAGCCATTCGCACATGGCTTTGACCAGCACCGCGCGGTTCTCGCGCTTGTCGATTTCGTGCCCGTCGTCGTCGAACAGCAGTTGTTCGACGGTGCGGCCCATGCCCCGCAAAGCATCGAACATCTGCTGCGACTCGCTCGGCGGGACGTTGGTGTCATTAAGGCCGTGCACCAAAAGCAGGGGCGCCGTCAGCGCGTGCGCTCGGAGCAAAGGCGACAGCTGGTCGAGCAGTTCGTGGTCGCTCACCGGATGACCGTACTTCGAGTAGGCCGCCGCCGCGATCCACGGCTCGGTGTTGCGGTACCAGGTATTGAGGTCGCTCATCCCGCAGATGCTGATGCCTGCGGCGAAGAGATGCGGGTGAAAGGTAAGTGCCGCCTGCGTCAGATAGCCGCCATATGACCAACCGCAGCAAGCGATGCGGTCGGCAGGCGCCAAACCGCGTTCGACGAGAAACAGGGCGGCGTCGGCGACGTCGTCGATCGCCGCGAACCGCCGTTCCCGGTCGTCGGCGTGCATGAACGAGCGCCCGAATCCGCCTGAGCCCCGCACGTTCGGGAGGAAGACCGTGATGCCGGCCTCGAGCAGTGGCGGGAAGAACTCGTTGTAGCCCGGCCGCCCCTGGCCTTCAGGGCCGCCGTGCAGAAACATCATCGCCCCGATCGACTCGACCCCGTTGGGCGGCCTGAACAGCCAGCCGCTGAACCCCAACCCGTCGCGTGCTGTGATGGTCTCCAGCGTCGGCGCCCCTGATAGCGGCCCAATGCTGGGCTCACGGTCGATGCGCTCCCATTCCCGGGTCCGCGGATCGACGAGCTCCACCGTGCGCGGCATATCGGGTCCTTCGACTGTCATCGCCACCATCGACCCGCCTGCGCTGATGCTGAGCTCGGTGGCCACCATGCCGGGTAGCGGTATCGGATCGTGCAAGGTGAAGTCGGCGTACTCGAGGATCTGTAACTCGCTGGCGCCGTTGAGGTTCCACAGCATGGCCACCGTCGACAGGTCGTCACTGACGACGAACTCGTCGAGTTCGTAGCCCGGCCGCTCGGCGACGACTTGGTAGGACACGCCGTCTGCTGTGCACGTCACCTCGAGGAGCCTGGCGTGGTCGGTGCCGTTCTCGCTACGAATCAGCGCACGAACATACCCCTTGGTGCTGTTCGGCCCGAAGCGCTTGGCGGGCCGGTACAGCTTGGTTTGCTCGCCTTCCAGACCGGCACGCAGGCGGCGGGGGCTGTGGTCGTCCAGGATGACGCCGGTGTCGGTGGTCGAGCCGGGATCGTAAGGTAGCAGGGCGATTTCGGTCAGGCCACGCAGCATGATCAGATCGCGGTAGCCGCGCGGGCCGACGCGCACCAACGAGGAACCCGCCCATGCGTCGACGAGCCTGCCGCCCGAGCGTCGATCGAGAATCGTCGTTTTGCCGTCGGCGGGATCGATCAGGCACGAACTACCGACGCCGTCGTCACCGGTGAGGATCGCCGCGACCTGGATGCCGTCCCAGCCAATCAACTCGGCGGTGCCCTCCGGCGATCCGGCAGGCCACATATCGATGCGGCGCGCGGCGCGATCATCGGGATCGGTGGTGACGACCCAGATCTGGCTGCGGGTGCCGCCCTCGGGCGCGACCTCGCAGGCAAGCCAGTGGCCGTCCGCGGAGTGCATGACCCGCAGCACCGGACCGTCAACGGGCAGTTCGACATCCCGCGACGAACTGGCGCGCCAGCCGCGCAGGAAACGCTGTACCGCCCGCGGATAACCACCGTCATCGACGAGGTGCGCGAACGCCGTCGCGTCCGGCGACAGCGACGCCCCGTAGTTGGTGCGCACCGTCAGCATCATCAATATCAGCTTGCCACGGCACCGCGGTTAAGCGAGGTGCTTACGCGCTCGCTGCTGTGCATACGCTCGACGCAGGTACCCTGCAGCCATGAGGTGGGTATGACCAACACGCCACGAGGTGACGGTCCCGAGCCGACACAGCCGTTGGGCCCCAGCTATCCGACATACTCGGATCCGGCCTATGCAGGCCAGACCGGTTACACCCCGCCCTACCAGCCCCCGCAGGCAGCTGATCCCACCAGGCAGCTGCCGCCTTACTCCCCCTATGGCTACGATCCGTACAACACTGGCCAATACGGGACGGGACAGTACGGCACCGGTCAGTACGGACCGCCGTACCCGCAGAGTGAACCACCAGAAGGTCCGCCACCGCCGAAGTCACCGCGCTGGCTGTGGGTGGTGGCCGCAATTGCGGTGCTTCTTGTTGTCGGTTTGGTGATCGCGCTGGTGGTCGCCAACAGTTCGAAGCAGGAGACGGTCGTCGCGCCGCCGCCGATGCCGGGGCCGAGCTCGACGACCAGCAGGACGCCCACGACGACGCCGTCGCCGACGTTGCGGCCGCTCCCCCCGATCGTCCCGGTGCCGACCCCGAGCACCACCCCGCCCAGTGAGTCGGCGTCCCCCGGTCAAACCGAGACGGTGGTCTACGAGGTCAACGGCACCGGCAGGGCGATCAACATCACCTACGTCGACGCAGGCAATGTGCTGCAGACCGAGTTCAATGTCGTGCTGCCGTGGCGCAAGGAAGTCGAATTGCCCAGTCCTGCAGGCGATTCGGCGAGCGTGACGATCATCAACGTTGGCCGCACCGTCACCTGCTCGGTGACAATCAGCGGCGTCCAGGTCGAGGCGAACACCGGCAACGGCCTGACGATCTGCACCGCCGTGCGTTAACGGACCGGCGCCCGATGAGGCGCATGCACCGCCACCATCGCGGCCAGGCCGGCCGCGAGCACCAACAACAGCCCGGCGGTGCCCGCACGGACGGCGCCGAACCAGTCGATGAACAGCGATATCAACGTCGGCGCCAGGAAAGACACCGCGCGTCCCGCAGTAGTGTAAAGACCGAACGCGACGCCCTCCTTACCGTCGGCCGACATTCGCAACATCAGCGTGCGCGCCGACGACTGCGTCGGCCCGATGAACAGACACAGCGTCAGCCCGCAGATCCAGAAGGCGAGCGGTCCAGACGCCGCCATCATCGCGATTCCTGCGGCGATCATCAGCGCCAACGATCCGACGATGACGGGTTTCGAGCCCAGCCGGTCGTCGAGCAGTCCACCAAGCAGAGCCCCGACGGCGGCGATCACGCTCGCGCTGACGCCGAACAACAGCACATCGGAATCCGAAATGCCGTAGGAGCTGACACCGAGCACCGCGCCGAACGCGAAAACGCCTGCGAGGCCATCGCGGAACACCGCACTCGCGATCAGGTAGTAGACGATGTTGTGGTCGCGGCGCCATTGGCTGCCGACTTCGGACCACAACCTGCGGTAGGTCCCGAAAAAGCCGATCGTCTCCTGACGATCCGCGGGCGTGGGCTTCGGGTGGGGAACCACGATGAAGACCGGCAACGCGAACAGCGCGAACCACGCGGCGGCCAACAGCATTGCCGCACGGACATTGCGGCCGTCGGCCACCGCCAGTCCCAGAAGCCCGCGGGTGTCACCGTCGCCTGAGATGAAGCCCAGGTACACGATCAGCAGCAGCACGACGCTGCCGAAATAGCCCATCCCCCAACCGAACCCAGATATCCGACCGGACGTCTCCGGGGTGGAGAGCTGGCGCAGCATCGCGTTGTAGGGCACAGAGGCCAGCTCGCTGCAGGCGGCCGCGCATGCGAGCAGCACCAGGCCCGGCCACAAATAGTGGTAGTCGTCGCGGATCAGGCTCATCGCCGCGGTCAGCGCGACCACCAGCCCGGTGAGGACGGCCAGGACGCGTCGCCGTCGCCACGCAGCGTCGACCCAGATCCCGGTGACCGGTGCCAGCAGCGCGACCACGAGGCCGGAGACAGCGAGCGCCCGGAACAGCCAGCTCTGCGGCGTGGTGGTGCTCGGCAGGTCGTCGCCGACCGTGCGCGTCAAGTAGACGGAGAACACGAACGTCACGACGATCGCGTTCACGCCCGTCGAGCCGACATCCCACAGCGCCCAGGCCAGCACCCGTGACCGTCCAGCGGTTTGCCCAGACGGCCGCGGATCCTCCATGGTGGCCCACGATATAGTCCGGCCCATGCCAGTACCCGCCACCAACCCGGATGCCCGCGCGGTTGTCACAGGTGCCTCGCAGAACATCGGCGAAGCGCTGGCCGTTGAACTCGCTTCCCGCGGTCATCACCTGATCATCACCGCCCGGCGGGAGGACGTGCTGCGGACGTTGGCCGACCGACTCACCGAGAAGTACGGGGTCGTCGTCGAGGTGCGACCGGTGGACCTCGCCGACCCCGGTGAGCGCGGCAAGCTGGCCGACGAGCTGGCAGGCCGCAACATCTCGATCCTGTGCGCGAATGCGGGAACCGCGACCTTCGGTCCGGTCGCGGGGCTCGATCCCGCCGGGGAGAAGGCCCAGGTGCAGCTGAATGTCCTTGGGGTGCATGACCTCGTGCTCGCGGTGCTGCCGGGGATGGTGGAACGCAAGGCGGGCGGGATCCTGATTTCCGGTTCGGCTGCGGGTAATTCGCCGATTCCCAACAACGCCACCTACGCAGCGACGAAGGCGTTCGTCAACACGTTCAGCGAGTCGCTGCGGGGTGAGCTCAAGCGCGCGGGCGTGAATGTGACGGTGCTGGCGCCGGGACCCGTGCGGGAGACGTTGCCCGCCGAGCACGAGCAGTCGCTAGTGGAAAAGTTGATACCGGACTTCTTGTGGATCTCGACGGAATACACTGCGAAGCTGTCGCTGGATGCGTTGGAGCGCAACAAGATGCGCGTGGTGCCGGGGGTAACGTCGAAGGCGATGTCGGTGGCCAGCGGATACGCTCCCCGTGCGATCGTCAGCCCGATCGTCGGCGCCGTCTACAAGAAGCTCGGCGGCGACTAGCGATTTCATCGCGAAATCAGGTTCCAGCACGCTATCCGACGGTTTTGCGTGTCGTAACTCTGATCTCGACGCAGGTTCAGCGGCGCCGACGGCCGGTGCCGAAGATGCTGCGGGTGATCTCGCGGCCGATGACGGTGCCTGCCGAACGCATCGCGCTTTTGAATGCCGGGCTACTCATCATCTTGTCGAGCATGCCGGGCTCAGTGGCACGCTTCGCAACGGCCGTGCCGTCGGCGCTCGCCTCGCCCTGCGGCGGGACGTAAACCGGCGGTGGCAGATTCGGGTCAGCCGCCTGCTGCTCGGGCGGCGGGGCGAGCCGCGCGTTCAGCCGTTCGTACGCCGATTCGCGGTCGATCGTCTGCCCATACTCGGCCTGCAGCGGCGACGCCTGTGCGGCGGCCTTGATGGCATCCGGACCGATGGTGTTCATTAGCGAACGCGGGGCCTGCATCCTGGTCCACGCGACCGGCGTCGGCGCGCCCTTCTCCGACAGCACCGTGACGATCGCTTCGCCGATGCCCAGCGACGTCAATGCCGACTCAAGGTCATACACACTGGTTTTCGGATAGGTGCGAACCGTCTTGGAAAGCGCCTTCTGATCGTCGGGGGTGAACGCGCGCAGGGCGTGCTGAATTCGGGCGCCGAGCTGGCTGAGCACCTCGTTGGGCACGTCGGTCGGAAGCTGGGTGCAGAAGAAGACGCCGACGCCCTTGGACCGGATCAGCTTCACGGTCTGCTCGACCTGCTCGAGGAACGCCTTGGACGCGTCGGTGAACAGCAGGTGGGCCTCGTCGAAGAAGAACACCAGCTTCGGCTTGTCCACGTCGCCGACCTCAGGCAGCGTCGTGAACAGGTCGGCGAGCACCCACATCAGGAACGTCGAGAACATCACCGGCCGCGCTGCCTGGTCACCGAGTTCGAGCAGGCTGATGACGCCGCGACCTTGCGAGTCGAGGCGCATCAGGTCTTTCGGCTCGAGTTCGGGCTCACCGAAGAACGTGTCGGCGCCGTCGGCCTCGAGGTTGACGAGGGCGCGCAGGATGACGCCGGCCGTCGTCGGCGACACCGCACCGAGATTCTTCAGCTCGGGCTTGCCCTCGTCGCTGGTGAGGAACTGGATCACCGCCCGCAGATCCTTGAGGTCCAGTAGCGACAGGCCCTTCTGGTCGGCCCAGTGGAAGATCAGGCCGAGGGTGGACTCTTGAGTCGCGTTGAGGCCCAACACCTTTGACAGCAGGATGGGTCCGAAGCTGGAGATCGTGGCCCGCACGGGAACCCCGATCCCCGACGTGCCGAGCGACAGGAATTCGACAGGAAAGGCTGTGGGCGTCCAGTCGTCACCGGTGTCCTTGGCGCGCTGCGCGGTTTTGTCGTTGGCCTCACCCGGCCGCGAGAGGCCCGACAGGTCTCCTTTGACGTCGGCCATCATCACGGGAACACCCGCGGCGGAGAGTTGTTCGGCGAGTACCTGGAGCGACTTCGTCTTGCCGGTGCCCGTGGCGCCTGCGACGAGGCCGTGCCGGTTGACGGTAGCCAGCGGGATGCGCACCTGAGCACTGGGATCTACGGTGCCGTCAACGACGACGCTGCCCAGCTCGAGTGCCTGACCCTCGACGGCGTATCCGGCGGCTATTTGCTGGGCTGGGCTGGCAGTCGACTCCGTGGTCATGGCTCGAAACATTACTGCGCAAGCGGCGGTGTGGTGGGTGTGGTGGGGCAACTTCGGCTGTGGGCCTACTGTTGATCGCTGTGCGTGACGAATTGGTATGGATCGACTGTGAGATGACGGGCCTGGACCTGAAGTCCGACCTGCTCATCGAAATCGCGGTGCTCGTCACTGACGCCGAGCTCAACATCCTCGGCGACGGCATCGACGTCGTCATCCATGCCTCCGACGAAGCGCTGTCCGGGATGATCGACGTGGTCACACAGATGCACAATCGCTCTGGGCTAACCGAAGAGGTGCGGGCGTCGACCATCGACCTCGCCGCCGCCGAGGAGCTGGTGCTGGACTACATCCGCGGCCACGTCAAGCAGGCCAAGACCGCTCCGCTGGCCGGAAACTCGATCGCTACCGACCGCGGCTTCATCGCCCGCGACATGCCTGCCCTCGACGACTTCCTGCACTACCGGATGATCGACGTCAGCTCGATCAAGGAGCTGTGCAGGCGCTGGTATCCCCGGATCTACTTCGGACAGCCGGACAAGGGCCTGGCGCATAGGGCGCTCGCGGACATCCACGAATCGATCCGTGAGCTGCAGTACTACCGCCGCACGGCGTTCGTGCCGCCGCCGGGGCCGTCGACCAGCGATATCGCGGCGATCTCCGCCGAATTAAGCCCGCCGCGGCCCGACGGCGACCAAATGGATTCGGCTGCCGAGCGCCCGAGCGGCTAGTATCGACGGGCCGCTTCTGCCGATCGGCTGGGCGGCGATGGTGGCTGTAGTTCAGTTGGTAGAGCACCAGGTTGTGATCCTGGCTGTCGCGGGTTCGAGTCCCGTCAGCCACCCCGACAGGTCAGGGAGTTTCGGCTCCCTGACCATCATTTCTTTTGCGACCCGGTTATCGCCGCTGGAAGCTGCCCAGGACGTATGGGCGCTCTGGATCACCGGCCTCGAACGCGACGACAACATCCGTTCCCGTTGCTGGCGGGACGGCCGCATCCTGCCCAGTGCTGGGTACCACGACCGTCGCCCAGACGGCATCGTTGGCGTCGACGATCGGCACAGTGACCATTACACGTCCGAGTCCCAGCGGGTCGTCACCGCCGGCCACTCTGGCGGGGTAGACACCAAAGTATCTGTCATCATTCACGACATTCATCATCGGTTCGCACAGTCGACTGGTCTAGGTTTGCGTTACGCCGCAATGTATTCCCGTGGAGATAGGGCCTGATCGACGCAGCGGTCGCGATCTGCGATTTCGATCCGCTGTGAGTCGTCGCCGCCCTAAGCTCCGATCAAGTTCTGCCCGGCGGCGAGGAGTGTGGCATGGGACGAATCGCCAGGATAGCCGGCATCACAACGTGCGCCGCCATGATGTTGGTGGGTTGCACGTCGACGCAGTCGACGACGACCGGGTCAGGTACGACGACCACGGCGGCGTCTGCGTCGGCCGCGCCCGCCCTCAAGCCCATCGACCAGGCGGCGCTGCAGGCCGTGGTGGAGAAGGCCACCAAGGAGATGCTCGTGCCCGGTGCGGTGGTGATGATTCGCACGCCGCAAGGCAGCTACACCGCGGCAGTGGGCACGACGGAGCTGGGTAAGCAGACACCGCCAGATGCAAAGACCCACTTCCGGATTGCCTCGAACTCCAAGACGATGACAGCCGCGGTGATCGTTCTGCTCGCCCAGGACGGCAAGCTCAAATTCAGCGATCCCGTGTCGGCCTACGTTCCCGGCGTACCCAACGGCAACGAGATGACCGTCGCTGATCTGTTGAGAATGCGCAGTGGGCTCTACAACTACACCAGCGCACCCGAGTTCGCGGCGACGCTGGACGCCGACCCCGCGAAGGCCTGGACACCTCAAGATGCGCTGGCCATCGCGTTCGCGCATCCTCCAAACGCCATACCCAACACCGAATACGAATACGACAACACCAACTACGCGCTGCTCGGGCTTGTCGCCGAGAAGGCCGGTGGGCGCCCATTGGCCGAGCAGTTCCAGAATCGGCTGTTCGCGCCGGTCGGACTGCAACAGACGTCGTTGCCCGCCGCGGACGACACCTCAATTCCCGCTCCGTACTCGCGGGGCTACATGTATGGGGGCTCGGCGTACGCGATGGTCGACGACCCTTACCCCGACGACATCAAGGCCGCGGCCAAGGCGGGGACGCTGAAGCCCACCGACTACACCAACCAGAACCCGTCCTACGCGCATGCAGCCGGAGGCGTCATCTCCACGGCCGACAACATCGAAACCTGGATACGTTCCCTGGTGTCGGGCAAGGTATTCAACGCCGACTACCAACGTCAATGGCTGGACAGTGTGCAAGCGGAAGACCCTGACAAGCCCGACGGCCAGAAGTACGGCTATGGCATCTCATATCAGCGGTTCAGCCCGACTGCCGCAATGTACTACCACGGCGGCGAGTTGCCCGGCTTCAACTCGTTCATGGGTTACGACCCGGATAACGGTGTGTCGCTTGTCATTTGGACCAACCTGACGATTTCACCCGACGACAAGACGACGGCGCAGGCGCTTCTGCCGACGGTGCTCGACGAGATCTACACCGGTCTATCGCTGGCACCTGCCTCGACGCCGACTACCACGACGAGGTGACGTCAGGGCGTCAGGTGTTGGCGTTGCCCGCCCGCCACTGATCCCACGGGATGTTCCAGTCGCCCAGGCCGTCTGTGCCGGGCAAGATCGATCCCACTGTGTTGGCGATTTGGACGATGTCGCCGCGCTTGGTGTTGTCGAAGAACCACTTCGCGTTGCTGGTGCTGACGTTGACGCAGCCGTGGCTGACATTGCTGTAGCCCTGGCTGCCGACCGACCACGGCGCAGCGTGAACGAAGATGCCGCTGTAGGAGATCTGGGTGGCGTAGTCCACCTCGGTGCGATAGCCGTTGGGCGAGTTCGACGGCACGCCGTAGGTCGACGAGTCCATAATCATGTGCCCGAACCGGTCACCCACAATAAAGGTCCCGTTGTTGGTGGGCGCGCTGTTCTTGCCCATCGAGATCGGCATCGTCTTGATGACCTCGCCGTTGCGGCGGATCGTCAGCGTCTTGGTGTTGTCATCGGCGGTCGCGATCACCTCGTCGCCGATGGTGAAGTGTGTGGTGACGTTCTCCTGACCGAACAGCCCGTCGCCGAGGTCGACGCCGTAGGTGTTGACGGCGACGTCCACGGTCGTGCCCGGTTTCCAATATTGCGCTGGGCGCCAACGCACTTCGCGGTTGCTGAGCCAGTAGAACGCGCCCTCGACAGGCGGATTCGTCGTGACGGTGATCGCTCGCTGCGCCGCAAGCCGGTTCGGGATGTTTTCGTCGAAGCGGACCGCGACCGGCTGACCTATGCCGACGACTTCGCCGTCGTTGGGCAGCACGTACGGCATCGTCAGGTTTTCGGGCGAATGCGTCTGGAACGTCATCTGCTGGCTGGTGGCACCGCCAAGGCCCAGCGACTGCGCGTTCAGCGTGTAGCGGGTGTTGTAGTCGAGCGGCTCAGTGGTGTGCCACGTCAGCCCGTCGGGGCTCAGCTCGCCGTCGACCGGAGTGCCCTCCTCATCGTTGACCATCGTCACCGCGCCGAGGACACCGTCCTCCGCGCCGACCGTCACCGGCTGATCCACCGCTACGCCGACGGCGCCGTCCTTGACCGAGGCGGCGAGCTTGGGCACCAGCAGGTCGCCGAAGGGCGTGCCTTTGTCGTTAATGGCCTGAGGCTGTGGCGGAGCCGAGTTGCTGCTGCAGGAGCTGAGGCCGACGACCAGGGCTGGCACCATGGCAATGGCCATTATTAAGGCACAAAGACGACGCGGACGGGCCACGTTCTGGACCTGCCACATACTTTGCTCCAACGGGGTTACGGGGCTCACACGACGGGGATTCTTGGCAATAGTCTAAGGGCAACCTGTGTGTGAACGCGACTTCGCTGAGAATCTCCTGGAAGGAGGCCCGCAAAGGGATTTCACCCAATGCCGCAGGTCCTGTTATTGTCGCTGACGCGCGCCGTTAGCTCAGTTGGTAGAGCAGCTGACTCTTAATCAGCGGGTCCGGGGTTCGAAACCCTGACGGCGCACCACCCAAAGACTCTGCTCAGGCGGGGTTTTTGTCTGGTGAAGCTGGTTGTCAGTGGCCGAATTTCGCCGCCAATCGGCCGAAAACCTTCCACAGAGCCTCCACGCTGCGGGGGCGAACGCGCCACAGCAAACGATGTGACGAAGGGCCAGTGTCGCCTGGTCCAAATCCGCTGCGTCGCCGGTGCGCTCGAACCGGGTCGAGAGCGCGATCCCGAGGTTGGAGAGGTAACCCGATCGGGCGCGGGGGACCAGGCAATCCAGCTCCTGGAGCAAGCGTTGGCTGCGACCCCGCCCGATCGGCGCGGCAGTGGGGCCGGTTAGCAGTTGCGGCGGAGAACTGGGC
>JBKPSU010000011.1:0-45719 GCA_046735135.1 Actinomycetota bacterium
TGGTCAACCAGATCTACGATAGAACCATGTACCCGACTTCCTGTGCGGCGGGCTTACTTCCGCTCGCCCTTGCCGCCCTGAGTCTTTGCGTGAAACGGCAACCGCCATACGAAGCAATCCGCGTCTCGAAGATGTAATCAGAACCACAAAGTGGGAGGACTATTCAAAGTGCACGAACGAGTAGGACTCCCAGCGACCCACGACAGATTCGGCCGTCAAACGCCTAGGAAAGACTGGTACAAAGACAAGAACCGGCCTGTCACCGACGACCGTAAGTCCGACAGCTGAGCCTTCGAAAACTAGACGGCATCTGGGGTACGACATGAAGGGCTTCGACGGAAAGGTCGCCGTCGTGACCGGCGCCGGATCCGGGATAGGCCGGGCGCTCGCGATTGAGCTTGGGCGTTCCGGTGCCAAGCTGGCGATCAGCGACGTCGACACCGAAGGCCTCGCGGGGACCGAGGAGCGGCTGAGGGCAATCGGCGCGCCGGTGAAAGCCGATCGGCTCGACGTGACCGAGCGCGAGGCGTTTC
Organism: Actinomycetota bacterium; assembly: GCA_046735135.1. Taxonomy (GTDB): domain Bacteria; phylum Actinomycetota; class Actinomycetes; order Mycobacteriales; family Mycobacteriaceae; genus Mycobacterium. Next base: position 534 of record JBKPSU010000011.1, read on the forward strand.
AGGTGTACGCCGATGTTGTCAAAGACCACTTCGGCACGGTCAACCAGGTCTACAACAACGCCGGTATCGCGTACACCGGAAGCATCGAGATCAGTCAGTTCAAGGACCTCGAGCGAGTGATGGACGTCGACTACTGGGGCGTCGTCAACGGCACGAAAGTCTTTCTGCCGCACCTGATTGCATCCGGCGAAGGACATGTCATCAATGTCTCCAGCGTGTTCGGCCTACTCGCCATTTCTGGACAGGCCCCCTACAACGCCGCCAAGTTCGCGGTGCGCGGATTCACCGAAGCACTGCGGCAGGAGATGCTCATTGCGGGCCATCCGGTCAAGGTGACGTGCGTTCACCCCGGCGGCATCAAGACCGCGATCGCCCGCAACGCCGTCGCCGCCGAGGGCCTCGACAAAAACGAGTTCGCGAAGTTCTTCGACAATCGGCTCGCGAGCACGGCCCCGCAGAAGGCCGCACGGGTGACCCTCGACGGCGTCCGCAGAAACAAGCCGCGGGTGCTCATCGGCACCGACGCGAAGGCCCTCGATCTGCTGACCCGTGTGACGGGTTCCGGTTACCAGCGGCTGGTTGCCGCGCTGATGGCGCGACAGGGACCGTACGCACGGTAGACGCGCGCTCGTCGGCCGCGAGCGACCACACAATGCCGGCACTTCGCGGCGCGTCGAGGTACAGACACGCACGCTCGCGGGTGAGATGACCACAGCTCGCGGGAGGTCCCCAGCTCGCGGGGTTAGCGGCTGGTCGCCCCGAGCGGGTGGTCGGCCAGGAAGCCGTCGGCAACCTGGCTGGGGTCCTCGCCTTCGGCGACCTGGCGGCGCATCTGCACCAGCGCCGCGGTGTCCAGCACGCCTGCCACCTCGTTGAGCGCGAGCACCTGCATCTCGGACAACTCGTTGCGGCGGTACAGCGGCACGACGTTCTCCGCGCGGATCAGCGCCGTGCGATCCGTCAGCACCACCGCGTCGACGGGGATGTCCGCATCGGCCGTCGACGTCCACGCCGCATTCACCCGCCCGGCCCGCAGCGCGTCGAATAGGGCTGTGGCGTCGGGAAATTCACGTGCCTTGACCGCACACACCCCGATGGACGCAGGCTGGGACGCACCCGCAACCTGCCCGACCTTGAGGCGGTCGCAGTTGCGGACGGCCGCCGTCACATCGCGCCCACCCCATGCGTGGGCGGTCGCCTCGGTGACCGCCAGTGCGGGCTCGTCCTCCGCCGATTCGGTGTAGTCGCCCGCGGTCACCCCCTCGGGCAGCGACGACACCATGTCGCGGTATACCTGAGCGGCGGCGCGCGCCTTCATCCCCGGTGCGAAAATGGCGAGAAGTCGTCCGGTGAAGCCCGGCGCCACCGCGATCGCACCCGAGTCCAGCCCGGCCACCGGGTCTGGCACCGACTCGACGTGCGCCGCCGTGCCGTAGGTCCGCAGCGCTGCCGCGTAGAGACTGGCCAGCACGGTCGATTCCGCGTCGTCGCGCGCTCCGACCGCAATGGATTGGCTCCCGGTCGAACCATGGCCGCACCCGGCGATCAGCAGCGTCACCAGCGCGACGACGAGCCGACGAGCATGCATCGGCGCGATCAGCCGTCGGATTCTTCGCGGCTGGCCGCCGCGACCGCCGTGGCCACTGCCGGTCCGACGCGCGGGTCCAGCGGGCTCGGAACGATGTACCCGGGCGCCAGATCGTCGCCGACGACCGAGAAGATCGCCTCCGCAGCGGCCACCTTCATCTTCTCGGTGATCCTGCGGGCACCGGCGTCCAGCGCACCGCGGAACACGCCAGGGAACGCCAGCACGTTGTTGATCTGGTTCAGGAAGTCGCTGCGACCGGTCGCCACCACCGCGGCATGCTTGGCGGCGAGCTCCGGATGGATCTCCGGGTCAGGGTTGGACAACGCAAACACGATGCCGTTGGGAGCCATGGTCGCGATCAGCTCCTCCGGCACGATTCCGCCCGACAGACCGAGGAACATGTCGGCACCCTTCAAGGCCTCGACCATTCCGCCGGAGAGGCCATCCGGGTTGGTCCGTTGCGCCAGAACGAACTTCACCGGGGTCAGGTCGTCTCGCTGCGGATGCAGGATGCCGCGCGAGTCCAGCACCGTCATGTCCGAAACACCAGCGGCCAGAAGGATGTTCGCGCACGCCATGCCCGCCGCGCCGACGCCCGAGATGACCACGCGCAGCGACGCCATGTCGCGGCCGAGCACCTTTGTCGCGCCCAACATTGCGGCGAGCACAACGATCGCGGTGCCGTGCTGGTCGTCGTGCATGACCGGGCAGTCGAGCGCTTCGATGAGGCGCCGCTCGATCTCGAAGCAGCGCGGCGCCGAGATGTCCTCGAGGTTGACCGCACCGAACGTCGGGCGCAGGCGCACCAGGGTCTCGACGATTTCGTCGGGGTCCTTGGTGTCGAGCACGATCGGGATCGCGTCCAGGTCGCCGTACGCCTTGAACAGCCCGCACTTACCTTCCATGACGGGCAGTGACGCGGCCGGACCGATGTCACCGAGGCCGAGCACCGCGCTGCCGTCGCTGACAACGGCGATCAGCCGGTTGGCCCACGTGTAGCGGGCCGCCAGCGTGTGGTCAGCGGCGATCGCCCTACTCACCTGCGCAACGCCGGGCGTGTAGGCGATCGACAGCGCGCGCTGGGTGTCCAGCGGACTCTTCAGCTCGACGGAGAGCTTGCCCGCGATATGGGCCTCGAAAATCTCTTCGTCAGTGACGACGATCTGCGGGTTTTCTGACTTCTCCGTCACGAGCCCAAGGCTAACGACGAACTGGTAGGTAACCTAATCGACTTTTTCTAGATCAAACCGCTGTCACCGCAGTTCCAGCCCTATTCTTTCGCCAGGAGAGGATGGGTAGCGATGTCGGATCATCTGTCGCCGGATCAGGAAGACCCCGAGAAGCGCATCAGGGAACTCGAGCGCGGGCTGGCCGACACCGGTCATCCACCGCCGCAACAACCGGCACAGTTCCCCGAATACGGCGTCAGCCCCACCGCGGACTCGATGCCGACGTGGTCGCCCACCCCGGTTCCGTCCGGCTATCAGGGCGCGCCGACCTTCCGCCCGACGCGCAGCGGGCAGCGGTCGATGCGGTGGATCGGGATACTCACCGGCTTTGTTCTGCCCGTCGGCATGCTTGTCGCGTTCGCCGTCCCGTGGAAGGACCTGGACCTATTCGACGGTCTGTTCGGTCCAACGAAGGTGCCCCACGGCGGAAGTCTGATGATCAACGACAGCAACGCGAGCAAGACCATCGAGTGCAATGACGGCCGCCTGACGCTCAACGGCAACAATCTGACGGTCACCGTCACCGGCCACTGCGCGAACCTCTTTGTCAACGGGTCCAACCATCACGTCACCGTCGACAGTGCCGACAGCATTTACGTCAACGGCATGGGAAGTGTGGTCGTCTACCATTCCGGCCAACCCGGGATCAGCAAGAACGGGAACGTCACGGTCGAGCAGGGCTAGCGCTAGCCCGGCTCAGATCAGACCGAGTTCGGTGACCGCTTTGCGCTCGTCGGCCAACTCGGCCGTCGACTTGTCGATGCGGCTGCGGGAGAACTCGTCGATCTCCAGCCCCTGCACGATCGTCCAGTTGCCGTCCTTGGTGGTGACCGGGAACGACGAGATCAAGCCCTCGGGCACGTCGTAGCTGCCGTCGGAGAGGACGGCCATCGACACCCAGTCGTCCTTCGGCGAACCCAGCAGCCAGTCGCGGGCGGCATCGGTGGTGGCCGACGCGGCCGACGCGGCCGACGATGCGCCGCGGGCGTCGATGATCGCCGCGCCGCGCTTGGCCACCGTCGGGATGAAGTCGTTCTCGATCCAGTCCTGGTCGTTGACGGCCTCGGCCGCGTTCTTGCCGCCGACCTCTGCGTGGAACACGTCGGGGTACTGGGTGGCCGAATGGTTGCCCCAGATCGTCATCTTCTTGATGTCGGTGACCTTGGCGCCCGTCTTGCGGGCCAGCTGCGAAATAGCCCGATTGTGGTCGAGGCGGGTCAGTGCGGAGAACCGCTCCTTCGGGATGTCGGGTGCGTTGGACATCGCGATCAGGGCATTGGTGTTGGCCGGGTTGCCGGTGACGCCGATGCGCACATCGTCGGCGGCCACCTCGTTGAGCGCCTTGCCCTGGGCGGTGAAGATCGCGCCATTGGCCTCGAGCAGGTCGCTACGCTCCATGCCGGGACCGCGGGGACGGGCGCCGACGAGCAGGGCCAGGTTCACGCCGTCGAAGATCTTGTTGGCGTCCGCGCCGATCTCGACGCCGGCCAGCAACGGGAACGCGCAGTCGTCGAGCTCCATCACGACACCCTCGAGCGCCTTCAGCGCGGGCTCGATCTCGAGCAGACGGAGCTCGATCGGGCGGTCCGGGCCGAGCAACGAGCCGCTCGCCAGGCGGAACAGCAGGCTGTAGCCGATCTGGCCGGCGGCTCCGGTGACCGCGACCTTGAGTGGAGAAGTGCTCACGTCAGAGGCTCCTTGGGAAGACAATGGTCCGCGACGAAACTAGCGCACTGGCATCGCCCGACGAGAGGGACCCACATGACAACGCTTGACGTGCCTACCGCGGTCCACATCGGCGCCGACGAGTTGCCGTTCGTCGACATCGGCGACGGCTCCAAACTCAAAGTCCTTCAGGTGAAGGAAGCCGAAGGGCTCTGGATCGTGGAGAACATATTCCAGGCCGACTACGAAGTGCAGCGCCACAAGCACACGGGCCCGGTATACGCCTACACGACATCGGGCGCGTGGAAGTACAAGGAGTACGACTACGTCAACCGCGCGGGCTCATTCCTCTACGAGCCCGCCGGTTCGGTCCATACCCTCCAGGCACTCGAGGACGACACCCACGTCTGGTTCCAGATATATGGCGCCAACCTGAATCTGGACGCGGACGGAAATGTCGAAAGCGTCGTCGACGGTGCCCTCACGCTGGCGGCCTATTACATGCTCTGTGAGGCGGACGGCCTACCCCGACCGAATGTCCTGGTCGGCTGACATGTCCAGCGGCACCGCGGCCGTCGACCTGGCCAGCCCCGACGCGTTCGTCGACGGCGCACCGCACGAGGCGCTGACCGAGTTGCGCCGCACCGATCCCGTGCACTGGCAGCCGATGGATGGCGAACCAGGGTTTTGGGCGGTGCTGCGCCACGCCGACGTCGCACACGTCGCCCGCCACACCGAAATCTTTTCAGCCAGCGAGGGCGGCATCATCGTCGAGAACGTGGGGCCGGAGTTGTTGGCGATGATGCGCAACATGCTGCTAGCGATGGACCCGCCCGTCCACAGCAAGTACCGCGCGCCGTTGTCGCTGCACTTCCGGGCGCGCGTGATCAACGCGATCGAGGATCGGGTGCGCGAAATCTGCCGGGCCATCATGGCCGAGGCCCGGGATCGCGGCGACGTCGAGTTCGTCCATGAGGTCGCGTCGCCGTTGCCGACCCGGGTCATCGGCGAGCTGTTCGGCCTGCCGCCCCAGGATTGGGACCACATCCATGAGCTGGCGGAGCAAAACACCGCGAGTCAGGATCCTGACGTCGCCCCAGGGTCCGACGGCACGGCCATCGACTCCACCACCGAGATGGCGCTGTATGCGATCGAACTCGCCGCCGAGCGCAGGCAGCGCGATCGCACCGACGATCTGACGAGCGCGATCCTCAATGCCGACTTCGGCGGCGAGCCGATGAGCGACATCGAGTTCGGCAGCTTCTTCGTGCAGCTTGTCACGGCAGGCAACGACACCACGAAGGGGATGCTCGGCTCCGGACTGCTCACGCTGCAACAGCATCCCGACCAGCTCGCCGAGCTGCGCGCAGACCGTTCGCTCATCCCCGGGGCCGTCGAGGAGATCATCCGCTACGCCAACCCACTGCACTACTTCCGTCGCACCGCGCTCACCGATGTCGAACTCTCCGGCACGCGCATCGCCGCAGGCGACAAGGTGGCGATGTACTACACGTCGGCCAATCGCGACGAAGAGGTGTTCCGCGAGCCGCAGGCCTTCGACATCCACCGCCACCCCAACCCGCACCTGTCGTTCGGCATCGGCAGCCACTTCTGCCTGGGCGTGCATTTGGCCAGGCTCGAGGGCAAGGTGTTCTTCGAGGAATTGCTCGATTCGTTCACCACCATCGAGCTGACGGACGAACCGGTGCGGATCCGGTCGAATCTGAACAACACCCTCAAGCGGCTCCCCGTCCGGTTGTCGGCCTGATTCCAAAGCTCCCATCCCAGGTAGGACGCGTAGCATGAGCCCAGGCTGGCTTGGCCCTGTGCTGCGACAGGAGGTTGAACCGATGCCGTCGTTCCGTAGCGCATTACCTCCGGTGCTTCGCCCCGCAAGGACCAAACACACCCACACCGACGCCAGATCCATTCACGTGCCTGTCGCGCGGGCGATGGTGGACTGCGGTGTGTACGCCGAAGGGCGGCGGCTGCCCGGCAAATACACCCACGCCGCGGCGCTGAACAAGGTCCGCGAATTGGAGAACGACGGCACGGAAGCCTTCGTCTGGATCGGGCTGCACGAGCCCGACGAGCACCAGATGCAGGCCGTCGCCGACGTGTTCGGCCTGCATGAGCTGGCGGTCGAGGACGCGGTGCACGCCCATCAGCGGCCGAAGCTCGAGCGCTACGACAAGACGCTGTTCCTGGTGCTCAAGACGGTGAACTACGTCGAGCACGAATCGGTGGCCTTGGCCAGGGAGATCGTCGTCACCGGCGAGATCTTCATTTTCGTCGGCGCCGACTTCGTGGTCACGGTTCGTCACGGTGAGCACGGTGAGCTGGCCGGGGTGCGCAAGCATCTCGACGCCTCCCCCGCGCTTCTCAAGCTGGGCCCGTACGCGGTCATGCACGCGATCGCCGATCACGTGGTCGACGACTACCTCGACGTCACCGATCTGATCGAGACCGACATCGACGCGATGGAAGAGGACATCTTCTCGCCGTTGACCCATACCAACATCGAGTGCATCTACATGCTCAAGCGCGAGGTGGTCGAGCTACGCCGCGCGGTCGGCCCGTTGACGCTGGCGCTGCAACGGCTCGGCACCGACCACAATGAACTGATTTCCATCGAGGTGCGGCGCTACATGCGCGACGTGCTGGATCACAACATCCAGGCCTCCGACCGGATCACCAGCTACGACGACATGCTCAGCTCGCTGGTGCAGGCCGCCCTCGGCAAGGTCGCCATGCAGCAGAACGTCGACATGCGCAAGATCTCTGCGTGGGTGGCCATCGCAGCCGTCCCGACCGCGTTGGCAGGCATCTACGGGATGAACTTCGAGCACATGCCCGAACTGCAGTGGACCTGGGGCTATCCTGCGGTGCTGACGGTGATGTTCTGCGTTTGCTTCGTGCTCTACCGCACCTTCCGCCGCAGCAACTGGCTCTGACGCCTGGCAAGTGCAGTAGCGGACTACGCTAGGCGGCCCTCTTCCGCCGCGCGACCATCTGACCAGCAGGTCGCCAGCGGGGCCCTACGCGGAGGAGCCGTCATGCTCGAGTCCATTCATGCCGACGTTCAGACATTGCCCCTCGCCCCGAAGAATCCGCTGCCGTGGCGGAGCCAGGTCAAGGCGATGCGCTCGTTCCACACCGGGTGTGAACTGGTCCGCGACGCAGGCGGACCCGTGACCCGCCTTTCGGTCGGGCCGCGATGGCTCATACCGGAGGCCGTCGTCGCCACGTCACCGCAGGCGGCCCACGACATCCTGGGCCGCGGCGGCGGCCACATCGAGAAGACAACCGTCCACGAAGAGATGCGAAACCTGTTGGGCCCCAATCTCTTCAACCTCCCTCACGACCTCTGGCTGCCGCGGCGGCGGGCGCTGCAACCACTGTTCACCAAACAGCACGTGCGTCAATTCAGCGGTGACATGGCGCAGGCCGCCGACATGGTGGCGGCCGGCTGGACCGGCGGCTCGCACATCGATCTCGACCGCGAATGCCGTCGGCTGACATTGCGGGCGCTGGGGCGCTCTGTGCTCGGTCTGGACCTCGACGAACACGCCGACGCCATCGCCGAGCCGCTACGGATCGCACTGACGTACGTCGCCGATCGGGCCCAACGCCCGTGGCGTGCCCCGCGGTGGTTACCGACCGCAGCCCGAAGGCGCGCCCGCGTCGCACGCGACGGGCTGCACCGGATGGCGGATGAGATCCTTGCGGCCTGCCGCGCCGAACCGAACCGCGAGGCGCCGCTGGTGCATGCGCTCATCTCGGCCGCCGACCCGGTGACGGGGCGGGCGCTCTCCGACGACGAGATCCGCGACGAGCTGGTGTTGTTCTTGTTGGCGGGCCATGACACCACGTCGACGACGTTGACCTACGCGCTGTGGGCGCTGGGCCGCAACCCCGCGATGCAGGAGCGGGTGCGCGCCGAAGCCGCAGGTGTCGGGGATCGTGAGTTGACGCCCGACGATGTTCCGCGGCTGACGTATTCGGTGCAGGTTCTGCACGAAGCGCTGCGGTTGTGTCCGCCCGGGGCCGCGACCGCCAGAATCGCAAGATTCGATGTCGAGGTCGACGGCTACCGCGTGCTGGCAGGCACGATGCTGCTTGTCGGAATCTATGCCCTTCACCGCGATCCGTCGCTGTGGGAGAACCCGCTCGTGTTCGATCCCGACCGGTTCAGCCCCGAGCGGTCTGCGGGCCGCTCCCGCTGGCAGTACCTGCCCTTCGGCGCGGGACCGCGGTCGTGCATCGGCGACCACTTCGCGATGTTGGAGGCCACCCTCGCGCTGGCCACCATCATCCGGCGCACCGAGATCGCTTCGACGGATGGGGATTTCCCGATGGCCGTGCCGTTCACCACGGTCGCCGCCAAGCCGATCCTGGCCAGGGTCGCGGTACCTGCGCGCGCATGACGACTAGCTCGGCGCGGATGCCGGGCGTTTCGGGTCGAGCACGTCGACGCCGTCGGTTCGCCACGCCTCCCGCATCGCGTCGGCGCCCTTGAGGCGCACCCACGCCGCTTCGGTGGGCGTAATTGGGACCGCTGAGAGCACCGCAACCCGATCGTAGGGTGCAGGTAGCGCAACATCGTCAATCTCGCTGCGGCCCAATAGAAAAGCGGTGAACGGTGCTCCGCCCCACAGGGGCGTGCCGAGGTCGACCAGCGCATCGGGCGTCAGCACGAGCCCTTCGACGACGGGCGCGGCGGCCAACACTGCGACACTGCGGGCCAGCCCCGCCGGGGAGGATCCCCGCAGCGCGACCATCACCTCGGCCCGGGGACCGCGCACGGGGTCGGCAGCGACGTCGGTCGGGTCGGTCATCGGATAGCGCGAACACCCAAGCGACACATAGTGAACGACGTCGGCACCGCCCGGACCGAAGCGCAGGATGTCGATGGATTCGGTGCCGAGAAACGTCACGCTGGCGGCGTCCGGTTCGTCGGTGATCCCCTCCTGGGCGAAGTGCGTGCGCAGGTGGGCGCGGACGTCGTCGAGGACGTCGGTCACTCGGCGGGCGGTGTGGGCTGCTCTTTTTTGGGCGCGGCCGGGGAGGCGGGCTCGGCCTGCTCATCGCTCGGCGCGGCCGCAGATGCGGGCTCGGCCTGCTCATCGCTCGGCGCGGCCGCAGATGCGGGCTCGGCCTGCTCTTCGCTCGGCGCGGGCGCAGATGCGGGCTCGGCCTGCGCCGCGGGTGCCTCGGCCGGTGCCTCCGCGGCCGCCTCGGCGGGTGTCTCCGCGGGCGCGGCGCCCGCAGGCGGGATCGTGAGGTTGGCCCCGGTATCGGCGTCGAAGATCACCAGCTTGGAGGTGTCGAACGCCAGCTCGACGGTCTGCCCCGGCTTCACCTTCGACTCCGTGGAAACCCTTGCCACGAACTCGTTTTCACCGACGCCTGATTCGGCGGCCAGCTCGGCCAGCTGCGCCGCGTGAGCGCCGGCGCCCTCGGTCTTGAAGTGCACGTACTTGTCCGACCCCAACGATTCGACGAAGTCGACTGTCACCTCGAACGTCAGCGCCCGGATGCGCGCGTATGTGTCGATCAGCGACGCGTCCTCGATGTGCTCGGGCCGGATGCCGACGATGAGGTTGGACGGCCGGTTGTGCTGTGCGAGCAGATCGAGAATCTCTTGGGTGAGCGTGATCTCGCCGAACGGCAGGCTGACGCCGACATCGGTCATCCTGGCGGGGAAGAAGTTCATCGCGGGCGATCCGATGAATCCGGCGACGAACAGGTTCGCCGGCTTGGCGTACAGTTCCTCCGGCGTCCCGATCTGCTGAGCCACACCGGCCCGCAGCACCACGACGCGGTCACCCAGCGTCATCGCTTCTGTCTGGTCGTGGGTCACGTAAATCGTTGTGGTGCCCAACCGGTGCTGCAGGCGGGCGATCTCCGAGCGCATCTGTACGCGCAGCTTGGTGTCGAGGTTGGACAGCGGTTCGTCCATCAGGAACGCCTTGGGGTTCCGCACGATCGCGCGGCCCATGGCGACCCGTTGGCGCTGACCGCCCGACAGTTGCGCGGGCTTGCGGTCCAGAAAATCGGTCAGGTCGAGGATCTTCGCGGTCTCGTCCACCTTGGCGGCGATGTCTGCCTTCTTCATCTTCGCCAGGGTCAGCGGGAATGCGATGTTCTGCCGCACCGTCATGTGCGGGTAAAGCGCGTAGGACTGAAACACCATCGCGATATCGCGGTCCTTCGGCGCCTTGTCGTTGACCCGCTCGCCGCCGATCCGCAGTTCACCCGACGAGATATCCTCCAGTCCCGCAATCATGTTGAGAGTCGTGGACTTTCCGCATCCAGACGGACCCACCAGGATGATGAACTCGCCGTCGGCGATGGTCACTGACAGATCCTTCACGGCCGTGGCGCCGTCGGGGTAACTCTTCGTCACCCGGTCCAACACAATCTCGGCCATCGAACTACCCCTTCACCGCACCGGACGTCAATCCAGCGACGATCCGTCGTTGGAAGATCAGAACAAAGATGATGATCGGGATCGTGATCACCATGGCACCCGCCGCGATCGATCCCGTCGGCTCCTCGAATTGCGAACTGCCGGTGAAGTTCGCGATGGCGACCGGCGCGGTGATCGCGCGCTGGGTGGCCGTCAACGACAACGCGAGCAGCAGGTCGTTCCAGGCGAAGATGAACACCAGGATGGCCGCGGTGACGATTCCCGGCGCAGCGAGCGGGGCGATCACCTTGCGGAACGCCTGCGTCGGCGAAGCGCCGTCCATCTTGGCGGCCTTCTCCAAATCCCAAGGAATTTCCCGGAAGAACGCCGACAGTGTGTAGATGGCCAGCGGCAGCGCGAACGTGATGTAAGGGATGATCAGCCCGGGCCAGGTGTCGAACAGGCCGAGACTGCGCCACAGGTTGAAAATCGGTGTCACGAGCGAGATCTGCGGGAACATCGCGATCAGCAGGGCAACACCGACCAGCAATTTCTTACCAGGAAACGTCAGCCGGGCCACCGCATAGGCCGCCATGCCGCCGACGACGACCGCGATCACGGTGGTGATCAGCCCAATGCCGATCGAGTTGATCAACGCCGAACTGAACGCATTGCCGGAGAAGATGCCCTTGTAGTTCTCGAATGTGATCTGCGTGGGAATCAGCTTGCCGTCCTTGACCGTTGAGGTCGGCTTCAGCGACAGCGAGAGGATCCACAATACGGGGAACAGCGCGTAGATCACCACGATGATGTTCACGACGGACCACCACGTCGCCCGCCCGGCGCCGACCCGCTCGGCCATCAGCGTCGCTCCTCGTCGGATCCCGGCGCCGATGCGCCGAAGATCGTGATGTAGATGAACGCGATGACAGCCACCGACAGGAAGATCAGCACGCTGATCGCCGATCCCAGACCCAGGTTGAAGGCCTTGAACAGGTTGTCGTAGCCCAGGATTGACACCGAGCCAGTGTTGTTGGCGCCCCCAGTGAGGACGTAGATGTTGTCGAAGATGCGGAACGCGTCGAGCGTGCGGAACAGCAGCGCCACCAGGATCGCCGGTTTCATCAGCGGCAGAGTGACTTTGAACAACCGCTTCCACGCGCCCGCCCCGTCGACCTGTGCGGCGTTGAGCAGGTCCTGCGGCACCAGCGCCAACCCGGCCAGCAGCAGCAGCGCCATGAACGGCGTGGTCTTCCACACCTCGGCGAGCACCACGATGGCCAGCGACGGGAGCTGTTCGGTCAGCGGCGCGCTGCCCTCAGGCAACAGGTTCGCCAGATAGCCGGTACCCGGCGTCCACGCGTAGTACCAGCTGTACGAGGCGGCGACGGTGACGATGCCGTACGGGATCAGGATCGCAGTGCGCACCACGCCCTTTCCGAAGATGGTTCGGTGCATCACCAGCGCAAGCGTCATACCGAGCACGAACTCGATCGCCACCGAGACGACGGTGATGGCCAGTGTCACGACGAACGCCGTCCACCAGTACCGATCGGTGAGCACGGTCTGGTAGTTCGACAGCCCGACGAACGCGGTGTCGTCGGGTGCGGCCAGGTTGTAGCGCTGCAGGCTCAGCCATACCGCGTAGCCGATCGGATACGCGGTGACGGCCAGCATCAGGACCACCGCAGGCGTGATCAGCAGGTAGGCGAGCCTGCGGTCGGACTTGCGGTCGTCGCCGATGCCGCGTGCGGGTGCGGCAGGGGTCTCGGACGCCTGCATGGTGGCCGTCACGGAATCAGCCCCTTGCCGTCGATGGCCTTCTGGACCGCATCGGTCAACTTGTCGGCCGTCTTCTCCGGGTCGATGCCGTTGATCGGCGCGAGCGTGGCCGAGATCCTGGTCGACACCGCCTGATAGACGGGCGTGGCGGGGCGGACCGCGGCGTTGGTGAGCTGTTCGCGGATGATCGCGTACTGCGGGTACTTGGCCTGGAACGCCGGGTCGTCATACAGCGATGCGCGCACCGCGGGCAGGCCACCCTCGACCGACGTGTATCGCTGGTTCTCGACGTTTCGCAGGCACCTGATCGCCTCGAACGCCTCCGCCTTGTGCTGGCTGGTGCGGGCCACTGCCAGGTTGAGCCCACCCAACGTCACCTTGGCCTGCTCACCGGGAAGCACACCCGGATACGGCGCGAACCCGAAAACTTTCTTGCTGGCGTCGTAGGCGGCCTCGAACTGCTCGTCGGTCGGCGAGAACGTGCCTTCGTCGTTGATGCTGCCCGACAAGGCCGGATCCTGGTCGAGCGGAAGGAAACCCACCCCGCCCTTGACCGCGTTCTCCAGCATCGAGGGCAGTACGAACGGCCAGTTCACCTCGAGTGCGGCGTTGCCCTGCTCCAGCGCGAGTCGCGCGGTGCCCTCATCGGTCTGGGTGATCGACGGGTCCGCGCCGGGCGCGGTGGCAACGGACTTCATGATCTGCAGCGCCTTCACGGTGGCGGCGCGATGCTCGGGAGTGTCCGTCAGCGTCACCGTTTTGCCGTCGTCGGAGAGCACCTGACCGCCTCCGCTTTGCAGCAGCGTGTTGAACCACACCACCAGACCCTCGTACTGCTTAGCCTGCAGGGCAATCCAACTCGGCTTGCCCTCGGCATGCAGCCGAGTCGCCTCGGCCACCATGCCGTCCCAGGTGGTCGGCGGCTTCTCCATCAAATCGGCGCGGTACCAAAGCAATTGGGTGTTGGTGGTGACCGGCGCGGCGTACAGCTTGTCCTGCCACTTCGCCGTCTCGAGCGGACCCGGCAATGTATTGGACGTGGCGTCGGCCTCGGCTTCGCCGGACGGGTCTTCGGAAAGCGGCAACGCCCATCCCGCTTCGGCGAACTCCGCCGTCCACACGACGTCGATGGCCATCAGGTCGAGGGTCTTGTCGTTGCCGGTCAGCCTGCGGGCCAGCTGGAGGCGCTGCGCGTCGGCCTCTTTCGGCAAGCTGGTCTGTTTGATGGTGAAGCGGCCGCCGAGTTCGTCGTTGCACCGCTTGGACACAGCGGTGAACGTCGCCATCTCGCTGGCCGGCGTGTAGAAGTTGATGACGAGTCCGCCGCCGCCGGAACTGCACGCCGTCACCACGGATGCCGTCGTCACGGCGGCCAACGCCGCGGCACACAGCCGACGCGTGCGCACCACCCGCCTCCCGTCCGCGGGGAACTCCCGCGCGAGAACCGTAGAACTACCTGTGCGTGATTTGCAACACTTCGCGGCGGCGCGTCGGCGGCCGCAGCACGATCGTGACCTCGGTCTACTGCTCCTCGCGGGCGCGACGGCCGCGCCTCTCAGGCCGGGTCAGATGGTCAAGCGTGCCAGCAGATCCCGGCCCTTCTCGGCGCTATGTGGGTCGCACAACACGTCATAGCGTCCCGCGACCAGCTGCATCGTCGAGCTGAAATCTCTTGTGCCGCGGGCCATCGCATACGGGATTGCGGACGTGATCAGGCCGAAGAAGACGCCTGCGACGAGGCCGGTGGCCAGCGCACCCCACGGGCTGGGGCTGAAGAAGCCGAGGATCAGGCCGATGAAAAGGCCCAGCCAGGCGCCGGTGAGGACGCCGCCCCCGAGCACCTTCGGCCACGTCAGCCGTCCGGTCACCCGCTCGACCTGCATCAGGTCGACGCCCACGATCGTCACCTGCTGGACGGGAAACTCTTGGTCGGACAGGTAGTCGACCACGCGCTGCGCCTCGGCGTAGGTCGGATACGAGCCGATCGGCCATCCCTTCGGCGGGATGGGCAAGCCGGCGGGCCGGCCGCGGGCCGGCGATGTCGGTGCGCCGGGGGTAACGCCGGCATTCTGTCCAGGTTGCAAGGGACTGGTCATCGATCCTCATTCTCCTGTCATTTGCGCCGCGAGTTAACCCGGCCTTTCTGACTGAACGCGCAGACGCAGGCGAAGGTGCCCCGAGTCGACCTCCGCCACGAGTACCAGCACATACGCTAGGTTGATCAGCATGACAAATCCGGGCGGGGACTCCTCCGAAACGCCAGCATCCGACTCCAGCTCAGGGGCTTCGGAGCCGTCATCCGGCGGCTATGAATCGCCGCCGATCGAGCATTCGCAGGACCAGCCCACCCAGATGGCGCCGAAGGTGGACCACCCCGAGCAATCGCAGTCGGACGCGGGGCCCACCCAACAGTTCACGCCACCGGGCTACACCCCTCCGTCGTCTGGCTACGAGGCGCCGTCGAGCTATCAGCCGCCTACTGATTATCAGCAGCCCGGCTACGGGGCGCCCGCCTACCCGCCGCCTCCGCCCGCCTATCCGACGCCGCCGACCTACCCAGCGCCCGGCGGCCAGCAGCAGAGCTACCCGCCGCCCTATCAGGACCCGTCGTCCTACGGCCAGCAGCCCGGCTACGGCGCTGGTTCCTATCCCCCGCCGCCACCGCAGTACGGCGGCGCGCCCGGCTATCCCCCGCCACCGCCGTCGTCGTATCCGGCAGGCGGCTACCCCGGTGGCTATTCGGGCGGCTACGGGCAGCCGCAGCGACAGCAGTCCGACACCAACCAGTTCGCGATCTGGTCGCTGGTGGCCTCGCTGATCGGCATCCTGTGCGGAATCGGCTCGATCGTCGGCATCGTGCTCGGCGTGCTTGCGCTGAACCAGATCAAAGAGACCCGTCAGGGCGGCCACGGGCTCGCGGTGGCAGGCATCGCCGTCGGCATCGCGTCGCTGATCATCAGCATCATCTGGTACGCCTTCGCCTTCAGCACCTGACGTGAACATCCCGCCAGAGCTGCCGTTCCGCGGCGCCGAGTACCCGCCGTTGGAGCAGTCGAGGCAGGCGGATCCCTACGCGCCGGTGGACTACCCGACCGGGTATCCGCCGTTGCCGCCGCCGGTCTACCCGGCGGCGGGGTATCCGGGTTACAGCCCGTACGGCCCGTACCGCCAGGTCAAGCCGCCAGGCACCAACGGCAAGGCGATCGCGGCGTTGGTGACCGCGCTGGCCGGCCTTGCGTTCTGCGGGCTGCCGTCGTTGGCGGCGGTGATCCTGGGTCCGATGGGTATGCGCGAGTGCAAGCGCACCGGTCAGGATGGCTACGGAATCGCGTTGGCGGGCACCATCATCGGCGGTGTGATAACCGCGCTGTGGGTGCTGTACCTGGTCTTCATCATCGGCATCGCCGCCAGCGGATTCCAATGGGCCCCATAAGCTTTCGCGCCTAATTCGACGGCTGGAAGCGTTCGCCCTTTCGGGTCATCCCCGCGGCGCGGCCCTTTCCGGCGATCACCAACGCCATCTTGCGGCTGGCCTCGTCGATCATCTCGTCGCCCAGCATCACCGCGCCGCGGGCGCCGCCCGCGCGGGAGGTGTGCCATTCGTAGGCCTCCAGGATGAGCTCGGCGTGGTCGTAGGCCTCTTGCCGCGGGCTGAAAATCTCGTTGCCCGCCGCGATCTGGTCCGGATGCAGCACCCACTTGCCGTCGTATCCCAGCGCGGCCGACCGGCCGGCCACCCGCCGGAACGCGTCGACGTCGCGCACCTTCAGATACGGCCCGTCGATGGCGAGGACGCCGTGGGTGCGCGCGGCGATGAGGATACGCATAAGCACATGGTGGTGGGCGTCGCCGACGTCGTAGCCCTCAGGCTGTTCACCGACCTCGAGCGTGCGCATGTTGAGGCTCGCGGCCATGTCCGCGGGACCCAGCACCAGCGCCTGCACGCGTGGGCCCGCCGCGATCGCGTCAATGTTGGTCAGCCCCTGCGCGTTCTCGATCTGCGCCTCGATGCCGATCCCGCCGACGGGCAGCCCGTGTGTGGTCTCCAGTTGGTTCAGCAGCAGGTCGAGTGCGTGGATGTGCGACGCGTCGGTCACCTTCGGCAGCACGATCAGATCGAGTGACGCGCCCGCGGTGGACACCACCTCGATGACGTCGGCATACGTCCACGGCGTCGTCCAGTCGTTGACGCGGACACCGCGCAGCTGATCCGACCAGCCCGGGTCCGCCAGCGCCGTCGCCACCTGCGTGCGTGCCTCTGTCTTGGCATCGGCGGCAACGGCATCCTCGAGGTCGAGAAACACTTCGTCGGCGGGCAACCCCTTGGCCTTCGCGATCATCTTGGCGCTGCTGCCGGGAACGGAAAGGATGGTTCGGCGGGGTCGATACCGGTTTTCCACAACCACACTCTCTACCCTTTGAGTCATGGTGGCGGTGAACAGGGTCTATGCGGCCCGACTCTCGGGGATGGTGGTGTTGGGCCCCGACGGAGAGTCCATCGGCCGCGTCCGCGACGTGGTGATCAGCATCAGCATCGTGCGCCATCAGCCCCGGGTGCTCGGGCTGGTCGTCGAGCTGCTCACCCGCAGGCGCATCTTCGTGCCCATCGGGCGGGTCACCGCGATCGATCCCAGTGCCGTCACGTTGATCACCGCCAATGTGTCGCTGCGGAGGTTCTCGCAGCGTCCCGGCGAGGTGCTGGTGCTCGGTCAGGTGATCGAGACCCGGGTCCGCGTTGACGATCCCGAACTGCCCGAGTTGGCAGGCGTCGACGTCGTCGTTGTCGACCTCGGTGTCGAGCAGACGCGGACCCGCGACTGGATGGTCACGAAGGTCGCGGTGCGGCCGCTGGCGCGCAGGCTCGGGCGCCGCAGGAACATCGACATCGTCGACTGGCAGCGGGTACAGGGCCTTACCCCGTCGGGGCTGGCGATGCCCGGGCAGGGCGTGGCCCAGCTGCTGGAGCAGTTTGAGGGGCAGCGTCCGATCGAGGTGGCCGAGGCAATCCGCGAGCTGCCGGAGAAGCGCCGTTTCGAAGTGGTCAGGGCGCTTGACGACGAGCGACTCGCCGACGTGCTGCAGGAGCTACCCGAAGACGAGCAGGCCAACATGCTGCGGCAGCTGGAGCCCGAGCGCGCTGCCGACGTGCTCGAGGCGATGGATCCCGACGACGCCGCCGACCTGCTGGGCACGATGACACCGGCCGACGCCGAATTGTTCCTGCGCAGAATGGATCCCGAGGATTCCGAGGACGTGCGTCGGCTGCTGGCCCACTCCCCCGATACCGCCGGCGGCTTGATGACCTCCGAGCCGGTGGCGATCGCTCCCGATACCACTGTCGCCGAGGCGCTGGCCCGGGTCCGCGACCCCGACCTGACCCCGGCGCTGGCCTCGCTGGTGTTCGTCGTGCGGCCGCCGACGGCCACGCCGACGGGCCGCTACCTGGGCTGCGTGCATCTCCAGCGGCTGCTGCGCGAGCCGCCCGCCGCGTTGGTCGGCGGCTTTCTGGACAAGGATCTGCCCAACCTCGGCCCGGAGGACCCGCTGACGGCGGTCACCCGCTATTTCGCTGCCTACAATCTGGTCTGCGGTCCTGTGGTCGACGAAGAAGGTCACCTTTTGGGCGCGGTATCCGTCGACGATGTGCTCGATCACCTGCTGCCCGACGACTGGCGAGAACGCGAGGAACCCGAACTGTCCGGTGCGGAAGGGGTGACATGAGCGACTTGTCGGCGCGCCAGCGGCTCGACACTCCACGGACCTCGCGGCGACGGTTCTCCCTCACTGTCGACGCCGAGATGGTCGGGCAGTTCAGCGAATCCATCGCGCGATTCCTCGGCACCGGACGGTTCCTGCTGTGGCAGACCATCGTCGTCATCGTCTGGATCGCGCTGAACCTGTTCGCGGTGAGCCTGCGCTGGGATCCGTACCCGTTCATCTTGCTCAACCTGGCCTTTTCCACCCAGGCCGCCTACGCCGCACCACTGATCCTGCTGGCCCAGAACCGCCAGGAGAACCGCGACCGGGTGTCGCTGGAAGAGGACCGGCGGCGCGCCGAACAGACCAAGGCAGATACCGAATACCTGGCCCGTGAGCTGGCGGCGCTGCGGCTGGCCGTCGGCGAGGTCGCCACCCGTGACTACCTTCGCCGCGAGCTCGAGGAGCTAAGGGACCTACTCAACGACCTTCAGCCGGCGCCATCTGACAGCAGCGACGGCGAGGGTAAATCGCACTCTGCCGACCGTCGCAGCAAAAAGCTCGGTTAGACCGGGTCAGGCATTGCTGTAACGCAGCCGCATTCGACTAGGTATGGTGACTTGGTTCACAAGCCACCGCGGATCTAGGACGGTTGAGTGCACATAGGGGGAGGAGCCGCCCTCGAGGCAGTGCGGCGTCGGGCAGCGCAGGTCATGCGCACGCCCGCGTTCGGCATCGTGGCCATCACCCCCCTCGTCTTCGCCGGAGCCGTCAGCGCGTCGCCGCCGTCGCCGACGCCCATCCGCGATGCGGCGGTGACGCCGCTGGCCGCCGTCGCCTCCTCGCCCGATCACAACGGCACCTCGATCGTCGCGGTCACCAAGAACCCGACGCCCTTCCACATCGCCTCTACCGCGAACATCTCCGGACCGCCGCCAGCGGTAGTCGTCAGCTCGCCTGGGACACTTCGTATTCCCATGATCGCGCTGAACGCCTACCAGAACGCCGAGCGCATGATGGCGTCGGCGTTCCCCGGCTGCGGCATCAGCTGGAACCTGCTGGCTGGGATCGGGCGCATCGAGTCGATGCATGCCAACGGCGGGGCAACGGACGCGTCCGGCGCGGCGGTGCGGCCCATCTACGGGCCTGCGCTGGACGGCACGCTCGCCGGCAACGAGGTCATCGAGCTGAGCCGCAACTCCAGCCGGGTCACCTACGCCCGCGCGATGGGGCCGATGCAGTTCCTGCCGGGCACGTGGTCGCGGTACGCGTCCGACGGCAACGGCGACGGCAAGGCTGACGTGCAAAACGTGTTCGACGCGAGCCTGGCCGCGGCGCGCTACCTGTGCAGCGGCGGCCTGAACCTGCGGGACCAGTCACAGGTGATGACCGCGATCCTGCGCTACAACAATTCGGTCGCCTACGCCCAAAACGTGCTGGGCTGGGCGGCTGCTTACGCGACCGGCGTGGTGCCCGTCGACCTTCCCCCGATCACCGGTCCGGTACCGCCATTGGCCGATGCGCACCTGGACAATTACCACGGCCTCGGACCCGGCTTGCCGATGAACGCGCTCGGGCTGCCCGCCGACGATCCGTTGGCGATGGTGCCGCTGGTCAACATGGGCCGCACCGATGTGGCCAGCCAGATGTTCGGACCGCTGCCCGGCCCGCCGCCGGATGCGACGATGCCGGGACCGATGCAACCTGGACCCGCCGAGGGTCTGCCGCCGGGTATGCAGCCGCCGCAGCAGAACTGCGCGGTGTTCTGCCTCGGCACCAACCCGCCGCCCGCGGTGCAGCCGCAGCTGCCCCCCGAGGCGCTGCCGCCGGGCATCGTGCCCCCGCCCGCCGGACCGCCCGAACTCGCGCCACCGGGACTCGCGCCATCTGCACTCACGCCACCCGGAATCGCGCCACCTGCGCTCACGCCACCCGGAATCGCGCCGCCAGCACTCGCGCCACCCGGGCTCGCGCCGCCAGCACTCACGCCACCCGGAATCGCGCCGCCAGCACTCGCGCCACCAGCACTCGCGCCGCCGCCAAGCGGTGTGCCGCAGGAGTCGGCACCACCGCTGCTCGGGCCTCAGGGTGCGGGGCCCACGCCGGGCCCGCCCGCCTGACCCGCATCTCGCCGCAGGCAGGCCGATGCACGCCGCCTACACTCGGCGGTGATGTCAGAACATCCCAATGAGCTGGAATCCGCGATTCGCGCCGGCCTGTCCAAGGTGATCGACCCCGAGCTGCGCAGGCCGATCACCGAGCTCGGCATGGTCAAGAGCGTCACGGTGGATGCCGACCGCGGCGTCCACGTCGAGGTGTACCTGACCACCGACGCGTGCCCGAAAAAGGCCGAGATCTCCGATCGCGTCGCGGCCGCCGTGGCCGACGTGCCGGGCACCGGCGCGGTCAAGGTCAGCCTCGATGTCATGAACGACGAGCAGCGCACCGAGCTGCGCAAGCAGCTGCGCGGCGACGCACGCGAACCCGTCATCCCGTTCGCCCAGCCCGGCTCGCTGACGCGGGTGTATGCGGTGGCCTCGGGTAAGGGCGGCGTCGGCAAGTCCAGCGTGACGGTCAACCTCGCCGCGGCGATGGCGTCGCGCGGGCTGTCGGTTGGTGTGCTCGACGCCGACATCTACGGGCATTCGGTTCCGCGGATGATGGGCACCACCGACCGGCCCACCCAGGTCGAGTCGATGATCCTTCCGCCGATCGCCCACGACGTGCGGGTGATCTCGATCGCCCAGTTCACCCAGGGCAATACGCCTGTGGTGTGGCGCGGGCCGATGCTGCACCGGGCGCTGCAGCAGTTCTTGGCCGACGTGTACTGGGGCGACCTCGACGTGCTGCTGCTCGATCTGCCGCCCGGAACCGGGGACGTCGCGATCTCCGTCGCCCAGTTGATTCCCGGCGCGGAGATCCTCGTCGTGACGACGCCGCAGGTGGCCGCGGCCGAGGTCGCCGAGCGGGCGGGTGCGATCGCACTGCAGACCCGCCAGCGCATCGTCGGCGTTGTCGAGAACATGGCCGGGCTGCTGCTGCCGGACGGGACGACGATGCAGATCTTCGGCGAGGGCGGCGGCCGCCAGGTTGCCGACCGGCTGACGAGAGCCGTCGGCGCGGACGTGCCGCTGCTCGGGCAGGTGCCGCTGGATCCCGCGCTCGTCGCCGCGGGCGACTCGGGCGTCCCGCTGGTGCTCAGCGCGCCGGATTCGGTCGCGGGCAAGGAATTACGCGGGATCGCCGACAAGTTGTCGACCCGCAAGCGCGGGCTGGCCGGTATGTCGCTTGGTCTGGATCCCGCCGGGCGCTGAGCCCGTCGGCGCGAGACTGGATTCTCCAGGTTTCTCCGCGAACTCCCCGCGCTGGAATACAGTTTCGCGGTGGATACCGAGCAGATCATCCGCATTGCCCTGACGGTGGCGACCCCGATCCTCACCGCCGGAATCGGGATCGTCGCGCTGGTGGTCGGAGACTGGCGCGAACGCCGGACACGCGCCGGACGACGCAAGCTCTCGTTCGAAGACGCCACCAGGCAGGTCGAATTCGCCTCCGACTGGTACACCGCCAGGAAGCTGATCACACCCGATGAGGAGCAGAGCGCGGCGGCCCGGGCGAATGCCTGGCTCGAAGAAGCCTCCGCTCTCGTCACCGAGTCGAAACCGCCGCCGCCATCGGAAGAGAAGCGGTCCATCACCCTTCGCCGGTTGCTTCTCGCCTACCCGATGCACCGCCGCGGCGCACGAGTTCTCCGCGGCTTCTACTACTTCTTCCTCGGCGTGACGGTGTTCCAGATCTCCGGCGCGCTGGGCTCTGCCTTCGGCAGAGCGGACACGCTCGGTGTCCCCAACTACTTCTCCGGCGGGCTGATTTACCAGGACCTCCTCGGCATCGTCCTCTACACGCTCATCGCGATGGCGTTCCGTTTCTGGTCGCTGCGTGTCGAGGAATCACAGCCCGAGGGTGCGCCGCCGCATCGAATGACGCTCCGCGACGTCTTGCTGGCATACCGGTTCAACGGGATTCGCGCGCACATCGCGCGCACCGTCTACTGGCTCTGGCTGGCGTTGGCCGTGCTGGTCGTAATAGCAATGACAGTCACCGCATTCCAAGACCCACGGTCGATACCCGCCAACCTCGTCGTGCTGGTCGCGTGGCTCGGATGGGCGGTGGGCCTGCGCTATTGGGCGGTCTCACACAGCGAACGCGCCGCGCGCCAGCGGATCACGGCCTAGGTGGCGTCGCTGTCGAACGGCGTAACCCCCGGCTGCGGGGCGGGCTTCGGCGGCGTCGGCGTCGGCGGTGTCGCGTCGACGGGGGACGGCTGGGTGGGCGTCTTTTCGGCCTCGTCGAACTTGCCGGTGAAAATCGAATCGTCGCCGTCGAGAAGGTGTTTCGTCAGAGCCGCCCGCGGTGTCATGCCGCGCAGTTTCTGCAGCTCACTCAGCGGCTCGCGAAGGTCCTCGAACTCCGGGCCGAGATCCTCACGCAGTTGACTGGTGGCGCCGCTGATGTAGTCGCGCGCCTGCCGCAACGCATCGGAGGTCCAGCGGATGGCGCCGGGCAACCGCTCCGGGCCCAGGATCACCAGTCCGGCGATCACCAGGACCAGCATCTCGCCCCAGCCAACGTTGGCGAACATTATGTGCTGTTGTCGGATCCGGGGTTGACGGTGAGCGTCACGTGACGGCCGTCGCGGACCACCTCGATCGGCGCGTCCTGTCCAATCTTCAACTGCCGCACCGCAACAACGAACTCGTCGGCGTCGGCCACCGTGCGGTTACCGACCTTGACCACCACGTCGTTCTCCAGGATGCCGCCCTTCTCCGCGGGGCCGCCTGCCTTGACGTTGGCCACCTGTGCACCCGACGCGAGGTCATTGCTCACCGACCGGGCGGTCAGACCCAGCGTCGGATGGGCGATCTTGCCGTCCTTGATGAGCGCGTCGACGGTGTTCTTCACCTCGTTGACCGGGATCGCGAACCCGAGCCCACTGGCGCTGTCCGACAACGACTTCCCGGCGGTATTGATGCCGATGACGTCGGAGTTCATGTTGATCAGCGGGCCACCGGAGTTGCCGTGGTTGATGGCCGCGTCGGTCTGCACACCGTCGATCACGGTGTCGGTGTCCGAGCCGTCGCCCGACAGCGGTACGGGTCGGTGCAGCGCGCTGATGATTCCCTGGGTGACGGTGCTGCGCAGGCCGAGCGGTGCGCCCGCAGCGATCACCTCGTCACCGACGTGCAGCTTGTCGGAGTCGCCGAGCCGAGCCACCGTGAGGTTGTCCACGTTGTCGACCTTCAGCACGGCCAGGTCGGTCTTCGGGTCACGGCCGACAAGGTTGGCGGGCACCTCTTTGCCGTCGTTGAACACCACCGACAACTTGTACTGGCTTGGGTTGGTGGCCGCCTCTGAGATCACGTGGTTGTTCGTCACGATATAGCCGCGGCCGTCGATGACGACGCCTGAGCCCTGCGCGCCCTCGTTATCGCCGACGGCTTCGATCGTGACCACCGAATCAGCCACGGAGGCAGCGACTTTCGCGAAGCGCCCCTCGGGTTGCTCGGAGTTGGTGTCGGTGGACAGCGTCAACTTCGACGTGGTGAACGCCTCGACCACCTCCGCGGTCTTGCGGCCTACCCAGCCGCCCGCGAAGCCGATCACCAGCGCGATGATCGCCAGCACCGCGAGCGCCACATAGGACACCCGGCCGCCGAAGAGTACGTCGCGGACTCCGAGCTTGCCGACGTTGTCGGCGGCGCGCACAGGCGCGGGCCTCGGCATGGCCGGGGTGCCGAGCGCGGCCGCCGCTTGAGGATCGCGCCACGGATCGTCGGGCTCCTCGGGCTGCTCACGCTCGCGTTCGGCGTCCAGCGCCCCGATGTCTGCGGGATGCCGTTGCAGCGAGTCACCGCTGCCGTTGGGCCTGCCGAAAGCCTGCTCCAGCACGGGGTCGGGCGGCTGATCCGTCGGGGTGAACTCGCCCTGCTCGGGGTGACCGTCCGCGCCGACGAAGGAGCCGTTGACGCCGTCGGGCCTGCCGAACGCGCGAGTAGTGGACGGATCAACTGGGGGCCGCGAGACGGGGCGCGGTTCCACCCGCTGGCTACCTTCAGTCTGGCCCTGCTTGGTCACCGGAGGTATCACTCTCTATTTCGTCCTATGTCGTCGCCGCTATTCGCCGGCGTGCGTAGCTGGTTGATTTGGATTCCAGCCTACCGGCGCTTGCGCCGGCCGCGGATCGTGCCATCAGCAAAGTGGGTCTGGTCATCATTACCGGGTTCGACCTGCGAGGTGTCCTGCGGAATCTGCGAAAGCAGGCCAAGTAGCGAAGTGGGAATGGCGATGGGACAGGAATCCCGAAGCGCGGCGCGGGCCTGGCGCTGGGCGTCGACTTCGACCGCGCACTGCGGACACAGCGAGAGGTGGTGTGCGGCGCGCAGGTGCGCGGTCATCCGCAGCTCACCGTCGACGAAGGCGGCGACCGCCTCGGTCGACAGATGCTCGGTCGATCCGAACTGACGCGGCCCTACCGGCGCATCGCTCTGCGCGGCGAACTGGGCGGGCAGCCAGGAGAACGCGCGGCGAAACACATGCCCCGGGTCGACCATCACCCCGCTCCTCTCGGCCTATTCGCCTTGCGATAGACAGTTCCTACTTGAAATGTAGCGCGGGACGCGGTCCCCGACACCCGTGAATGGTCAGGCTGATAGGGCCGTGTCGCCGGAATGGCTGGCCAGAAAGTCCCGCAAGGCTTGCCGACCGCGGTGGATGCGGCTGCGAACCGTGCCCAGCTTCACGCCGAGCGTCGCGCCGATCTCCTCGTAGGACAGGCCTTCGATGTCGCAAAGGACCACGGCGGCGCGGAACTCCGGCGGCAGCGAGTCGAGCGCGGCCTGCAGGTCAGGGCCCAGCCGCGAGTCGTGGTAGATCTGCTCGGGGTTGGGCTCGTCTGCGGGCACCCGGTCGTAGTCCTCGGGCAGCGCCTCCATGCGGATGCGGCCGCGCCTGCGGACCATGTCCAGGAACAGGTTCGTGGTGATGCGGTGCAACCAGCCCTCGAAGGTTCCTGGCTGGTAGTTCTGCACGGACCGGAAGACACGGATGAACGTCTCCTGGGTCAGATCCTCGGCATCATGCTGATTGCCGGACAGCCGGTAGGCCAGGCGGTACACCCGGTCGGCGTGCTGACGGACGAGCTCATCCCATGACGGCATGTTGGCGTGGTCGCCGGTGGCATCGAAAACCGCGGTGCCTTGCGGCTCCTCGGAAGGCTCAACCCATTCCCCGTCGGTGTAGCGCTCCAGATGCGACATCGAGACGGGCGCGAATTGGGCAGTGGTCGAAGTAGTCGTCGGATCCTCCAGATCACAGCGTTCACCGCTTATCGGCAACGCGACATCGGCGGCAACACGACGATCGACATGCTTATTCCCAGAGCGCCAGCGTCCGCCGTGTTCCATGCCGCTTACCTTTTCCCACCGTGGTGTGGTTGGCATATGAGGTAACTGTGCTTTCGCTAAGAAACCGTACTGTTACCCAGTTCGCCCACTTCCCACCAGTGCAAACCGTTCGCCTGTGATGTTATTTGGCGGTCGCGGCACGGGCGTGTCGCGGTGGTGGCCGAATCGGCGCCGCTCTACGCTGCGGGCATGGCCGATGACCCGGCGAGCCAGCCGCAACCCAGCCGTGCCGATTCGATCGTCAGCCACGCCGAACAGTCGATCTCCGAGGACGCGATCGTGGCCGCAGCGCGCGACCGCGCCGTGGAGACCGGCGCAGGCGCGGTCACCCCTGCGGTCGGGGCCCTGCTCAGCGTCCTGGCCAAGCTGAGCGGCGCGAAGGCGGTCGTCGAGGTCGGCACCGGCGCGGGCGTCAGCGGACTGTGGCTGCTGTCCGGGATGCGTGCGGACGGCGTGCTGACGACGATCGACGTAGAGCCCGAACACCAGCGACTGGCCAAGCAGGCGTTCTCCGAGGCGGGTATCGGTCCGTCGCGGACCAGACTGATCGGCGGGCGCGCCCAGGAGGTGCTCACCCGCCTCGCCGACGGGTCCTACGACCTGGTCTTCATCGACGCCGATCCGGCCGACCAGCCCGACTTCGTCACTGAAGGAGTGCGTCTGCTGCGGCCTGGCGGCGTGATCGTCGTGCATCGGGCGGCGCTGGGCGGGCGCGCCGGCGACGCAAAGGCCCGCGACGCCGAGGTGACCGCGGTCCGTGAGGCCGCCCGGCTGATCGCCGAGGACGAGCGGCTGACACCCGTGCTGGTGCCCTTGGGCGACGGCTTGCTGGCGGCGGCCCGCGACTGGGCCACCCCCGACGACCAGGACTAGCCACCTTCCCCGCGAAACTCCCCGCGAAATGGGAGCCACCTCCCCGCGAAATGGGAGCCCCTCCCCGCGAAATGGGAGCCACCTCCCCGCTGAAAAGTCGATCTTTACGGATTCCTGACGGCGCTTCTCCTTGACTTCGCACTGAACGCGCGTTTAGCCTACTAAACATGCGTTCAGCAGACGATCTCACGGCCGTCGCCCGGATCCGCGATGCCGCGATCGACCAGGTGGGAAAGCACGGCTTCAGCGTCGGGCTGCGGGCCATCGCCCAGGCCGCGGGCGTCAGCGCCGGGCTTGTCATCCACCACTTCGGATCCAAGGAAGGCCTGCTGAAGGCCTGCGACGACTACATCGCTGAGGAGATTCGCCAGGCCAAGAGCGAGTCGCTGACCACCGCCGCAGACCCGGCGAGCTGGCTCAAAGCGATGGCCGAAATCGATTCGTACGCGCCGATGACGGCCTACCTGGTGCGAAGCATGCAGTCGGGCAGCGATCTGGCGAAGGCGTTCTGGCAGCAGATGGTCGACAACGCCGAGCAGTACCTCGAAGAGGGCGTCCGGGCGGGCACCCTCAAACCCAGCCGCGACCCACGGGCGAGGGCAAAGTTCCTCGGCATCAACAACGGCGGCGGCCTGCTGCTGTACCTGCAGATGCACGACAACCCGACCGATCTGCGCGCGGTGCTGCGCGACTACGCCGAGGACATGATGCTGCCCGCACTGGAGCTCTACACCAACGGCCTGCTCATCGACTCGGCCATGTACGAGACGTTCCTCGCGCAACGCGAACAAGGCATTTCGTTCAGTAACCCACCTGAAGGAGATCACGATGACGGCGACGTCAATGCAGCGGGCTAACACCGGCAACACCTCTGCGCCCGCTGTCGAAATCCACGGCCTCGTCAAGTCTTTCGGCCGAACCCAGGCGTTGGACGGACTCGACTTGACTGTTGCCCCCGGCAACATCACCGGCTTTCTCGGGCCGAATGGTGCTGGCAAGTCAACCACAATTCGCGTGCTGCTCGGTCTGCTGCGTGCCGACGCGGGCTCAGTGCGGCTGCTCGGCGGCGATCCGTGGCGCGACGCGGTCGCCCTGCACCGCCGCATCGCCTACGTGCCCGGCGACGTGACGTTGTGGCCCAACCTCACCGGCCAGCAGGCCATCGACTTCTTGGCGCGGCTGCGCAACGGCTCCGTCGACACTCGGCGCCGCGACGAGCTGTTCGAGCGGTTCGAACTCGATCCGCACAAGAAGGCGCGCACCTATTCCAAGGGCAACCGCCAGAAGGTGGCCATCGTCGCGGCGTTCTCCACCAACGCCGAGCTCTACATTCTCGACGAGCCCACATCGGGCCTTGATCCGCTGATGGAGAAGGCTTTTCAGAAATGCGTCGACGAGGTGGCCGGCCACGGCGCGGCGGTGCTGCTGTCCAGTCACATCCTCGCCGAGGTCGAGGAACTGTGCGACAACGTGACGATCATCCGATCCGGCCGCGCGGTGAAATCGGGGACGCTCGCCGAGTTGCGGCACCTGATGCGCACCACGGTCACGGTGCGCACCCGTCACGACGGCCAACAGCTCGAGCGCACACCCTTCGTGCACGACTTCTCCGTCAGGGATGGCCATTACGTGTTCTCGGTAGACCGCAACGAACTGGACCGCGTCATGGGTGAACTCACCCGGCTCGGCATCATCGACCTGACGGTCATACCCGCATCTCTCGAGGATCTGTTCCTACGCGAGTACCAGGGGACTGACCGATGACCACCGCGACGCTCACGAACGTCGGCCGCCACGAAGCGATGTCGATGGCTTCGCCGCTCACCGGCGTCGGCAGCCTGATCCGGTTGGCATTGCGCCGCGACCGCATCCGGCTCAGCGTGTGGATCGCGGCACTGACGCTGATGATGGTGTACGCGCCGAACGCCGTGAAGCTCGCCTATCCCGACGAAGCAGCCCGACAAGCTCGGGTGAACCTGTTGAAGACGCCTGCGGGGATGATCCTCGGCGGGCCGATGTTCGGCGTCAACGAGACCGACCTCGGCGTTATGATGGCGAACGAGCTGATGCTGACCCTGATCATCGCCAGCTCGATTCTGTCGATTCTCACGGTGATTCGGCATACCCGCGCCGAGGAGGAAAGCGGCGCAGCGGAATTGGTACTGTCGTCGGTGGTCGGCCGATACGCCAGGACGTATGCCGCCCTTATCGTGGTCGGCGGGGTGAACGCCGTGCTGGCGGTGACGATGACCCTGGCGATGTCTGCCACCGGGTTCGACGTCGTGAACACCGCCGCGATGTGCCTCGGCATCACCGGAGCCGCCATGGTTTTCGGCGCCGTCGCAGCGGTCACCGCCCAGCTGTGGCGGCAGGCCCGGGCTGCGACAGGTGCTGCGATGGCTGTGCTGGCGTTGGCGGTTTTCGTGCGTGGAATCGGCGATGTCATCAACAACTCCGGCAGTGCATTGTCCTGGTTCTCCCCCATCGCGTGGCCCCAGCAGATGCGCGCGTTCGTCGATCTGCGGTGGTGGCCGTTTGCCCTTTTGGTCGTCCTCGCCGTCGCCCTGATGGCGCTGGCTGCCGCCCTGGAGAGCAGACGCCAGTACGACGACGGGGTCCTTCCTTCCACCGGAGAGCGGCCCAACGCACATCCGATCAGAAGCGTCTTCGGCCTGCACGTCACCCTGCAGCGCGGTCAGACGATCGGGTGGACCGTCGGACTGTTCCTGGCGGGCTTGGCATTCGGATCGATGACGAAGTCACTGCTGGACGCGGCGAAGGACAACGAACTGCTTCGGCGCGTGCTCGCCCACGGCGGAATCGACAGCGTGTACACGACGCTGACACAGTTCCTCGCCGCCGCGGCGACCGCTTATGTCGTCGGCGCGGTGCTGCGGCTGTGGAGCGACGAGGAATCCGGGCTCGGCGAGGCCGTGCTTGCCGGAGCCGTATCGCGCTGGCGCTGGCTGCTGACCGCGGTGGCCGCCGCGATCGTCGGGGCGGCAGTGCTGATGTTCTTCGCCGGCCTCGGCAACGGCATCGGTGCTGCGATCACGATCGGTGAACCCGCGACCGTCTGGCGGCTGACGGTCGCCGGCCTTGCCTACGTGCCCGCGATGGCGGCAATGGCCGGTATCGCGGCCTTGGCAGTCGCGCTGCGGTTCGCTTGGATCGGTTGGCTGGCAGTCACTTTCGTCGTCATTTCGCTGTACCTCGGCGCACTGCTGCGGTTGCCGCAGTGGCTGCTCGACGCCTCACCCGTCGGCCAGACCAGGGCACCGTCGGAGTACTCGGCACTCGCGCTGATCGTGATCGTCGTCGTCGCCATCGCCCTGACCCTCGTCGCAGGCGTGATCTACCGACGCCGCGACGCCATCTAGGAATTCGAGGAAGGAATCATGAAAACCACGTTTCAGATGTTGGCGTACACAGTTTTCAGCATCCTCTTCTTCGGACTGATGCTGTTCTGGCCCGCGGGCACGTTCGACTATTGGCAGGCATGGGTTTTCATCGCCGTGTTCGTCGTCGCCACCATGGTGCCGACCATCTATCTGGCCGTGAAATATCCAGACGCATTGCGCCGACGCACACGTTCGGGACCGTTCGCGGAGACGCGAGTGGTGCAGAAACTCATCAACATCGGCATCATCCTCGCCGTGGTCGCCGCGGGAGTGGTCGGTGGCCTCGACCATCGTTTCGGTTGGTCGGCGGTGCCGATCGCGGTCGTCGTGCTGGGTAACGCGCTCGTCGTCATCGGACTGTCCATCGCTGAACTCGTGGTGATCCAAAACAACTATGCGGCAGCGACGATCACCGTGGAGAAGGATCAGCCGGTGGTTTCCACGGGGCTGTACGGGCTCGTCCGTCACCCGATGTACGTCGGGGCGCTGATCATGATGGTCGGCATGCCACTTGCGCTGGCTTCGTATTGGGCCCTGCTCACGATCATCCCCGGCGTACTGGTGTTCGCCGCGCGAATCACCGACGAAGAGAAGGCGCTGCGCCAGGACCTCGACGGCTACGAGGAGTACACGGGGAAGGTGCACTATCGACTCGTACCGGGAGTGTGGTGAGCATGAAAACGGCTGTCCAAACCGCAATTACATCAGTCGTCGGCTTAGTGATATTCGGCCTTCTGGTGTTCGGGCCTGCAGGCACCTTCGACTACTGGCGGGGCTGGGCGTTCATCGCGGTGTTCGCCGCCGCGACCCTGATACCGAGCGTCTACCTTGCGGTGAAGAATCCGGAGGCCCTGCGCCGCCGCATGCAAGCCGGCCCAGGCGCCGAGACGCGCCCTCTGCAGAAGTTGGTCATCGCCGTCGCGTTCCTGTCGGTGGGCGCCATGATCGTGATCAGCGTGTCGGACTTTCGCTTCGGATGGTCGACCGTCCCCGCCGCGGTTTCGGTGGTTGGACTCGTCCTTGTCGCGGCCGGCCTCACCATCGCGATGCTCGTGACGATCCAAAACGGCTATGCCGCGGCCAATGTCAGGGTCGAGATGGGCCAACAGCTGTCGTCGACGGGGTGGTACGGCTTCGTCCGGCACCCGATGTACTTCGGCAACGTCATCCTGATGATCGGCGCCCCGCTGGCGCTCGGTTCGTACTGGGGGCTGCTGATCCTCGTTGTCGGCCTTGCGGTGCTCGCCGTCCGCATCACCGACGAAGAGGCTCTGCTGAAGCAGGAATTGGCCGGATATCCCGAATACATGGAGAAAGTGCACTACCGGCTGATGCCCTACGTGTGGTGACTGCGGGTCACACGCCACACGATGAGGAACACCGTGACGACGGTGAAGCGAAGGACCGTGTTGACGATGATCGTGGCGTTCGCCTCGGTCACGGCCATGTAGACGAGATCGAGGATGCCGCTTGCGCCGTGCAGGACGACGAACGTCGTCACGACCAACCGCAATGCGGCGATGTCCGTCAATCGGGTCGCGCCGAACGAGAGCACGGCGACGGCCAATTCCGCCGCGCCGACGAGGTAGACGAGCAGATACTCCTTGCGCTCCACCGTGATGCCCACCGCCGACGGGATCGCCGTCGGGAATACCGTCAACACGACAGCGCCCGCGAGGGTGATCAGACCATGCACAACGAACACCGCGCGCAGCAGCGCGGGCGTCCGCATCGTCGTCTCGGTCATAGTCCGTCCTTTCGTCTCGTCATACATATGACGGAGCGCGGCAGAAGATCATGACTTCACCGAAAGGAGACGCCGGTGGATGAGTTCGAGGAGCACCGGGCGCATCTCCGTTCGGTCGCCTACCGCATGTTGGGCTCGCTGCCCGAGGCCGAGGACGCCGTCCAGGAGGCGTGGCTGCGGATGGACCGCGCCGACGTCGATGACGTGCGCAACATGCGGGGCTGGCTGACGACGGTCGTCGCGCGGATCTGCCTGGATGTGCTTCGGGCCCGCAGTGCCCGACCGGAGCAGCCGCTCGACGAGGCGACCGCTGCTCCACGCACCGTGACATCGGCCGGCGAGCCCGTCGACCCGGAACAGGAGGCGCTGCTGGCCGACTCGATCGGCGCGGCGCTGCTGGTCATCCTGCAGCGGCTGACGCCTGCCGAGCGGCTGGCGTTCGTGTTGCACGACATGTTCGACCTGCCGTTCGCCGAGATCGCACCGATCGTCGGCCGCTCGGAGAGCACTGCAGCGCAGCTCGCCGCCCGCGCCCGCCGCCGCGTACGCGGCAAGACCCCGGACCCGACAGCCGCTCTCGCGCACCAGCGGCGCCTCGTCGATGCGTTTCTTGCCGCCGCACGCGACGGCGACTTCGAGTCGCTGCTCGCCGCGCTGCACAGCGACGTGGTGCTGCGCGTCGACGCCGCCGCAGCGGGTAGCGCGATGACGATTCGCGGTGCGCAGGCGGTGGCCGCCAATGCCCGCGCCTTCTCCGCCAATGCCCGCTTCGCCGAGCCAGCGCTCGTGGACGGCGCGGTCGGCATCGTCGTCGCCCCCAACGGCAGGCTGTCGCTTGTGCTGCGCTTCGGCGTCGTCGGCGACGAGATCACCGAGATCGACATCGAGGCCGACCCGGACCGGCTGCGCGAGCTCAGTTTGGCCGTCCTGGACTGACCAGCGCTCATAATGCGTATGTGGAGCTATTGACCGGCCTCGGGCTGGCGACGGCGGCGGGACTGAACGCCTACATCCCGCTGCTGGCGCTGGGCCTGCTGTCCCGGTTCACCGACCTGATCACACTGCCGCACGGCTGGGCATGGCTGGAAAACGGCTGGGTGATGACGATCGTCGCGGTGCTGCTCGTCGTCGAGATCGTCGCCGACAAGATCCCGGCGCTGGACAGCATCAACGACACCATTCAGACGTTCGTCCGACCCACCGCAGGCGGCATCGTGTTCGGCTCCGGCACCGCCGCGCAGACACCAGCGGTCACCGACCCCGGCGCGTTCGCGCAGTCCGGCCAATGGATTCCGATCGTCGTCGGCGTGGTCGTCGCGCTGCTGGTGTCGTTGGCGAAATCGACGGTGCGCCCCGCCGCGAACGTCGCAACCGCGGGAGTCGCCGCACCGGTGCTGTCCAGCATCGAGGATGGCCTCAGCATCGGGCTGGTGTTCCTGGCGATCCTGATCCCGGTGGTGATGCTCGTCGTGATCGTGGCCCTGGCATGGGCGATTTTCGGGCTGCTACGCCGACGACGCCGCCGCGCTGCGGTCGCGAGTGAGAACTGAGGGCTGTGATTCCCGCGAGATCACGACCAGGAATGCTATTTCGCGGTAACTAGATCCAGACGCCCTTGCCGACGGCCACCACGCCGCCCGCGCTGATCGCGAATCGCTCCCGGTCCTTCTCCAGGTCGACGCCGACCATCTCGCCGGGCCCCACCACGACGTTCTTGTCCAGGATCGCGTGCCTGACCACCGCGCCGCGGCCCACCCGGACACCCGGCATGAGCACGCTGCCCTCGACGATCGCGCCGTCATCGACGACGACGTTGGACGACAGCACCGAGTTGCGCACCGATGCCGCCGAGATGATACTGCCCGCGCCGACGACCGACTCCTGGGCAGAGCCTCCGTTGACGAACTTGGCAGGCGCGAGGTTCTCCGACTCGCCCCTGATCGGCCAGCGCTTGTTGTAGAGGTTGAACACCGGGTGCACCGAGACGAGGTCCATGTGCGCGTCGTAGAACGCGTCGAGCGTCCCGACGTCGCGCCAGTAGCCGTGATCGCGTTCGGTCGCGCCGGCCACCTCGTTGTTGTTGAAGTCGTAAACCGCCGCCATCCCGTCGGCGACCAGCCGGGGAATGATGTCGCCGCCCATGTCGTGATCGGAGTGGTCGTCGTCGGCGTCGGCGCGGATCGCGTCGATGAGGACCTTCGTCGTGAAGATGTAGTTGCCCATCGACACGAACGTCTGCTCGGGATCGTCGGGCGTGCCCGGCGGATCGGCCGGCTTCTCGACGAACTCGCGGATCCGTCCGGACTCGTCGGAGTCGATGCAGCCGAACGCGGTGGCCTCGGCCCGCGGCACCCTGATGCCCGCGACCGTCGCGCCCGCCCCGCTCTCGATGTGGAACTGCACCATCTGCTCGGGGTCCATCCGGTACACGTGGTCGGC
This sequence comes from Actinomycetota bacterium, assembly GCA_046735135.1. Classification (GTDB taxonomy): domain Bacteria; phylum Actinomycetota; class Actinomycetes; order Mycobacteriales; family Mycobacteriaceae; genus Mycobacterium. Next base: position 34,830 of record JBKPSU010000011.1, read on the forward strand.
ACCGAACACCACGATGTAGTCGGGGTCCTCGTCGTAGATGAGGTTCAGCGACTGGTAGATCGCATCAGCTGAGCCGGTGTACCAACGCGGGCCGAGTCGCTGTTGGGCCGGAACCGGTGTGATGTATTCGCCGGCAAGGCCCGACAGCCGCCAGTTCTGCGAGATGTGCCGGTCCAGGGAATGCGATTTGTATTGCGTCAGAACGCAGATGCGCAGGTATCGGGCATTGACCAGATTGGACAGCACGAAATCGATCAGTCGGTAGGCACCGCCGAAGGGAACTGCGGGCTTTGCTCGGTCGGCCGTCAGCGGATAGAGCCGCTTGCCTTCCCCACCGGCCAGGACGATGCCGAGGACGTGTGGCAACTCCCTCATGATTCAAACCTATCCGCCGTCACTGATGGTGACCAGGCATTCGCACTTTTGAAACCGCGCGACTGTCGGTCAAGCTCATTGGTGAATACCCCGATTGGCGTTCCTTACATGGCTGCGGCGGACCGCGCCGGACACTACGGTCGTAAGCATGCGGGTGGCGATGATGACGCGTGAATATCCGCCCGAGGTGTACGGCGGCGCCGGTGTGCACGTCACCGAACTCGTCGCACAGTTGCGCAACCTCTGCGACGTCGACGTGCACTGCATGGGCGCCCCGCGCGACGGAGCATTTGTGCACCAGCCCGACCCGGCGCTCAAGGGCGCGAACCCGGCGCTGTCGACACTGTCGGCCGATCTGGTGATGGCCAACGCCGCCGATACCGCCAACGTGGTGCATTCGCACACCTGGTACACCGGCCTGGCCGGCCATCTGGCTGCGCTGTTGTACGGCATCCCGCACGTGTTGACCGCCCACTCGCTGGAGCCGATGCGGCCGTGGAAGGCCGAGCAGCTGGGCGGCGGCTACCGCATCTCGTCCTGGGTGGAAAAGACCGCCGTCGAGGCGGCCGACGCGGTGATTGCGGTGAGCTCCGGCATGCGCGACGACGTGCTGCACACCTATCCGGCGCTGGACCCCAGCCGGGTTCACGTCGTGCGCAACGGCATCGACACCAAGGTCTGGTATCCGGTCGACGTTTCCGGGTCGGAGGACTCGGTGCTGGCCGAGCTCGGCGTGGATCAGGCCCGGCCGATCGTCGCGTTCGTCGGCCGGATCACCCGGCAGAAGGGCGTCGCGCACCTGGTCGCCGCGGCACACAAGTTCGCCCCGGATGTGCAACTGGTGCTGTGCGCAGGCGCGCCGGATACACCCGAGATCGCGGCCGAGGTGACCGCCGCGGTGCAGGAGCTGTCCAAGGCGCGCACCGGCGTTTTCTGGGTGCGCGAGATGCTGCCGATCGGCAAGATCCGCGAAATTCTCTCGGCTGCAACAGTTTTCGTGTGCCCGTCGGTGTACGAGCCGCTGGGCATCGTCAATCTCGAGGCAATGGCCTGTTCGACCGCTGTGGTCGCTTCGGATGTCGGCGGCATTCCCGAGGTGGTGGCCGACCGTCAGACCGGGCTACTGGTGCACTACGACCCGCGCGACCCTGAGTTCTTCGAGACACGGCTGGCGGATGCGGTGAACGCCCTGGTCGCCGAGCCGGACCGGGCCCGTCGGTACGGCGAGGCCGGACGGCAGCGCTGCATCGACGAGTTCTCCTGGGCGCACATCGCCGAGCAGACCTTGGAGATCTACCGGAAGGTGTCGAGCTAGCTGCTGGTGACGCCCTTGAGCTCGTCGCCGAGGGCCGCAGCCTCATCGGGGGTGAGTTCGACGACCAAGCGGCCACCGCCTTCCAGTGGTACCCGCATCACGATGCCGCGCCCCTCCTTGGTTGCTTCCAGTGGACCGTCGCCGGTCCGGGGCTTCATCGCCGCCATCGAGTGCTCCCTCCACATGAGCCGGTGCCCACCCGTTAACAGCTCCCGGCACTGAACTGCTCCTGAACTCACCCTATTGTTCCCTATCCGCGGCCCCTGGTGTGCAAAGACCCGGTCAAGATCGCTTTGACGTGCGGATCAGGCGGCCGCAGGCACCCAGCAGGCGGCGATGTGATCGTCGACCATGCCGGTGGCCTGCATCAACGCATACGCGGTCGTCGGGCCGACGAATTTGAAGCCGCGGCGCTTGAGCTCCTTGGCCATCGCCTTGGACTCCGGGGTGACGGCAGGCACCTGGGACATGTCCTTGGGCCGCGCCCGCCGCGGCGGCGCGAACGACCAGAGCAGTTCGCCGAGTTCGACGTCCAAGTCTGCGGCCGCGCGGGCGTTGGCGATCGTCGCCTCGATCTTCAAGCGATTGCGCACGATCCCGGCGTCTTTCATCAGCCGGGTGACGTCGCGATCGGTGTAGCGCGCGATGCGGTCCACGTCGAACTGGTGAAACGCCTTGCGGAAGTTCTCCCGCTTGCGGAGGATGATCAGCCACGACAGCCCGCTTTGGAAAGCCTCGAGGCTGACCCGTTCGAAAAGGGCCGTCGAGTCGTGCAGCGGCTGCCCCCATTCGGTGTCGTGATAGTCGCGATACATGACGAAATCCGTTGGCGCCAGACGTGATTGGTCGATCCAGCCGCAGCGGACACGGCCGTCGTCCTCCGGTACCGCCGTCACGAATCGGCTCCGCCCTCGACGGGCAGAGCGTGGGCACCACCTTCGGCGGGTTCCTCCGGCACCTCGTCGCCGTCGGCGCGTGTCCCCTGCACCGCAGCCAGCTGACCGCGCAACAGGTCGAGTTCCTGGCCGAGCCGGTCCAGCACCCAGTCGACCTCGCTGGTCTTGTAGCCGCGCACGGTCTGGGTGAACTTGACGGAGTCGACGTCGGCGCCGGTGACGCCGGATGCGGGCAGGGCCGTCGCCGTCGTGGCGCGGGGCAACGGCGGCAACACCTCGCCGCGACCGAACAGCACACTGCCCAAACCGAACAGCACGACGGCCACCAGGATCAGCACCACCAGGTACAGCAGGATCAGTGTCACGTCCTCGATACTGCCTCACCGGTCCGACGCGGGAGCCGCGCCATCGGGCTAACGCGGTCGCAGCGTCATCATCGGCGGCCGATCGGCCAGCGACACCTCTGAGAGGCGGGGAGTGTAGTCGTCGCCGTCGGCGAAGAACTGCGTCAGGCCGACAGCCGAATCGGGTACGCCGCAGCGCGACAGCAGGGTGGCGATCACCTGCCTGCTCATCGTGGCGAGCTCGGTCAGCGGCCGGTTGCGGTGCTCTCGCACGCCGAGGTTGACCTGTGCGATCGCGTCGAGGCCGAGCCGGTCGTAGGTGTCGATGAGCAGGCCGATCTCCACGCCGTAGCCAGGCGCGAACGGCAACGACGTCAGCAGTTCACGGGTGCCGGCGTATTCGCCGCCGAGCGGCTGCATCAGGTAGCTCAGCTCGGGCCGCAGGGCCGAAAGCAGCGGGCGGGCGACGAGTTCGGTGACCCGGCCGCCGCCGTTGGCGTCCTCGCTGCCGCTGATCTTCAGCGGACGCCGGTAGAAGCCCTTGACCAGGTGCACACCGTCGACGGTCAGCAGCGGGCCGAGAAGCTTCGGCACGAACATCGGGTCGGGGTCGATCAGGTCGGAGTCGACGAACACCACGATGTCGCCGGTGGTGACCGCCAGCGAGCGCCAAAGCACCTCGCCCTTGCCGGGTTGCGGCGGGACCTCGGGCACTGCGACCTCGCGACTGATCACCCGGGCACCGGCGGCGAGGGCACGGATCTCGGTGTCGTCGGTGGAGCCGGAGTCGAGCACGATCAGCTCGTCGACCAGTCCGCCGACCAGGGGCGTGATGGTCTCGACGACGGAACCGACGGTCTGTTCCTCGTTGAGGGCGGGCAGCACCACCGAGATGGTCCGTCCGGCCTTGGCGGCCACCAGCTCGTCGACGGTCCACGACGGCCGGCTGAAGCTGTGGTCGGCCAGCCATCTCCCGGTGATTACGTCCGTTCCAGGCAATTCTGGTGTGAGTGTCATGCCAGTCCCCTAACCGTGCGCGTCGGTGAACGAACGCCCTGGATCGACGCGACCATTTCGAGTACGCGTCGTGTGGGCCCGACTTCATGCACCCGGAACATCGCGGCGCCCTCCGCGGCGGCCAGCGCCGTTGCCGCCAGGGTGCCCTCCAAGCGTTCCGTCAGGTCCACACCCAGAGTTTCCCCGACGAAGTCCTTGTTGCTCAGCGCCATCAGGACCGGCCATCCAGTTTTTACAAGGTCTTTTACGTGGCGCAACAAACTAAGACCGTGATAAGTGTTCTTGCCGAAATCGTGGGTCGGATCGATCAACACCGCGTCTCGCGGCACCCCGACCGCCACCGCACGTTCGGCCGCGGCGGTGACTTCGGCGATCACGTCGTCGACGACGCCGCGCTCGGAGGTGCCGTAGTTGACCCGGAACGGGCGGGTGCGCGGCGTCGCGCCGCCGGTGTGGGAGCACACCAGGCCCGCGCCGAACTCGGCGGCGACCTCGGCCAGCCCGGGGTCGTGGCCGCCCCAGGTGTCGTTGATGAGGTCCGCCCCGGCCGCGCAGGCCTGCTTCGCGACGGCTGAGCGCCACGTGTCGACGCTGATCAACTGGTCTGGGTAGGCGTCGCGGAGCCATTCGATGAACGGCACCACCCGCGCGACCTCTTCGTCGACGCCGACGTCGTCGCCGGGGCCGGCCTTGACCCCGCCAACGTCCACGACATCGGCGCCTTCGGCGATCACCCTGTGAGCAGCGGTCTTGGCCGCATAATCGGTGAAGGTTGCGCCGCGGTCGTAGAACGAATCCGGTGTTCGGTTCACGATCGCCATGATCAGCGCGCGATCGCCGGCCACGGGACGGCCGCAGAAGGTCGACTGCACCCCTACAGGCTACGGGCGTGCGACGGACGGTGATTTCGGCGCGCTACCGTGCGCTGAGCGCCGGTTAGCGCGCCGAAATCGCTACTTCGGCTTCTTGCCGTCCTTCACCTCGTCGGGGTACTCGTCGTAGAACTCGACGTAGCCCTCGTCGCGGCCGGAGAGCACGTAGATCGGGTCCTCGATCTCGCCCGCGTCCTCGTCACCCTCGCCGGTGTTTCCGCCGTAGCCCTCCTTGCGGAGGTCGGTTTTCTGGCTCTTGAACGTCGACGTGTGCGCAAGTTCCTTGACGACGCGCACGAACAGCGGAACGGCGTAGCCGGGCAGGTTGTCGTAGGCGACCTTGGCCAGCGCCTTGCCGTCGAACTCCTTGCCCTCTTTGAGCTGGATCGCCACCATCCCGGCGCGGCCGCCGGTGTCGGGCACCTCGACGCCGAACGCCGTGGCCTCTTCGATCTGCGGGTCGGTCGACACCGCGGCCTCGACCTCGGTGGTGGCGACGTTCTCGCCCTTCCACCGGAACGTGTCGCCGAGCCGGTCGGTGAACGCCGCATGGCCGAAGCCCTGCGAGCGCATCAGATCGCCGGTGTTGAACCAGACATCGCCGTCCCGAAAAGCGTTGCGCACCAACTTCTTTTCGGTTTCTTCCTTATCGGTGTAGCCGTCGAACGGCTGGAAGCTGCTGATCTTCGAGATAAGCAGCCCTGGCTCGCCGGTCTTCACCTTGCGGACCCGGCCGTCGTCGCCGCGCTTGGGGTCGCCGGATTCCTCGTCGTACTCCACGAACGCAACCGGCGTCGGGCAGATGCCGGTGCTCTTGTCGACGTTCAGTACGTTGACGAATGCGGTGTTGCCCTCGCTGGCGGCGTAGAACTCGCACACCCGGTCGATGCCGAACCGCTTGGTGAACTCGTCCCAGATCGCCGGGCGCAGCCCGTTGCCCGCGATCACCCGCACCTTGTGCTTGCGATCGGTGTCCTTCTCCGGCTGCTTGAGCAGATAGGAGCAGACCTCGCCGATGTACACGAATGCCGTCGCGTCGTAGCGGATCACGTCGTCCCAGAACTTCGATGCCGAGAACGACTTGCCAAGCGCGATAGTCGAACCCCCGTTGAGGACTGCCGACAGCGCGACCGTCAGGGCGTTGTTGTGGTAGAGCGGCAGGCAGCAGTACAGGGTGTCGTTGCTGTTCAACCGCATGCCGAGGCCGCCGAAGCCGGCCAGCGCCCGCAGCCACCGGTAGTGCGTCATGATGCTCGCCTTGGGCATACCCGTGGTACCAGAGGTGAAGATGTAGAACGCCTTGTCCTTGGCGAGCACGGCCGAAGCGGTAGCCGGATTGTTGGTCGGCGCGGTTTCGGCGAGGCCCTTGAACTCGTCGAGGCTCACCAATCCGTCTGTGTCGGCGCCGCTTTCCTTGATGGGGTCGACGAACTCGGGGTCGGCGACGAGCACCTTGGCCTCCAGCAGCCCGAGGCTGTGCTTGAGGACGTCGCCGCGCTGGTTGTAGTTGAGCATGCCCGAGATCGCGCCGCACTTGACCGCTGCCAGCATGAGCAGCACCGGGTCGACCGAGTTGGGCAGCATGATGCCGACGACGTCACCGTGGCCGACGCCGCGCGCGGCCAGCACGGCGGCATACCGGTTGGCGGTCTCGTTGGCCTCCTTGTAGGTGATCTCCTGGTCCTCGAACCGAAGGAACGCCTTGTCCCCGTACTGGGCCGCGCGATCCTGGAACACCTTGCCGATGGAGGTTTTGGCCGATGGCCGAGCCCCGAATCCGGTGACGACCCCGCGCAGGATCGTCGGTGCGTCCATCAGCAGGCCGGGCATGCGGGATGCGATGTCGAGCAGCCCAACGCTGCTACGAGTCCCCGACTTCTCGTCTGTCATGCGGCGATCCCCCTCTGGTGTCGTTTGATCGACACCCTAAAACCACTCGAGTGATCGCCATCACGAGGCCGGTGCACATGCCGCCAGCGCATCGTCGATGTCGTCCACCACCACCAGCCGGTCCAGCGCGGTCTGGGCGACGTACCCGCTGTCTATGAGGCCGTACAGCCAAGCACGCAACCCGTCGTAATGCCCGAACGGGTCGAGCATCACCACCGGCTTGTCGTGCATACCCAAATAGCCTGCCGTCCATGCTTCGAAGAACTCCTCGAGCGTGCCGATGCCGCCGGGTAGCGCGATGAACGCGTCGGCGCGGTCCTCCATGACCTGCTTGCGTTCGCGCATCGACGCGGTGACGACGAGCTCGTCGGCGTCGACATCGGCGAGCTCGCGGTGCACGAGCGCCTTCGGGATGACGCCGACGGTGCGGCCGCCACCCGCGCGGGCCCCGGTGGCCAACGCGCCCATGGCCGAGACGTTTCCTCCGCCGGACACCAGGGTCCAGCCGCGACCGGCGATGGCGCCTCCGACGCGGGTGGCCAGGTCCAGCAATTCGGGGTGTCTCGGGCCCGACGCGCAGTAGACACAGACCGCCCATTGACGGTCGGGATCGGGGGACACACCGACAACGTAGACGAGTACGACCCGGCCGCGGCGCCCACACCCTAAACTCCGGCGGGTGCCCGTCGACTGGAGTACCGCACCGCCGCAGCCGGCGACTCAACAGCTCGAGGCGGCTGTGCGGGAACGCGGTGGGGCGGTCCTTGTCGGGCCTGTGGGCTCGGGCAAGACAGCCGCGGCGCGAGCCGCGAGCGGTCGCCTGGACGGGCCGTCCGAATGGGTGACGGGCACGGTGTCGGACAAGGTGATTCCGTTCGCCGCGCTGCGCGGCCTCATCGAGGTTCCCGACGACGGCAAGACGGCCGCCGTCCTGCGGTCGGCGCGCGAGTCGGTTGCCGACGGGCTGCTGCTGCTCGTCGACGACGCGCATCTGCTCGACAACCTGTCCGCGACGCTGGTGTACCAGCTGGCGGTCGGCGGCGCCGTGCGGTTGATCGTCACCGTGGACGCCGACGAGGGCGTGCCGGATTCGATCCGGGCGCTGCAACTCGACAACCTGCTTCCTCGCATCGAGCTGACCGTGTCGCCGTCGGACCAGACCCGGCTGGACGATTCGGTGCAGGAGTTCATCGCATCGCTTCCCGTCGAAGCGCGCCTGGCTTTGGAGTATCTGGCCGTCGAGGATCCGATGCGACTGGCCGACCTGTCGGCGTTGGCGGGCGACGCAGTGCGGGCAGCCGAGGAGGCGGGCGCGGTCGCCGTCGTCGACGACGTAGTCCGCGCGGCACATCCGCTGTTTGCCGCCGCGGTACGGGATCAGCTGACGCCGGAAGATCTGCACGCCCGTCGGACGGCGCTCTTCGAGAGGCTCGCCGCCCAGCCCCCACGCGATGTCGTCGACCGGCTGCGGCTGGCGGTCCTGGCGCTCGACAGCGATAACCCGCAACCGGTCGCCGATGTGGTGGCCGCGGCGGCCGATGCGCTGCGCCTGGGCGATCTGGCGCTGAGCGAACGCCTCGGCGCGGCGGTGCTCGAGCGCGACCCGGATCTGGACGCGCGGCTGACGCTGGCGCAGGCGCTGGCCTGGCAGGGCCGCGGCAGGGAGGCTGACGACGTGCTCGCCGCGGTGGACCCCGCGACGCTGTCGGACACCGAGCTGATGGCGTGGGCGCTGCCCCGTGCGGCGAATCAGTTCTTCATGCTGTCCGAGCCGGAGCGGGCGACGGCGTTCCTGCAGACCACCCGCAAGCGAGTGACGTCACCGGTCGCGCAGAACACCGTCGATGCGCTGTCGGCGACGTTCGCGATGAATGCCGGCCGACCCGGGCGCGCGCTGGAGATCGCGGAGCGGGTGCTCTCGTCTCCGGATGCCGACGACACCGCCGTCGGCTGGGCGGCGGCCGCGGCGGCGCTGAGCTCCGCGCGGATGGGCCGGTTCGCCGACGTCGACGCGCTCGCCGAGCGGGCGATGGAGGCGCAGCATCCCGGGTTGTTGCGATTCACAAGCGGATTCGGCCAGACGACGGCGCTCCTGATGGCGGGCGAGCTGGACCGCGCTCAGGAGCTGGCTCAGCAGCTGACCGATTTCGCGCAGATGCAGCAGCCGGGCCGCGCCATCGGCGAGATCCTGGTCGCCGACGTGTTGATCGCACGCGGCGAGTCTGCCGATGCGGCGAAGCTGCTCCGCGGCGCCGCGGAAGCGCTTGCGCCGACCGGGTATTCGTGGGGTCCGCTGGCGTGGATGCTGCTGGCGCAGGCGCTCGGTCAGCAGCAGGAGACCGCGGAGGCGTCGAAGATCTTGTCCCGCGCGGAATCTCGACATGGGCTGAAGTCGATGCTGTTCGGCCCGGAGCTGCTGCTGGCGCGGGCTTGGACGATGGCAGCGCGACGCGACCCCGTCGGGGCGCGGTCGTCGGCGCGCGATGCTGCGCGGGCGGCGGAGCGTGGCGGTCAGTCGGCTGTGGCGTTGCGGGCGTTCCACGAAGCGACACGCCTCGGCGATGTCCGCTCGGCCGACGGCATCGCCCGACTGAGCACCGACGTCGACTGCGTGTTCGGCGAGCTTGCCCTCCGGCACGCCCGAGCGCTCGTCACCGGCGATGCGGACGAGTTACGTTCTGTATCAACCGCATTCGCCGAAATCGGCATGACGGGCTCTGCTGCTGACGCCGCCAGGCAGGCTGAGGCGGCGCGCTGATCTGCCGCGGGGATCAGGGCAGCCGCAGCCAGCGGTCGATGCCGACCTCGTCAAGAAACCAGGTGTCGTGGCTGACGACGATGAACGCCCCGCGGTAGGCGTTCAGTGCGGACTCCAGATGCACGACGCTGACGATGTCGAGGTTGTTCGTCGGCTCGTCGAGCAGCAGCAGTTGGGGCGCCGGCTCTGCGTACAGCACACACACGAGGGTGGCCAGAAGCCGTTCGCCGCCGGACAGCGCCGACACCGGAAGGTGAATCCTGCTGCCCCGAAACAAGAACTGCGCCAACAGATGCATCCGCCGCGTCTCGGAGAGACTGGGCGCGTAGTCGACAAGGCAGTCGATCACGGTCCGGTCCTGGTCGAGTAGCTCGAGGCGCTGCGACAGATAGGCGACTCTCCCATCCGACCGCTGGACCGTTCCCGCGTCCGGTGTGAGCTCGCCCGAGACCACCTTCAGCAATGTGGACTTACCTGCGCCGTTCGGGCCGGTGAGCGCGATGCGCTCGGGGCCGCGAACCGAGAGGTCCAAGCCGTCGAACAGCACACGACCACCTCTGCTCATCCGTAATCCATTGCCCGCAAACAGAGTTCGACCAGCAGCCGCCTCAGTGTCCGGCATGTCCAGCACGATCGAGGTGTCGTCACGAAGCGCACGTTCTGCGGCATCGAGCCTGGTCCTCGCGTCATCGACCCTCGTGGCGTTCACGCCGTCGATGCGCCCGGCGGATTCCTGGGCTCTGCGCTTCATCGCGCCTGCGATGATCTTCGGCAGCCCGGCGTCTTTCACGTTGCGTGCCGCGGTACTCGACCGGCGTGCCGCGCGTTCGCGCGCCTGCTGCATCTGGCGCTTTTCCCGCTTGAGCTCTTGCTCGGCATTGCGGATGTTGTTCTCGGCGATCCGCTGCGCCTCGCGCACCGATTCCTCGTACTGGCTGAAATTGCCTCCATAGAAAGCGATTTCACCGCGGTGCAGTTCGGCGATGCGATCGCACCGGTTCAGCAGCATCCGGTCGTGGCTGACAAGCAGCAGGCAACCTTTGTAATCGTCGAGCGCTTCGTAGAGCTTGGCGCGCGCGTCGGCGTCGAGGTTGTTCGTCGGCTCGTCGAGCAGCAACACGTCGGGACGCTTCAGCAATTCGGCCGCCAGCCCGACCGAGATGACTTCTCCCCCGCTCAGCGACCCGAGCTTGCGGTCGAGCTCGATGTGGGCGAGACCCAGGCGGTCGAGCTGGACGAGGGTGCGTTCCTCGATATCCCAGTCGTCGCCGATCACGGCGAACACTTCGTCGTTGGCGTCGCCGCCGGCCAGGGCATCCAGCGCATCGAGCACCGCGGCAATGCCGAGCACGTCGGCCACGGTGCGCCCTGCGGCGAACGGCAGCGTCTGGGGCAGATAGCCGACGGTGCCCGCCACGGTCAC
>JBKPSU010000012.1:0-28738 GCA_046735135.1 Actinomycetota bacterium
GAGTACCCCAGGACCTGCTGAATGTACTGAGCGATGAGGTAGAAGAGCGCATTGGTGGCCATGAAAATGACCGTGATCGCCGCTGCGCCGGTGCCGAATTCGGGATTCATAAACAGTCTGACATCCAACAGCGGGTGTCGGCGCCGAAGCTCGATGAACCCGAACACCAAGGCCAACCCGGCGCCGCCAACCAGGCAGCCGTATACGCGCGCATCCGTCCATCCGTCGGTGGGCGCCCGCAGGATGCCGAAGACGAATATCGCTACCGCTGCTGCGATGCTGACCGCGCCAGCCCAGTCCAGCGGCGGAGGATTGCCTTTGCGCGACTCGGCGACGGTCAATGCCAGCAGGAAGAGTACGAATCCGCAGCTGCCGAGCATCCAGAAGATCGATTGCCATGCCCAGAAGTCCAGCAATAGCCCGGCACCGAGCAGGCCGACCACGCCCCCCGAACCTGCGACCCCGGCCCAGATGCCGACCGCCTTGGTGCGCTCCTCCGCCGGGTAGACGGACGTTAGCAACGACAGCGTCGCAGGCATCACGAACGCCGCGCCAGCACCGGCTACCGCTCGTGCCGCAATGATCTGCGGCGGACTGTCGAAGATCAACGGGGCAAACGACGCCACCGCAAAAACCGCCAGCCCGACGAGCAAGGCCCGGCGCCGACCATAGCGGTCACCGATTGCTCCCGCCGGCAGTAGGCACGCGAGAACGAGCGTGTAACTGTCCACCACCCAAGCCATTTGCGTCTGAGTTGCCGATGCGGCCGAGGCGATATCACTCAAGGCAGTATTCAGCGCAATCATCGACGCAATGACCAATGCCACACCAGCACAAGCAACAAACAGCGTCCACACCCGTCGCACTGGAGAGCGGTTCGCGAAGGCGTCGGCTTGCTCGCCGGCAGGTATGGGGGCTTGTCCACAGAGTCGGTCATAGGCGTCCTTGGCTGACCTCGGCTCGTCGCTTGACTCGTTCGTCCGAGACGACTCTGAGTGAATTACGAAGTAGCACTGACAAACTGACCTGCTCGCGAACCGAAGCAACCAGCGCGAGCACATCAATGCGATTGATGATCGAGTCAACATCGAGCCGAGCGACGAGCGCGTTTACGTCAATACGTGCCAAGACCGCATCGAGATCCAGGCGCTCGACGACAGCGTTGAGGTCGAGCTTGCTCACCACAGCCTCAAGATCAAGACGCGAGACCACATCGTTGATCTCCACTCGTTCCAGGACCGGCACCACGTCGATGCGCGTCAGGACAGCGTCCATATCAATCGATTCGACGATCCGATTGACGTCGATGCGGTCGCGAATCAACGGAGTCAAATCGACTTCATCGAGTACCGAAGACACCATCTGCATCGCGAACACCCTGAAATCACGGCCGACAAGATCGACTTGGCCGGTGATGAATTCTTCCCCAACCGCAGCCACACCCTGGCGTAGCACTGCGCCGACGACCGGCACACGGCTCATCGTCCGATAGCTCATCCGCAGTCCGCGGGCAGCCAGGTCAGCCGCCCCCTTAAGAGCGGGCAACCGGCGCTCCCGGTTCAGATAAGCCACCATGGATGAGGGGTCCCTTCTTAGACTTGGTAAACCCGATCCCGACTCGTGAAGTCGACGATCAAGCTCGCGATCTGGGCGCAGCCGTTCAGCACTGCATGGACGAGGGTGGTTGACGGTAGCATTCATACCAAAGGTTTGTTCCCTACACCGCGAGGTTGAATACAAATGGCCAGGTCACAGGGCGACCATATCAATGGATTCTCGGTTCCGAACCAAATATATGGTCTAAATTGGTTTGACCGCGCGATCGCGCGGGTAACGTAACAAACAGTTGTGACTGGTACGGCAGGTCCTAGAGGGTGCTGATTCTCGGTCAGCGTATTCGGTGGCGAGGCGGCGCTCTGCGGCGATTTGTGCGGACACATCGAGGCGACGACAGGAGTCGGCAACATGTCAATCCGAACTCACCGAGAACGTGACATATCGGCGCCAGGGGCCGCCAACGATTCCCCGGGAGCCGGGCACGCGGACCATGTGCGTTCTGAGCGTTATGCGCGTGCTAGCCGCCAGCGTAAGCGGGGCATCTATGTGCTTGCTGGGGTGTGCGTGGCGTTTTTTCTGGTGATCATCTCAGCGTGCTATATCGCGGCGGCTGTGCATGGCTACGGCACCGGATTTGGTGACGGCCGGGAACTGCCTGAGCGGCTACCGGCGCCGGGAGGCACCGGCTTCTGGGGCGACCTTGGATTGCTTGCCGGAGCCGTAGCCATCGACGCGATCATTCTGCTCGTTTGGTATTTCGCCGCGAGCCGAATGGAGAACCCGAGCATCGACGACCCGGTCGCACCGGACGACGGCGATGTCGATCTGCGCGACGGCGCGTCTTGGTACGTCGTGGAGGTGCCCGCGTTGACCAAGTTTTTGATAGTCGTTGCGATTTCCTGTGTGGTCGGCATCGTTGTCGGCGCCTCAGCCGTCCTTCCGTGGGTTGCGATTCGTTACGGGTGGGTCCTATGAGCAGCATCGAGAAAACCAGTGCGCAAGGGCCAGTGACTGGCCAGATGGCCTTCCGAGCTGTTCCCGACAAGGATGGCCCAGTGGTCACGGCCGCCGACCGTTGGCTGATCACCGGAGCGGTGTTGGCCGGAAGCCTCATTCTGAGCCCGATCGGACTGGTCGTCATCGCCATCGGCTTCGTCAAGATGGCGAGGGCGAAGAATTCCGGCGAGTTCGTCCGTCCGGCCGCAGTCACGCTGTTTGGGATGTTCGCGATGGTGGACGCCGCGGCCAACTTCGTCGGGTGGTCGTTGGACCTCTGGGCCCACGATGCCCGCATCGTCGAATGGGGTTTAACTGGTTGGGGCCGCCTGTTCGACGGCGCCTATTACCTCGATTACAACAGCCTGTGGGCGGGCGGGGCCGCCGCTGCCGGCGAGAAGAGCTGGGAGTTCTTCTGCATCCTCGGCCTGTTCCCGGCCCGGTTGGTGGCGGCGTACGGCTTTATCAAGCTGAAGCGGTGGGGATACCGGTGGATGATCATCACCAGCTGGGGCTACATGATGTGTTGGCTGGGTTACATCGTGAATATGGTGGTGAACTTCCCTGAGCGCTTCGGGTCCACCGCCTTCGGCGTCACCGGCTGGTGGGTGTTTGACATCTGGTACATGACGCCGTTCCTGACATTGCCCTGGCTTTACGCGATAGACAAGCGGCGTTGGAGCCGATTCTGAGGCCGACTTCATCCGGTGGGTGCCATCGTCGTCGCCAACTATCGCGACCGTCCTCGGCAAAAACCAACTGCTGGCCCCGGCCAACAAAACAGTTCCGGCCCGATGCCGGGGCAATCCTCAACCGATGACGCGACTCGGGTGTTTACCCCATAATGCGACTCATCACATGGTGGCGCTAAGAAAATCGGACCTCGCACTCCCACGAACAACTCTGATGCCAAAGGGCAAATAGATCAGCGTCCATGTCAGTAGTCGATCAGCAGAAGTTCGGCGATGTCCGTAAGTCCAGGGCTCCCACTGGCCTAGAGATATACAGCAGATCTCAGGTCGATTCGGAGTTCGAAGACCAGGATCGCCTTATCGTGGCGTCAGTACAGCGGGTGGGGGTCAGATGGAGTACATCGGGTGGGCAAAAGAGCCCGCGGTGCTGCGACACAGTGCCCACCGACGTAGCCGCAGTCTGCGGGCGCGCGCTACCCTCAGGGTGGAAATGCCGTCGAAAAGGGACGGACGATGATGGACATCCGCCAGCTAATTAGCGAATGTGGCTTGAAGTGTGGATTACGGGGTGGAGCTAAGGGGATTCGAACCCCTGACCTACTCGATGCGAACGAGTCGCGCTACCAACTGCGCCATAGCCCCTGGTCGGTAGCACAGGCTACCAGTCAATCCGCCGGCGCAGAAACTCGCAGACTCAGCGCCTGATTACTGCCCGGCCGCCCTCGGCAGGTGGTACTCATTGGCCGACGGCGCGTAGTCGAGGTGCTCGAAGACCGGGTCCTCGTCGTCGATTTCTAATACCACAGCGCCTGGCCTGCGCAGCCGCGACGGGAGCAGGTCGAGGTCTCTGTCCTCGGTGTTCTCCACCCCGAGCCGCGAGCGCGCCATCCGCTGCATGCGGCGCCGACGCACCCGCTCCTCGATACGTGTCTGGCGGCGCAGATAGCCCAGGTACATCAGTGTCACGCCGGCCAGGCTGCCGCACGCATACCAGCCCCATGGCCCCACGTAATACGCCGCCGTTGCCGACCCCGTCAACGCCAGCGTCATGAGCGCCAGCATGCGCTTGCGGAACTTGTACTTGCGGGCACTGATCGCCGCGGCCTTGGTCGGGTCGTAGCGGCGCCGCCGCGCAGCCACCAACGATTCCGCGATCCGAAGATCGCCCTCCGCAGGCGCCTCGATTCCCGACGAGTCGTCGACGTACACGTACTCGTCGGCCGTGGCCTCCTCGGCGTCTTCGTATTCGTCGGTCGCCACCTCGTATACCGCGGTGTCGACGTTTTCTTCCTCTGGCTCTTCGAAATTCAGTGTGAGGTCGTCGGTTTCGGCGAGGTCCTCGACCGCCGATTCGCCCACAGGCAATGCGCCGACGGGCTCGTCGATGACGTTGACTTCTAGAAAGTCGGTTTCGGGCTCTTCGATCACGGCCTCCGCGACGACCACCGCCTTCTGCGGCGCCTCCTCGTCGTCCTCGAAGTCGTCGTCGTATTCGTCGTCGTATTCGTCGTCGATGTCGTCGTCAAGGTCGTCGTCGCTTGGCTGCCAGTCCGGATCGCTTCGGTGTCCGGATGCCGGCCCACCGCGCTTGAGCAGCCGGGAACTGGTCGCGCTGTTAAGGACCCGCGTCGCCAATGCCACATCACTCGTGCGGCGCACGGCATCACGCTTGCTGATCAACATCGGAACCAGCACGAAGAGCCAGAGCACGACGAGAGATATCCATAGGAGGGATTGGGGGATGCTTGGCATAGCGCCGGCTCCTTTCCCCATCAGGCTAGGTCCGTGACCAGCGCATCCATCGATGGCGCGCCGAGACAATTACACACCTGTAATTCGCTGCTGACAAGCACCAACAGTCACTTATGTCACATTTGCCACAGATCGTGTCGGATCTGGTCGGCAGGATCCGGCCATGCGGGACGCTTGCAATGGCCGTTTCGAAGCCGGGAAGCCGTCGTGGCGGGGGTGTTGTCGGACCACCAGTTGCGGCGGCGCCATCTGCCGGTCTATCCCGGTGTTCACACCCATCGCGGCATCGAACTCTCGGCCGTGCAACGCGCGAAAGCGACGCCTTGATGAACGCCACCGACGTCAAGGTCGCCGACATCGAGTCGGTCGTTGCGCAGCATCCCGGTGTGCGCGGCCTCGCCCAGCTCCGTCGAACGCTGAACGTGGTCGACGGCGGCGCCGAATCGCCGTGGGAGTCGCTGACACGATTGTTGTTCGTAGAGGCGGGATTTCGCGACCGGAGACGCAGATTCATGTGCATGACAGATACGGCGTCCTCGTCGCCGTCATCGATATGGGCTGGCGCGACCATCTCGTCGGCGTCGACTTCGAGGGCGCACATCGCTGGACCGACCCGCGGCAGCGGCACTGGGACGTCGAGCGCTTCACGCAACTACCCGAGTTCGGCTGGAACGACTTTCGGGTGACAAGCCGCATGGTCCGTGAAGCGCCGCGGCTCATCCTCAACCGCGTCGGTGCGGCCCTCATCGCCCGCGGATGCCCGAAGACGTGGTGACTGTGCGGTTTCGGAGGCTATGGGGGCGAATTGTCTCCGAAACCGCACAGTCGAGGCCCACGAGCCCAGAGGTCAGGCCCAGCTGGCGTGGCCTTCGCGCACCAGCGCCGAGGCGATCGATCCCTCGATCTCCTCGACCGTGATGCCCACCAACAGGTGATCGCGCCATGCGCCGTCGACGTCCAGGTAGCGCCGCAGCAGGCCCTCCTCGCGGAAGCCGACCTTCGCCAGCACGGCGCGGCTGGCCGCGTTCTCCGGGCGCACCGTCGCCTCCAACCGATGCAGCCGCACCGGGCCGAACGCGTGGTCCATGCCGAGCGCCAGCGCCGCTGTCGCGACTCCCCCGCCCGTGGCCGAACTCGCCACCCAGTAGCCGATCCACGCCGACCGCAGCGCGCCATGTGTGACATTGCCGATGGTCAATTGTCCGCTGAACTCACCGTTGATTTCGATTACATACGGCAGCATGCGGCCCTTGCGAGCCTCCGATCGCAGCCCCGAACACACCGACGGCCATTGCGAAATCGCATGCCGCGCATCCCATCCCAACTCCGCACTCGGTTCCCACGGCTCCAGATGCGCGCGGTCGGCCAACCGGATCCGGCTCCACTGTGCGGCGTCGCGCAACCGCACCGGGCGTAGCCCGACGACACCGCTGGGCACCCGCAACGGGCCGACCGGCAGCGGCCACCCCGGATGGGCAGGAGAGGTCGAACGCCACAGGTTCATGACGGGCTCCGGATTCGTCGCTCAACCGCGCTGTGCCAGGAAGGCTACATCCACGATCTCGCCCGTGCGGATCTGTTCGGCCTCGCTGGGAACCATCACCAGACAGTTCGCTTCGGCGAGCGTCGCCAGTAGATGCGACGACGCGCCGGGCGCACCTCCGAGCGCCTGCACGAGATACTCGCCGGTGTCCTGATCGCGCATCAGCTGTCCACGCAGATATCCCCTGCGGCCGGCCACCGACGTGATCGGCGACAGCGCACGGGCCTGCACCACCCGTCGCATCGGCTGCCGCTTGCCGAGCGACAGCCGGATCAGCGGTCGCACCATCACCTCGAACACCACCAGCGCGCTCACCGGGTTGGCAGGCAGCAGGAACACCGGTACACCCTCGGCCCCGAGCTGTCCAAACCCTTGGACTGAACCCGGATGCATCGCGATCCGGGTCACTTCCATCTCGCCCAGCTCGGCCAGCACCGAGCGGACGCTTTCCGCAGCGGCGCCGCCGACCGCACCGGCGATCACGACCACCTCGGCGCGATTGACCTGACCTTCGACGACGTCGCGGAGTTCCTTGGGGTCGGTGTCGACGATGCCGACGCGGTTCACCTCGGCACCCGCGTCCCGGCCCGCGGCCGCGAGTGCGTACGAATTGACGTCGTAGACCTGGCCGTTGCCCGGTGTCCGCGAAATGTCAACGAGCTCACCGCCAACGCACATCACCGCCAGCCGCGGCCGGGGATGCACCAGCACGCGTTCCCGCCCCACCGCAGCCAGCAGACCGACCTGCGCCGGGCCGATTATCGTGCCGGACCGCACCGCCACGTCGCCCGGCTGCACATCGTCTCCGGTGCGACGCACGTACGCGCCGGAGCGCACCGGCCGCAGGACCCGCACGCGCGACTGCCCGCCGTCGGTCCACCGCAGCGGCAACACCGCGTCGGCGAGGGTGGGCATCGGCGCTCCGGTCTGCACACGCGCAGCCTGTCGCGGCTGCAGCCTGCTCGGCGTGCGCGTGCCCGCCTCGATCGTGCCCATTACGGGCAGGCTGACCTGCTCGTCGCCTGTGCCGTCGGCGCCGTCTTCGCCGTCGTCGTCGCCACCACTGACCCCGAGGACGTCGACGCTGCGCACGGCATACCCGTCGATGGCGGCCTGGTCGAAACCGGGCAGCGGACGCTCGGTCACCACTTCCTCGGCGCACAGCAAGCCCTGCGCCTCAGCGATCGCAACCCGCACAGGACGGGCGGCCACCGCAGCGGCCGTTACGCGAGCCTGTTGCTCCTCCACCGAACGCACAACACGCCTTTCTCGGTCGCGGGGCCGTGACGTGTCAGCAGTCGATCAGCCCCAGACGTTCCACCAACCACCGCCGCAGTTCGGGCCCGTAGTCGTCGCGCTTCAACGCAAAGTCAACCGCAGCCTTAAGGTAGCCGCCGGGATTTCCCAGGTCGTGTCGATCGCCGCGATGGACCACCACGTGCACAGGATGGCCCTCGTTGATCAACAGCGCGATCGCGTCGGTCAGCTGGATCTCGCCGCCCGCTCCGCGAGGCACGCGACGCAGCGCGTCGAAGATCGCCCGGTCGAGCACGTAGCGTCCGGCTG
Organism: Actinomycetota bacterium; assembly: GCA_046735135.1. Taxonomy (GTDB): domain Bacteria; phylum Actinomycetota; class Actinomycetes; order Mycobacteriales; family Mycobacteriaceae; genus Mycobacterium. The sequence continues at coordinate 8,107 of JBKPSU010000012.1, forward strand.
CCGCATAGAGCGACGGCGCATCCTCGGCGTTGGGCTTCTCGTACATGCCCTTGACGCGTAACACGTTGGGGTTGTTGGTATCTGGGACGGTCTCGACGTCGAACACGCCGTATGCGCTGATCTCCTCCCGCGGCACCTCGATGGCGCAGAGCACCGACCCGCCGCGTTTCGCGCGCACCTTCGACATCGTCTCCAGCACGCCTGTCGGCAAGACCAGGTCGTCGGGCAGCAGGACCGCGATCGCGTCTTCGTCCGGGCCCAGGTTCTCCTCGACGCAGCCAACGGCGTGTCCGAGGCCCAGCGGTTCGGCCTGCACCACCGACTCGACCTTGATCAGCGCGGGCGCGCGGCGCACCTTCTCCAGCATCGACTGCTTCCCGCGGGCCTCCAGCGTGCCCTCGAGCACGAGGTCTTCGACGAAGTGCGCGACGACGCCGTCCTTGCCCTCGGAGGTGATGATGATCAGCCGCTCGGCGCCGCCCTCGGCGGCCTCGGCGGCGACGAGCTCGATGCCGGGGGTGTCCACTACAGGCAGCAATTCCTTGGGCACCGTCTTCGTGGCGGGCAGAAACCGGGTCCCCAAACCGGCGGCTGGCACGACGGCGGTCAGGGGAATCGAGACCTGAGTACGTGTCATCGTTCACACAGTACGGGCTTTGGTTACGACGTCGCCCGCTCCTGCGCCATGACATCGTTGATCGGTGGCGTCCCCGACGAAGGCCGAGTTGCGTAGGGCGATTCTGGCGGCCCGGCGCGCGCTGACGCCTGACACTCACGACGCCGAGGCCGACGCGCTGTGCCGACATCTGCCCAACGTGGTCGGTGCCGGGCAAACAGTCTGCGCCTACGTCCCGATCCGATTCGAGCCCGGCTCAATGGCCTTGTTGGACACCTTGTTGAGGCTCGCGGGCCGGGTGCTGCTTCCGGTCGCTCGCGACGACGCCTACGGCGTTCCGCAGCCCATGCAGTGGGGTGAATACCACCCGGGCCGCCTTGTCCCTGCGCGGTTGGGGCTGCGTGAGCCGACCGAGCCGTGGCTGCCCGCCGACGCGCTGGCCGAGGCAGTCGTCGTATTCGCGCCTGCGCTGGCGGTCGACCGGGCCGGTGTGCGGCTTGGGCGCGGCGCCGGTTTCTACGACCGCTCACTGCCGTCGGCCGACCCGACGGCGCGGCTGGTCGCGGTCGTCCGCGACGACGAACTCGTTGACGAGGTGCCCGCCGAGCCGCACGACGTCCGAATGACCCATGCGCTGACGCCCGGACGGGGACTGGTCGAGCTGGCGTAGCTCAGCAGCGCGCCAGCACGTCGTCCATCGCCCGTTTCTCGGTCTTGGACACCCACAACCCGTATGCCGCCTTCACCTCGATCTGCCGCGCGACGAACTCGCAACGGAAGGCCGCGTTGGGCGGCAGCCACGCGGTGGCATCGCGAAAAGCCTTGTCGAAGTTGGCTTGTGCGCCGACGGCCAGCAGGTTGCGCGGATCGTTGGCGAAGTCGCGGCGACGCTGGTCCCCCCATTCGCGGGCGCCTTTGTACCAGGCGTCTGACAGCGACACCATGTGGTCGACCTGGACGGAGTCGGAGGTCTCGGGACCGCGGGTGAACGCGATCGTCCGGCCGGTGTACCGGTCGTGCAGGATGCCGCTCTGCGCGAAGCAGGTGCCGGGCCGCACGACCAACTCGATCAAATCCCTGCGGAGGATGTCGTCGCGGGTATTGCAGCCGTTGTGGCCGAACTCGACGTTGACGTCGTCGCTCCATGCCTCGCCGAACCGGTAGCGGGAGAAGTCGGTGTTGCGGTCCCACCCCTTCACCGGCAGCCGGGCCAGCGTCGCGCGTGCGGCGTCGAATGCTCGGTTTCCAGGCGCGCGTACAGGCTGCGACGCGGCAGACGGCGGCTCCGGCGATGGCGACACGGGCTCGCGCTGGAAGTGCAACCAGATGGCGACGGCCATTCCGAGCACGAACACGCCCACCAACACGGGAATGACGCGGCCCACATAGCGGTTCTAGCACTTGAGACGGTAGAGTGCTAAGTAGATAGACCATCACGGAGGATTTCGTGCCGACCTATTCCTATGCGTGCACCGAGTGCGACAACAAGTTCGACGTGGTGCAAGCCTTCAGCGACGACGCGCTGACCGACTGCCCCCAGTGTGAGGGCCGCCTGCGCAAGCTGTTCGGCAAGGTCGGCGTGGTGTTCAAGGGCAGCGGCTTTTATCGCACCGATAGCCGCGAGTCCGCCAAGCGCACGTCCAACGGTTCCTCGAAGGGCTCGTCTGAGTCCTCGTCGTCCAGCAGCTCGGAGAAGAAATCCGACTCCACCAAGTCGGACAGCTCCAGCTCGAGTTCATCCTCGAGCAGCTCGAGTTCCTCGACTGCGCCCGCGGCAGCCTCCAGCTGATCCGGGCAGTTATCCACAGCCCGGCCTGACAGCACGCCTCGACGAGCGGTTCGCTGCCTAGCGTGGCGGCATGGGGGAATCTCTCAATCCATCGGCGTTGAGCCGGCTTGTCCACGGCGTCCGGCCGGACTGGACCCGCACCGTGGCCGCCCGCCGGGCGGCAGCGGGCGGCCTGGTCGTCCTGGCCGCGGTCGCGGCACTGCGTTCGGATCCGCACGGCGACCAGGCCGACACCGTCGTCGCCGCGCGTGACCTCTCGCCGGGAGTCGAATTGACCGCAGGCGATGTCCGTATCGAAAAGCATACGGCCGCAACGGTTCCCGACGGGTCGCAATCCAGCGTCGACGCGGTCGTTGGTTCCACGCTCGCTGGTCCAGCCCGCCGCGGCGAGGTGCTCACCGACGTGAGACTGCTCGGGCCAAGGCTGGCCCAGTCGGCAGCGGGCCCTGATGCGCGCATCGTGCCGTTGCACCTCGCCGACTCGGCGTTGTTGGACCTCACCCGCCCGGGCGATGTGGTCGACGTGCTGGCCGCGTCCGACGACGACACCGATCCGCGGGTGGTGGCGACCGACGCGATCGTCGTCCTCGTATCGGAGAAGCAGAAGGGTGTCGGCGCGGGCGGTGACCGGGTCGTCCTGGTGGCGCTGCCCGCCCACGCCGCGAACGACGTCGCGGGCGCCACGCTGATGCAGACGGTGACGTTCACCTTTCACTGAACGCGGACCGCCTGTAGCCGATTAACGTTGGTGTTCTCTTGTCAGACTGCAGGAAGGATTCCCACGTATGTTCAAGGGCTTCAAGGAGTTTCTCTCCCGCGGCAACGTCATCGACCTGGCGGTCGCGGTGGTCATCGGCGCGGCATTCACCGGATTGGTCACCGCATTCACCGAGAAAGTGGTTCAGCCACTGGTCGATCGGATCGGCGCAGGCGGCGGGGAGTACGGGATTCTGAAAGTCTCGCTCGGCGGCAATCCCGAGCAGTTCATGGACTTCAACGCGGTGTTGTCGGCCTTGATCAACTTCCTGATCGTCGCCGCGGTCATCTACTTCGTCATCGTGCTGCCGTACAAGAAGCTGCGCGAACGCGGCGAGGTCGAGCAGGCCCAGGACACCGAGTTGAGCATGCTGACCGAGATCCGCGACATCCTGGCCGAAGAAGCAGGCAGGCCGAAGGAGACGACCTTGCCCGGCACCGGCCCCAGCCCCGACAGCGCGGAGACCACCAGCGCCGACAAGAGCTGACCCGCACCAACAAACAGCCCCCGGCATCTCGGCCGGGGGCTGTTTGTATGACTGCTGGGAGTTACTGCATGTCCCAAGGATCGCCGTAGGTGGTGACGCTGTCACCAGCCGACGAGATGAGACGTGCGAACGGACGCAGGAGCACGCCGCCGGCGGCACCCGTCACCGTTCCGTGCGCGTTGGACACCGCGACGCCGCCCTGCGGACCCTTGACGTCCACCGAGAAGGTCGCGACCTCCTGGATACCCGGGCCGTTACCCAGGTCGGCGCTGATCGAGACGCCGGGGAACAGGTTCGGCGTAATGACCGAGCCCAACGGGTTGAAGCCGGCGCTCAGCGGGTTGATGTTGGCGTCGTCGAGCAGGATGTTCGGCGTGGTGTAGCTGAAGTTGATACCAACGCCCAGCGACCATGGGAAGCCGATCTGGTAGCCCAGCTCAAGGGTGCCCGCGAAATCATCGGCGCCAGGGCCTGCGACGTTGTACTTGGCGCGCCCGGAGTGGAACCACTCACGGGTCAGTCGGTTGCGGTCCAGCGGGAAGACGCCATTGAGGAAGGTATCCCACTGTTGGATCGTCAACGTTCGATCCTGACCGTCGACCAGACTCAGCTCATTGTCCAGCCCTGCGTGCGAGGTACCGGTGCCTACGAAAAGAGCCGCGACGGCCATCACCATCGCGATCAGCACCCGACTGATTGCCTTCATGTTCTCCCTAGCTCTGTCAGCGGTGACCGCGGAGGCTCACCGAGGTTGTTTCCCGTGCGTGGCGAGATGCGTATACCTCACACGACGCAAGAGTCACACGTGTGACAAATGAGAAAGTCCACATGTTCTTCTTACGTTTTGCTCATCGTTGACAGGAGGAACATAACGGGACGGCATCGGAGCGGCAACGCGTGGGGGTATGTGTCGGCTCGACTGTCGACAACCGGCGCGAGTTTGCTGACGCCGTTCGAGTAGGTGTTCAAGCCTTTTAAGCCCGTATCACGCGACGAATTCCGTCGTACAGCGGGCTGCCAGCTATGCGCACCGATGGCAGGGCCTGACGCGGGTCACCACCAGGCGTTTCTTAGGTTTCTTGCGAAATCACTGGTCATTCATGGTGAGGCGGAATGTTGTCCCGCAGCCAATCATCGTGTTCGGCGTCCGGTACGGAAGAATCGGCATCGCGCTCGTCAGACGATTTCTGCGGTAGCTCGTCGCCGAAAATCTTGTTAACTGCTTCTCGGGACGGCCTCGACGTGCTGGTCACGAGCACTCTCCACTGTGACGAAGATCACACTCCGGGGCCACTTGCTGGTTACCCTGGGTAGACAGTTTCGACCATTGCCAAAGTGAGGCCGGACCCAACGGGTACGTGCCGACCTTCCAGCGACGACTGGAAGTTATTAGATCTCCAAGCTGGATAGCTGACCAATGATCTGAATGGCCAGAGGATTAAGAGTCGCCATACCGTCGCGTACGGCGGACCGCGATCCCGCGATGTTGACGACGAGCGTGCTGCCGGAGATTCCGGCGAGACCGCGCGACAGCCCGGCGTCGACGATCCCGGCGGCAAGACCCGACGCGCGAAGCGCCTCGGCGATGCCGAGCAGTTCGCGATCCAAGATGTCGCGAGTCGCCTCGGGCGTGACATCGCGCGGCGTCACCCCGGTGCCGCCGACGGACACCACGAGGTCGACGCCGCCGATGACTGCCGTGTTCAACGCGTTGCGAATCTCCACCTCGTCGGCGGCCACCACAACCACACCGTCGACGACGAAGCCGGCCTCGTTGAGCAGTTCGGTGACCAGTGGACCGCTGTGGTCCTCTTCACCGTGTGCCGTTCGGTCGTCGACGACGACGACGAGGGCCCGGCCAACCAACTCCCCTGGTTGTTCCATGAGGGACACCGTATATCTGGCGCCGGACACCGGCGCAGCCACTCTCAACGTCGGGGTGCCCGGTGCGGTGATCACTGCTGGGCCTTGCCCAGAGTCACCTGCACGGTCTGGGGTTTGCCAGACGGGTCGAGATAGGTCAGCGTGACCTTGTCGCCCGGCGCCTTCGAACGCACGGCGGCGACCAGAGCGTCGGCGCTCGGGATCACCCGGTCATCGACCTTGGTCACCGTGACGCCGCTGGGCAGGCCTGCTGCGGCGGCCGCGCCTCCGGCGGTCACCTCGACGATCTTGGCGCCATGGCTCGATGCGTCGTTGCCGACCTGAACACCCAGCGAGGCGTGCGAGGCGCTGCCGCTCTGGATGAGTTCGTCGGCGATTCGCTTGGCCTGATCGATCGGGATCGCGAAGCCCAGCCCGATCGAGCCGCTCTGCGCGTCGGCCGAGTCACCGCCGAGCGTGGCGATCGCCGAATTCACGCCCACCAGTTCGCCGTTCATGTTGACCAGCGCACCGCCGGAGTTACCGGGGTTGATCGCGGCGTCGGTCTGGATCGCGTCGAGCACGGTGTTCTGGTTCTTGATGTCTCCGCCCGCGGCCACCGGCCGGTTCAGCGCGCTGATGATGCCGGTGGTGACGGTGCCCTCCAGGCCGAGCGGCGAACCGATCGCGACGACGTCCTGGCCTACCTTGAGGTTGGCCGAGGAGCCGATGGTGATCGGGGTGAGGTCGGAGACGTTGTCGGCCTTCACGACAGCGATGTCGCTGCTCGGATCGGTGCCGACGACGGTGAACTTCGCCGTGCGCCCGTCAGCGAACGTGATCGTTGTGTCGCCTTGGCCCTTGCCGGCCTCGACGACGTGGTTGTTGGTCAGGATCAGGCCATCGGTCGACAGGATGATCCCTGAGCCCTCTTCGGAGGCGCGGCCCATGTCGGTCTCCAGCTTCACGACGCTGGGCACCACCTTGGCGGCCACCTGTTCGACGGATCCGGCGGGAAGGCTGGCAGCGGGGACGCTGGGCGCCGCGGTGATCTGCGTCCCGCCGTTGGTTGACCTGCCGGGCTTGGCGACCAGGGCAACCCCGCCGCCGATGCCTGCGGAGACCACGGCGATGGCCAATGCGCCTGCGGTCAGTGCTCCCGCTCGCGACTTCTTCTTCGGCGGCCGCGGCGGCGGCACTTGCTGATGGGGCTGCTGAGGCGCGCCGCGATAGGGGTCATAGGGCTGGCGGTAGGCCTGCTGTTGCTGCTGGGTGGCGTAGCGCCAGTCGTAGGGCTGCTGCTGTTGCTGATGGCCGGTGTGCCCGTGCGGACCGGGATATCCCGCAGTGCGATCATCGCCTGGCCGACGCCCCTGAAAGGGCGGTGGCGGTGAATACCTCGGGTGATTTGTCATGTTCGCTACGGGCTCTTTCTACGAGTTCTTCGAGGAAACTCTGACACTTCTACAACGAAGCACTGCTTCCCCAAGTTGCCCGGCCGGGCTGAGAATCCACTTAGAGAACGTTCGGCGCATCCCCAGACTTCCGGACGGTTCCATTGTCCGCGCTATTGATTGTCCGCGCTGATCACGGGTTGTGCGACGACCTCCATCGGCCGTGTCGCGGCTATCAGCTGTCCTGGCAACAACACGTGGATCGAGGTGCCGGGCGGCTGTCCTCCGCCGACGGTTTCCTCCACCCGCAGGGCACCGCCGTGGCGCAGCACGACCTGTTTGACGATCGCCAGGCCCAGCCCCGAACCCGGTAAGGCCCGCGCGGCGGTGGACCGGAAGAACCGCTCGAAGACCAGCTGGCGTTCGTGCGGCGGAATGCCGGGTCCGTGGTCGGACACCACCAGCTCGGCGTGCACCTGATCGGTCTGCGTCATGCGCACGCCCACTCGCCCGTTGGGCGGACTCCATTTGGCCGCGTTGTCGAGCAGGTTCAGCACGGCCCGCGACAGCCCGGCTGCGTCGCCGTACACCTGCCACGGAATCACGTGAACGTCGAACTGAATGTCGTTGCGGCGGCGGCGAACTCGCTCCAGGGAGCGGTCGACGATCTCGGAGATATCAACAGGCTCGTGGACGATTCCGCCTGCATCGTCGCGGGTAAGATCCACCAAATCGCCCACCAGCGTTGACAATTCCTCGATTTGGGCGATCACGTCGGTGCGAAGTTCGGCCATCTCGGTCTCGGGCAGCCGCGGCGCGCCGGGCGCCTGCGATGCCATCAGCAGTTCGACGTTGGTGCGCAAGGACGTCAGCGGGGTGCGCAGCTCGTGACCCGCGTCGGTGACAAGGCGTGCCTGGCGCTCGCGGGACTCGGCCAACCCTCGCAGCATCAAGTTGAAAGCCTCAGTGAGACGGGCCAGTTCGTCGCTGCCGACCACTGGAATCGGACGCAGATCATCGGTGCGTGCCACCCGTTCTGCCGCTTCGGTGAGCCTCGCCACCGGTCTCAAGCCCGCACGGGCCACCATCCCACCTGCGAACGCGGCGATCGCCACGCCGAGTCCGCCGACAATGAGCAAAATCGTGCCCAGCCGTTTGAGCACCTTGCCCGTCGGGGCCAGGCTCTTGGAGATGAACAACGAGCTGCCGTTGTTGAGATGCACCGCCAGCACGCGTTGATGGTTGGCGGTGCGCAGCGACAGCAGCAGCTGGCCGGACATCACGTCCTTCTCCTGCTTGCCAATCGGCAGCGTCTGGCCCGCCTGGTTCGCCGTGTAGATGGAGCGCCCGGGGTTCACCAGCATCGCGTTGACGTCGGAGTAGGCCGTGCCCTCGATTGCCTTGCCGGGATCGGCTGCCAGAGAACCACTTTCGATCAGTAGCCGGGCCCGGCTGTGCAGCTGGTTGTCGATGTCGTCATAAAGCGCCCTCGACACCACGACGTAGACGGCGACGGCCATCAGCACGACGACCATCGCGACCATCGACATCGCGAGCAGCATCACCCGCCAGCGCAGGGATAGCGAGCTGGGCTCTGGGATCGAGCTGCCCCGCAACGGAAGCGGCCGCAATGAAGCCATCAGTGCCTTCGGCTCTTCGCGCAAGAACCCGTCACGGCGGTGTCTCACGCAGCACATAACCCACACCGCGCACGGTGTGGATCAGCCGCGGCTCACCCTCCGCTTCTGTCTTGCGGCGCAGATAGCCGACATACACCTCGAGGGCGTTCCCCGAGGTGGGGAAGTCGAATCCCCACACCTCCTCGAGGATGCGGCTTCGGGTGAGCACGCGGCGGGGGTTGGCGATCAGCATCTCCAGCAGCGCGAATTCGGTGCGGGTCAGGCTGATCTGGCGTTCACCGCGGGTTACCTCGCGGGTCACCGGGTCCAGGCTCAGGTCGGCGAACTTCATCGCAGGCGAATCCGCGGCGTCGTCGGGGGTGGTGCGGCGCAACAGCGCGCGCATGCGGGCGAGAAGTTCCTCGAGCGCGAACGGCTTTGGCAGATAGTCGTCGGCGCCCGCGTCGAGGCCGGCGACGCGCTCGGACACCGAGTCGCGGGCGGTCAGCACCAGGATCGGCAAGTCGTCACCGGTGCTGCGGAGCTGACGGCAGACTTCGAGACCGTCCAGCTTCGGCATCATCACGTCGAGCACCAAAGCATCGGGCCGATCGCTGGCAATCAGGTCAAGCGCCTCGAGTCCGTCCTGCGCCAGAGCTACCGAATATCCGTTGAACGACAGCGAGCGTCGGAGCGACTCGCGAACTGCACGGTCGTCGTCAACGACAAGAATTCGCACGGCCACCAGTGTTAACCCATCGCCTGAGAGTGACCTGAGAGGCGCACCGGAATGGCTCCGGCCGCAACGTCACCGGCGAAAACCCGCCGTGGCTAACGGCGGTCGAGATCGATCAGGCCGAGCCGTGCGGCCTTGAGCAGACGGCGCGGCACCTTGTGCTGCTGGCCTGCGACTGTGACACCGACAAGCTCGGTGCGCTTGGCCTTCCACTGCGCGCGACGGCTACGGGTGTTCGCGCGCGACATCCTGCGCTTGGGCACAGCCATTGATCTAGCTCTCCTCGTGAGGGTGCTGCCGCGCAAATGATCGGCGTCGGCAATTGCTAATCAGGATACCGGTGACCTGCGCAGTCTCCAAAACAGCGGTTTTGGGGCTCAGCGTCGTCGGCGGAGTCCGGCGAGCCGTCGATGCTGCGTCGGCGGCGCGGGCTCGTGGCGGGGGTTCTCCCGGTCGAAGTCGCGGACCATTCCATTGCGCACCCCTCAGCCGAGCGTAGCCTCCGAACTGTGTGATTTCGGCGCGAATACCGGCGCTGAGCGCGTGTTATCGCGCCGAAATCGCAATTGGGGTGCGCTTGACGCCGTACCGGAGGTACCGGCTAACCTACCGGTTGGTTGGCACGCCGATCGATATCGATGAGGAGAACGCGTGACGTCTGCGAACGCGTGGGGGGACCGCCCGCCCGAAGGGCAGAGCAATCGAACCTCTGCGGTGCGCATCGGCAACTGCTCGGGGTTCTACGGCGACCGGCTCTCGGCGATGCGGGAAATGCTGACCGGCGGCGACCTGGACTACCTCACCGGCGACTATCTCGCCGAGCTGACCATGCTGATCCTGGCCCGCGATCGCGCAAAGTCGCCCGATCGCGGCTACGCGAAGACCTTCCTGATCCAGCTCGAGGAGTGCCTCGGCACCGCGCTCGATCGGGGCGTGCGAATCGTCGCCAACGCGGGCGGGCTGAACCCGGCGGGTCTGGCCGACGCGGTGCGAGCGCTCGCCGAACGGCTCGGCCTGGACGTGAAGGTGGCCCACGTCGAGGGCGACGACCTCGTCGCGCGAGCCGGCGACCTCGGATTCGGCACGCCGCTGGCGGCCAACGCCTATCTCGGCGCGTGGGGCATCGTCGACTGCCTCAAACACGGCGCCGACGTCGTCGTCACCGGCCGGGTCACCGACGCGTCGGTCATCGTCGGGCCCGCCGCCGCGCACTTCGACTGGGCCCGCGACGACTTCGACCAGTTGGCGGGCGCGGTGGCCGCCGGACACGTCATCGAATGCGGCGTGCAGGCCACCGGCGGCAATTACGCATTCTTCACCGAGGTCCCTGACCTCACGTACGCAGGCTTCCCGCTGGCCGAGATCTACGACACCGGGACGTCGGTCATCACCAAGCACGCCGGCACCGGCGGCGTGGTCAGCACCGACACCGTCACCGCACAACTGCTCTACGAGATCACCGGCGCGCGATACGCGAATCCCGATGTGACGGTGCGGATGGACAGCCTCGAGCTGTCGGCCGACGGACCCGACCGGGTGCGCATCGACGGTGTGCGGGGCGAGCCGCCGCCTCCGACGCTCAAGGTGTCGCTGAACAGCATCGGCGGGTTCCGCAACGCGATGACGTTCGTGCTCACCGGGCTCGACATCGACGCCAAGGCCGATTTGGTTCGCAGGCAGCTGGAGTCGGGCCTGACGGTCAAGCCGGCCGAGCTGGAGTGGACGCTGGCCCGCACCGACCACGACAACGCCGATACCGAGGAGACCGCGAGCGCGCTGCTGCACTGCGTGGTCCGCGACCCCGATCCCGCCAATGTCGGACGCCAGTTCTCATCCGCTGCAGTCGAATTAGCGCTGGCCAGCTACCCGGGCTTCACCACAACGGCACCGCCGGGCGAGGGCCAGGTGTACGGCGTGTTCACACCCGGCTACGTCGAGTCCGCCGAGGTGCCGCACATCGCGGTGCACGCCGACGGCACCCGCACCGACATCCCCGCATCCGCTCAAACCAAGGCACTCGAACCGGTTGGACCGTTCGCACTGCCCGAACCCCTGCCGTTCGAGGACACTCGACGAGTCCCACTCGGCCGGATCGCGGGCGCCCGCAGCGGCGACAAGGGCGGCAACGCCAACGTCGGCGTTTGGGTGCGCACCACCGACCAGTGGCGCTGGCTCGCCCACGCGCTCACCGTCGAGAAGCTGCGCGAAATGCTGCCGGAGACAGCCGATCTCGCGGTGACCCGTCACCTGCTGCCGAACATCCGCGCCGTGAACTTCGTCATCGAGGGCATCCTCGGCGAGGGCGTTGCCTACCAGGCGCGGTTCGACCCGCAGGCCAAGGGCCTCGGCGAGTGGCTGCGCAGCCGACACATCGACATCCCGGAGAGCCTCCTAAAATGAGTATCTGGCATACCCCTGAACGCGAAGCGCTGCGAAAGACGGTGCGCGCGTTCGCCGAACGCGAAGTGCTGCCGTACGCCGCCGAGTGGGAGCAGTCCGGCATGCTGCCGCGCGAGCTGCACCTCAAGGCCGGCGAGGCGGGCCTGCTTGGCGCGGGACTGCCCGAAGCCGTCGGCGGTGGCGGCGGCGACGGCGCCGACGCGGTGATCATCTGCGAGGAGATGCATTACTCGGGCGCGCCTGGCGGTGTGTTCGCGTCGTTGTTCACCTGCGGCATCGCGGTTCCCCACATGATCGCGTCGGGCGATCAGCGGCTGATCGACACCTACGTGCGGCCCACGCTACGTGGCGAGAAGATCGGATCGCTGGCCATCACCGAGCCCGGCGGCGGGTCCGACGTCGGGCATCTCACCACCAAAGCCATCCGCGATGGCGACGACTACATCCTCAACGGTGCGAAGACGTACATCACCTCGGGTGTGCGCGCCGACTACGTCGTGACCGCTGCCCGCACCGGAGGCCCTGGCGCTGCTGGCGTTTCGCTGATCGCCGTCGACAAGGGCACACCGGGATTCGAGGTGACCCGCAAGCTGGACAAGATGGGCTGGCGCTCGTCGGACACCGCCGAGTTGTCCTACACCGACGTCCGGGTGCCCGCCGCCAACCTGATCGGCGGCGAGAACACCGGGTTCATCCAGATCGCCGCGGCGTTCGTGTCCGAACGGGTGGGGCTGGCCGCGCAGGCCTACGCCAGCGCCCAGCGCTGCCTCGACCTCACCGTCGAATGGTGCCGCAACCGGGAAACCTTTGGTAAGCCGCTGATCTCGCGGCAGTCCGTGCAGAACACGCTGTCGGAGATGGCGCGGCGGGTCGACGTCGCGCGGGTCTACACGCACAACATCGTGGAGCGGCAACTCGCGGGCGAGCACAACCTGATCACCGAGGTGTGCTTCGCCAAGAACACCGCCGTCGAGGCCGGTGAGTGGGTCGCCAACCAGGCGGTGCAATTGTTCGGTGGCATGGGGTACATGGCCGAGTCCGAAATCGAACGCCAGTACCGCGATATGCGGATACTCGGGATCGGCGGCGGGACAACCGAAATCCTCACCTCTCTGGCCGCCAAGATGTTGGGATACCAGTCATGACGACGCTGACGTCGACGCTCGACCCGCGCTCCTCTGCTTACTCGGATGCCGCCGAGGCGATGACGGCCAAGCTCGCCGAGCTCGAGGCCGAGCACGCCAAGGCGCTCGTCGGCGGTGGCGAGAAGTACGTCAAGCGCCACCACGACCGCGGCAAGATGACAGCGCGCGAGCGCATCGAGATGCTGATCGACCCCGACTCGCCGTTCCTGGAGCTCAGCCCGCTCGCCGCATACGGCAGCGATTTCCAGATCGGCGCAAGCGTGGTGACCGGCATAGGAGTGGTCGAAGGTGTGGAGTGCATGCTGGTCGCCAATGACCCGACGGTCAAAGGAGGCACCAGCAACCCGTGGACCTTGAAGAAGATGTTGCGGGCCAACCAGATTGCTATGGAGAATCGGCTCCCGGTGATTTCGCTGGTGGAGTCGGGCGGTGCCGACCTGCCGACCCAGAAGCTGATCTTCGTACCCGGCGGCCAGGGCTTCCGCGACCTGACCCGGCTGTCGGCTGCCGGCATCCCGACCATCGCGTTGGTGTTCGGTAACTCCACCGCCGGTGGTGCGTACATCCCCGGCATGTCCGACCACGTGGTGATGATCAAGGAACGCTCGAAGGTGTTCCTTGCCGGACCGCCGCTGGTGAAGATGGCCACCGGCGAGGAGTCCGACGACGAGTCGCTTGGCGGCGCCGAAATGCACGCCCGGATTTCGGGTCTCGCGGACTACTTCGCCGTCGACGAACTCGACGCCATCCGGATCGGCCGCCGCATCGTAGCGCGGCTCAACTGGCGCAAGCAGGGCCCGGCGCCCAGACCGGTCAGCGAGCCATTGTTCGATTCGGACGAACTGGTCGGCATCGTCCCGTCGGATCTGCGGATCCCGTTCAACCCGCGCGACGTCATCGCGCGCGTCGTCGACGGCTCGGAGTTCGACGAGTTCAAGCCCCTCTACGGCTCGTCGCTCGTCACAGGATGGGCCACGTTGTACGGCTATCCGATCGGCATTCTCGCCAACCACCGCGGCGTGTTGTTCAGCGAGGAGTCGCAGAAGGCCACTCAATTCATCCAGCTGGCCAATCGCTCGGACACGCCACTTCTGTTCCTGCACAACACCACCGGTTACATGGTGGGTAAGCAGTATGAAGAGGGCGGCATGATCAAGCACGGCTCGATGATGATCAACGCCGTGTCGAACTCGACCGTCCCGCACATCTCGCTTCTGATCGGCGCCTCGTACGGGGCCGGGCACTACGGAATGTGCGGGCGCGCCTACGACCCACGCTTTCTGTTCGCGTGGCCGAGCGCCAAGTCCGCGGTGATGGGCGGCGCGCAGCTTGCGGGCGTGTTGTCGATCGTCAACCGCGCGGCGACGGAGGCTCGCGGCCAGCAGGTCGACGAGGAAGCCGATGCGGCGATGCGGGCCGCGGTCGAGGGCCAGATCGAGGCCGAGTCGCTGCCGATGGTGCTGTCCGGAATGATCTACGACGACGGCGTCATCGATCCGCGCGACACCCGAACCGTGTTGGGAATGTGCCTGTCCGCCATCGCTAATGGCCCGATCAAGGGGACGTCTAACTTCGGCGTCTTCCGGATGTGAGCAACATGGTCACACGAGTACTGGTCGCCAACCGCGGCGAGATCGCCCGCCGGGTGTTCGCCACCTGCCGTCGACTCGGGATCGGAACCGTCGCCGTCTACACCGACCCCGATGCCGGCTTGCCGCACGTCGCCGAGGCCGACGCGCGAGTTCGGCTCGATGGCCGCAACGGCTACCTCGACGATAAGCAGTTGATCGCCGCTGCCCGCGCCGCCGGCGCCGATGCGATCCACCCCGGCTACGGCTTCCTCTCCGAGAACCCCGATTTCGCCGCGGCGGTGCTGGACGCCGACCTGACCTGGATCGGCCCGCCGGTCGCCGCAGTTGCGGCGATGGGCTCCAAAATCGAGGCCAAGAAGATGATGTCGGCCGCGGGCGTGCCTGTGCTCGACGAACTCGACCCCGACTCGGTGACCGCCGATCAACTGCCGGTGCTGATCAAGGCCTCGGCGGGCGGCGGCGGCCGCGGCATGCGAGTGGTACGTGAATTGTCCGACCTGTCAGCACAAGTGGAGGCCGCGCGCCGTGAGGCGCAGTCGGCGTTCGGCGATCCCACCGTCTTCTGCGAGCGCTATCTCGCGACGGGCCACCACGTGGAGGTCCAGGTACTCGCCGACGAGCACGGCACCGTGTGGGCCGTCGGCGAACGCGAATGCTCCATCCAGCGGCGCCATCAGAAGATCATCGAAGAGGCGCCGTCGCCACTGGTCGAACGCACGCCCGGCATGCGCGACAAGCTATTCGACGCCGCACGCCTGGCCGCCACCGCGATCGGGTATACCGGGGCGGGCACGGTTGAGTTCATGGCCGACGACAGCGGCGACTTCTTCTTCCTCGAGATGAACACCCGACTGCAGGTCGAGCATCCGGTCACCGAGCTCACCACCGGGCTCGACCTCGTCGGACTGCAACTGCATGTCGCCGACGGCGGCCGCCTCGACCCGGAGCCGCCGCCCGCGCGGGGTTACTCCATCGAGGCGAGGTTGTACGCCGAAGACCCGGCCAAGGACTGGCAGCCGCAGGCGGGCCTGGTACACCGCTTCGAAGTGCCAAACACCACAACGCAATTCGGCCCGCTCGACGGTATTGGTGTGCGCGTCGACACCGGTATCGTGGACGGGTCGGAAGTGTCGGTGTTCTACGACCCGATGCTGGCCAAGATCATCAGCTACGCGCCGACGCGCCGGCAGGCCGCGGGCGTGCTGGCCGACGCGCTGGCACGCACCCGCATACACGGTGTGCGGACCAACCGGGACCTGCTCGTCAACGTGCTGCGGCATCCGGCCTTCCTCGACGGAGCGACCGACACCGCGTTCTTCGACACCCACGGCCTGACACAGCTCGCCGCTCCGCTGGCAGACCGCGCAGCCGTCGAATTGTCAGCCGTGGCCGCCGCACTGTCCGACGCCGCCCGGAACCGCGCCAGCGCAACGGTATTCGCCGCGGCGCCTAGCGGCTGGCGCAATGTGTCGTCGGTGTTTCAGACCAAGCGCTTCACCGACCGCGCAGGCGAGACGTTGGAAGTCCGCTATCGCTTCGGCCGCCGCGGTGTGGATCTGCCGGAGCATGAAGCCGTCGGCCTGGTGTCGGCGACACCCGACACCATGGTGCTGTCGGTCGACGGCGTCGATCGGCCGTTCGACATCGCCCGGTACGGCGACGACGTGTTCGTCGACTCGCCCTTGGGCTCAGTGCAATTCGTCGCGGTATCTCGCTTCCCCGATCCCGACGCCGCGGTCGCGCTCGGTTCACTGCTTGCCCCGATGCCGGGTTCGGTGCTGCGCGTCGGCGCCGCGGTCGGCGACAAGGTCACTGCGGGCCAGCCGCTGATCTGGATGGAAGCCATGAAGATGGAGCACACCGTGACCGCTCCCGGCGACGGTGTGCTTGTCGAACTCAATGTCGAACCGGGGCAGCAGGTCGACGTCGGCGCGATACTCGCCCGCGTGGACACAGAAGAAGGAGAGCAATGACCGAGAACGCCTTCGTCGAGAGCGAAGAACGCCAGGCGCTGAGAAAGTCCGTCGCCGCGATGGCCGCCAACTACGGCCAGGACTACTACCTGGAGAAGGCCCGCGCCGGCCAGCACACCGACGAATTGTGGCAGGAGGCAGGCAAACTCGGCTTCATCGGGGTGAACCTGCCCGAGGAGTACGGCGGCGGCGGCGCAGGCATGTACGAGCTGTCGATCGTGATGGAGGAGATGTCGGCCGGCGGCTGCCCGCTGTTGTTGATGGTGGTCTCCCCCGCGATCAACGGCACGATCATCGCGAAGTTCGGCACCGACGAGCAGAAGAAGCGCTGGCTGCCGGGTATCGCCGACGGCTCGATCACGATGGCGTTCGCGATCACCGAGCCCGACGCGGGCTCGAACTCACACCGCATCACCACCACCGCCCGCCGCGACGGCAGCGATTGGATTCTCAACGGCCAGAAGGTGTACATCTCCGGCGTCGATCAAGCGCAGGCGGTGCTCGTCGTCGGCCGGACCGAAGAGGCCAAAACCGGCAACCTGCGCCCGGCGCTGTTCATCGTGCCCACCGACACGCCCGGTTTCAGCTGGACCAAGATCGAGATGGAACTGGTCAGCCCGGAGAACCAGTTCCAGCTCTTCCTCGATGATGTGCGGCTGCCGTCGGACGCGCTTGTGGGGTCCGAAGACGCCGCAATCGCCCAGCTGTTCGCGGGCCTGAACCCCGAGCGGATCATGGGCGCGGCCAGCGCGGTGGGCATGGGCAGGCTGGCGATCGACAAGGCGGTCGCATACGTCAAGACCCGCCAGGTGTGGAAGACGCCGATCGGCGCGCACCAGGGCCTGTCACACCCGTTGGCGCAGAACCACATCGAGGTCGAGCTCGCGAAGCTGATGATGCAGAAGGCTGCGACGCTGTATGACCTCGGCGACGACGTCGGCGCGGCCGAGGCGGCGAACATGGCCAAGTACGCGGCCGCGGAGGCATCGGTGCGGGCGGTCGACCAGGCGGTGCAGTCGCTGGGCGGGAACGGGCTGACAAAGGAGTACGGCATCGCTGCGGCGGTGACGGCGTCGAAGCTGGCGCGCATCGCGCCGGTGAGTCGTGAGATGGTGCTCAACTTCGTGGCGCAGACCTCGTTGGGTCTGCCACGCTCTTACTGATGAGCACTCTGGTCCACTACTCCGTCGAGGGTCCCGTCGCGCGGCTCACCCTCGATTCCCCTGACAACCGCAACGCGCTGTCCAGGGCGCTGGTGAACCAGCTGCGGCAGGGGTTGGTCGATGCGTCCGATGACTCGTCTGTGCGCGCTGTCGTGCTGGGCCACACCGGCGGGACGTTCTGCGCGGGCGCCGATCTGTCGGAGGCCAGCGGCGGCGATGCCGCCGAGACCGTCGCCGACAACGCGCGCCGGCTGACTTTGGTGTTGCGCTCGATACTCGAGCTGCCGCAGCCAGTCATCGGCGCCATCGACGGCCACGTCCGGGCGGGCGGCCTCGGGCTCGTCGGGGCGTGCGACATCGTCGTCGCGGGCCGCAACAGCACCTTCGCGCTCACCGAGGCGCGGATCGGGGTGGCGCCGTCGATCATCTCGCTGACGCTGCTGCCGAAGATCTCTGCGCGCGCCGCGGGAAGGTATTTCGTGACCGGCGAGAAGTTCGGGGCCGACGTGGCGGCGGAGATCGGCCTGATCACCGTCGCTGCCGATGACGTCGACGCGACCGTTCGTGGGCTGACCGCCGAGATCGCAAAGGGTTCGCCGCAGGGCCTAGCGGCGTCCAAGAAGCTGACGACGGCCGCACTTCTAGATGCATTCGACGCTCGCGCCGAAGAGCTGACCCGGCAATCTGCCGAGCTATTCGTGTCGGACGAGGCTCGCGAGGGAATGCTGTCCTTTCTGCAGAAACGCCCACCGAAATGGGTCGCCGAATTCTGACGTCCAGAGGCCATGTTCACTCGCAGCGGCCACTCCGGGTCGCGTTCAACAATGAGGTAGCGAGCTAAGCGTGTCGTGAAGCGCCCGACGGGTTGCACTGAGACGAGCAGACAACAGCGAGAACTTCACACAAGGGTGGGCCAATGACGATCAAGACAATTGCGGCCGCTGGAGCCATTGGACTCGGGTTCGGGGTCACCGGCTTCATCGGCGCCGCGAATGCGATAGCACGCCGATGGATTTCGACTGCGCGCCTTGCGTAGGTGATGTTCATGGGAGAAAGGGCTTTCCCGCCTGCCGACTAGGACTTGTTGCACGACAACTACCGCCACAGGTGTTTCCGGAGAGGGTTCGTTTTTGCGCCGCGCAGGTGCCCGTTTTCCGCTTTCGCGCGTAGGCTCGCTCAACGATGGCTCGTGAAGTTCTGATCACCGGCGCGACCGGCACGCTCGGGCATCGACTGGTCGGTGAAGCCACCGAAGCCGGGTACAAGGTCCGCGCGTTGAGCAGGCGGTCTCACGGTGGTTATAGCGGTGTGCATTGGGCGCAGGGCGACCTCCTCACCGGCAACGGAATCGACACCGCACTCGACGGCATCGACACTGTCATCCACTGCGCCACCCAGGGCACCCGCGGCAAGGACGTCGTATCCGCAACCAATCTCATCTCGGCGGCGCGCCGCGCCGGGGTCGACAACATCATCTACGTGTCGATCGTGGGCATCGACCGCATCCCGCTGCCGTACTACAAGTCGAAGTTGCGCGTCGAGGAAGCGTTGGCGGCATCGGGCCTCGGCCACACGATCATCCGGGTGACGCAGTTCCACGATCTGATCGAGACGATGTTCTCGGTCCAGCGGTTCTCACCTGTTCTCGTCGCGCTCAAGGGCGTACGGTTCCAGCCGATCGACACGAGCGACGTGGCCAGCCATCTGGTCTCCCTCATCGACAAGGGACCCGAGGGTCGCGTCGCGGACATCGGCGGCCCAGCGGTGTACGACCACGACGAACTCGGGCGAATGTATGTCGCGTCACTCAGCAGCCGCCGACGTGTGCTCGCTCTCCCCGTTCCGGGCGGCATCGTCGCAGGTCTGAGGTCCGGCGCCAACCTGGTGCCCGCCAACCCGATCGGAAACATCGGCTTCGCCGAGTACCTTTCGCGAACTGTATGACTTTTGTGTGCGAATGTGCGCCTTCGTCGTAGGCTCAACACTGATGAGCACACCAGCGTCGCGTAACAGGTCGGAACCCGCCTTGGACACCGACCGAATTCAGACAGCGCATCTGCTCTCCGACGCCGCCGCCCATGGCGCCCTCACCATGACCGAGTACGAGGCGCGGCTCAACAAGGTGTACGCGGCGAAGACCTATGACGAGTTGTCGCGGCTAAGCATCGACCTGCCCGGGGCGACGACCATGACCACCGCCCGACGCGGCGGCCCGTGCCATCCGGCGCCGTCGACGCTGCTGCTGGCCATCCTCAGCGGATTCGAACGCCGCGGCCGATGGAACGTCCCCAGGCGGATGACGACGTTCACGCTGTGGGGCGGCGGAGTGGTCGACCTGCGGTACGCCGACTTCACCTCACCCGAGGTCGAGATCCACACCTACTCGATCATGGGCGGCCAGACCATCCTTGTGCCACCCGAGATCAACCTCGATCTGCATGGCGTCGGCGTGATGGGCACGTTTGACCACCTCGATGACTCGGGCGCGGGTCTGCCCGGCGCACCGCACGTGAAAGTCCGCGGCTTCTCGCTGTGGGGAAAGGTCGCCGTCAAGCGCAAGAAGCGCGAGGCGGGCTAACGGTCAGTCTGCGAACGTAAATCGGGCGGCCTCCGTAGAGGACCCCGCCCGATTTGTCGCTGTGGTGACTAGCGTTGGCCGCTGCGGCCTGCGTCGCCGCCGCCGAGGCCCATCCCACTCTGAACGCCCTCGACGGCCTTTTTCCAGAAGCCCATGCTGTTGTCAACGCCCCCGCCATTCTGTAACCAGATGGGAGAGTCTCCGCCATGACGCTCGGTTGGGGTGGCCTTGGTTGAGTCCCTGGTGACGTTCAGGCTCGGTCCACTGTTGTCTGCGGGAGTCGCCGCGGTCGCCTCGATCTTCGGCTCCCCCTGCGGTGGTGCGGGCGGGGTAAACACCTGCGGTGCAGGCGGCGCGACACTATTGGGGTTCGGAAGCGAGGCCACGAACGTCCTCACTGGGTTGGAACCGGTAGGCGGCGCTGTCGTCGTAGGTGCGGGATCCTGCACAAGCCTCGCCTGCGGCTGTGCCTGCGGTGCGACGTTCGACGCCGCCAGCGTCGTGGGTGCGACGTTCGCCG
>JBKPSU010000013.1:0-5829 GCA_046735135.1 Actinomycetota bacterium
CCTGGTGCGGCGCATCAACAAAACGGTGGCCAAGGGCCGTGGCCGCACCTGAGTTCTGGTGCGGGCGCTAGTCGCCTCGTTGTCGGCGGCCGTGCTCGTGCTGACGTCGGCATGCTCGAGCGATGACGGCCCCGCACATCCCTACGGTGTGCAGTCGGCCGCGATGGGCCAGCAGCAGGCCGTGCTCGGCTGGAACATCGGATTGTCCAACCTCCGGTTCGACGGCGACTACGTGCTGTTCGACGTCGACGCGTCGCCGACGAAGCCCGACGGTGCGCACGCCAAGCCCGAGGACATCCGCTTCGGGTTGTACGGCGCGCTGGCACATCCGCTGGAAGCCAACGCCATCGGCGGCTGCCGCGACGTCACCGACCTCGGGATCCAGCCCGCAGCCGCCCAGACGCCGAACCGGCTTTCCGGCACCGTGTGCGTCGGCCCGATGCGGGACCACTCGCAGGTGCGCGGCGTGTACGTGTACTCGCCGAAGGACCGGATGAAGGACACCACGGTGTCCTATGCCGCCGCCTATCCCGTCGGCGTGGCGCAGACGAACCAGAACGACACCGGCCTGGCGCTCAAGACGACCAGCGTCGACGCGTTCCGTGCCGACGGCGCCCAGCTCGACCCGACCGCACTCGGCGACCCGAATGCGTTCAACGGCAAGGGCTACATGCTGTTGGGCCTCGAAATCAGCGGTCTCGCAGCGCGATACCGGGACGACTCGGCGCAGCGCGGCGGCCCGATGATGGTGCTCGCTGCTCCGACGATGCCCGCGCCCGGACTGTCGCACGCGTGTGACATCTACGGCGCGTCACTGCTGGTGTTGCCCGACGCTTCCCTTGACGCGGTCGCGGTGCGCGCCTCACTGTGCACGCAGGGCGACATGAACGCCGCGCTTCTGTACGCGTCGGTGTCACTGGTCGGCACGCACGCCGCACTGTGGACCACCGGTGACTGAGCCGCCCGGCCCGACCGAGTGGGGCGACAGCAACGGTGTCGGCCCATGGCAGGGCCCGTTGCCCGACGACGCCACCTACGACGAGACACTGCTGCGCGACGGGGACGCCCGCAACGTCGTCGACGCCTACCGGTACTGGACGCGAGAGGCGATCGTCGCGGACATCGACAAGCGCAGGCACGCCCTGCATGTCGCGATCGAGAACTTCGGCAACGACGCCAACATCGGCGCCGTGGTGCGGACCGCCAACGCCTTCGCCGTCGACACGGTCCACATCGTCGGACGGCGCCGCTGGAACCGGCGCGGCGCCATGGTGACCGATCGCTACCAGCGGCTCCGCCACCACGACACCACTGCGCAGCTGCTGACCTTCGCGGCCGACGCCGGCCTGACCGTCGTCGCGGTCGACAACGTAGCGGGCGCTCAGCGCATCGAGGAGACCACGCTGCCCAACGACTGCCTGTTGATCTTCGGCCAGGAGGGGCCGGGCATCACCGACGACGCGAAGGCGGGCGCCGCGCTGACCGTTTCGATCGCTCAGTTCGGGTCCACCCGCAGCATCAACGCGGCCGTCGCGGCGGGCATCGCGATGCACACCTGGATCAGACAACACGGCGACATATCGCGGGCCTGGTAGGGCAGGATCAACAGCATGGATCAGGTTTGGGCAAATCGTGCGGCGAGCGCGGAAGCCGCCGTCGCAAAGCGCCATCTGAAACGGTTGTGGCAGCTGCCCGGCACCCAGCTCGGAGTCGTCGGCTGGCCCGCCACGCGCAAGGATCTCCTGTTCGACACCTGGCACTACTGGTGGCAGGCCCACCTGCTCGACAACCTGGTCGACGCGCAGCTGCGCGACCCGCAGGCTGACCGGGAAACGAGGATCAAGCGGCAGATCCGGTCACATCGCTTGCGCAACAACGGATCCTGGGTCAACAACTACTACGACGACATGGCGTGGCTGGCGCTGGCCCTCGAACGGGCGGGCAGGCTGGCGGGCGTCGAGAAACCCGGCGCGCTCAAGAAGCTGTGTGACCAGTTCATCAACGCCTGGGTGCCCGAGGACGGCGGCGGCATCCCGTGGCGCAAGCAGGACCAGTTCTTCAACGCACCGGCCAACGGCCCGGCGGGAATCTTTCTGGCCCGTTACGACGACCGGCTGCGCCGCGCTCAGCAGATGGCGGACTGGATCGACGAGACACTGATCGACCCCGAGACCCACCTGGTGTTCGACGGCATCAAGGCCGGCTCGATGGTGCGGGCGCAGTACACCTACTGTCAGGGCGTGGTCATCGGGCTGGAGACCGAACTCGCCGCTCGGACCGAGGACGACGACCACGCGCAACGGGTGCACCGGTTGGTCGCCGCCGTCGACAAGGAAATGGCGCCGGGCGGTGTCATCAACGGCGCCGGCGGCGGTGACGGCGGACTGTTCAACGGGATCCTGGCGCGCTACCTGGCGCTGGTCGTCTCCACGCTGCCGAACAGGACAGCAGAGGACACCGGTGCCATCGCCACTGCGCGCAACATCGTGCTGACGTCCGCGCAGTCGGCGTGGGACTACCGCCAGACCGTCGACGGGCTGCCGTTATTCGGACCGTTCTGGGACCGCAACGCCGAGCTGCCGAAGGGCGGCGGCCAGGAAGCCCAATTCGTCGAGGGGGCCGTCAACGCGTCCTCGATGCCGGAGCGGGACCTGTCGGTTCAGCTGTCCGGCTGGATGCTGATGGAGGCGGCGCACGCCGTCGCAGAGGAGGAAACACCGGCATGACCGAACCCGGGGGCTGGACACCGGACGAAGACACTGTCGAACGCGCCAATCTCACCCGCTTCATGGCCTGGCTGGCCGAAACCGGCCGCGGTGAATTCGGCGACTACCACCAACTGCAGGCCAAGTCGGTCGACGACATCGACTGGTTCTGGGACGCGGTGTGGCACTTCTTCGACATTCGTGCCACCACGCCCGCCGAGGCCGTGCTCACGCGCCGGGAAATGCCTGGCGCCCAGTGGTTTCCGGGTTCCACGCTGAACTATGCGGTGGAGGCGTTCCGCCACGAGACCGACAAGCACGCCGCGCTCGTCGTCGTCGGCGAGGACGGTGCGACGGAATGGTCGTGGGCGCGGCTTCGCCAGGAGACCGCGGCGTTCGCGAACTACCTGCGCAGGCTCGGCGTCAAGCCGGGTGACCGCGTCGTCGGATACCTGCCGAACATCGGCGAGGCGGTCGCGGCGTTCATGGGCGCCGCCAGCGTCGGCGCCACGTGGGCGGTGTGCAACCCGGATCTCGCCGTCGACGGCGTGATCGCGCGGCTCGGGCAGCTGGAACCCGCCGTGCTGGTGGCCTCCGACGGATCGGTGTACGGCGGTAAGCGCATCGATCGCAGCAAGGAACTCGCGCAGATCCGCGAGCAGCTGCCGACACTGAAGGCGACCGTGCTGGTGCCTCGGCTTGGCGATGTGGACGCGGCCGAGCACGTCACGCCCTGGTCGAAGGTCCTCGACCTCGACGCGCCGCTGGAGATCACCCCGGTGCCGTTCGACCACCCACTGTGGGTGCTGTTCTCGTCCGGAACGACCGGCGCCCCGAAGGGCATCGTGCACGGCCACGGCGGTGTCGTGCTCGAGCACCTGAAGTACTTGAGCCTGCATGCCGATCTGAAACCGGGCGAGCGCTTCCTGTGGTACTCGACCACGAGCTGGATGATGTGGAACCTTGTGGTGTCCGGCCTGCTCGTCGGCGCGACCGTGGTGCTGTACGACGGCAGCCCGACCTACCCGCAGCCCGACCGGCTGTGGCAGATCGTCGCCGACCATGATGTCGCCGTATTCGGCGCAGGCGCACCGTATTTCATCGGCTGCGCCAAGGAGGAACTGCATCCGGGCAAGGAGTACCGACTCGACGCGCTGCGTACGGTCGGATCGACCGGCTCGCCGCTGCCCGCGTCCGGCTTCCGCTGGATCCAGGAGGGGGTGGGCAAGCCGCTGCCGGTCATGTCGATGAGCGGTGGCACCGATGTGGTGACCGCGTTCATCGGCGGCTGCCCGCTGGTCCCGATCGTCGCAGGGGAGCTCAACGTCATCTGCCTTGGTGCCGCCGTCGAAGCGTGGACCGGTGAGAACACCGCTGTCGTCGGCCAGGCCGGCGAGCTTGTGCTCACCCAGCCGATGCCGTCGATGCCTGTGTTCTTCTGGGACGACCCCGACGGCGACCGCTATCGCAAGGCCTACTTCGACAAGTATCCCGGTGTGTGGTGTCACGGCGACTGGATCACCATCACTGATCGAGATTCCGTTGTGGTGCATGGCCGTTCGGACGCGACGTTGAACCGGATGGGCGTCAGGATGGGTAGCGCGGAGATCTACAACGCGGTCGAATCGCTCACCGAGGTCACGGATTGTCTGGTGGTGGGTGTCGAGCAGGACGACGGTGGCTACTGGATGCCGTTGTTCGTCCACCTCGCCGACGACGCCGAACTCGACGACGCGCTGCGGGAGAAGATCACCGCCGCCATCCGCAAGCGCGCATCGCCACGGCATGTGCCCGACGCCATCGTGGGTGTGCCCGGCATTCCCCGCACCATGACCGGTAAACGGCTGGAGATTCCGATCAAGCGAATCCTGTTGGGCGCCAAACCTGCCGATGTGGTGTCGGAGAGCGCAGTCGACAAACCCGAACTGCTCGCCGTGTTCGCAGAACACGCCCTGGCGTGAGCGTCGAGGCCGGGGACTCGGGCGCAGGCGGCCTCCCGCGCATCGTTCGGTTGCTGCCCACCCGGTTCAGCCGCTCGTCGCAGGGTGCGAACACGACCGAGAACAAGGCGGCGGCCCTGCTGCTGGCGGCCACCGTCGTCGCAATCCTGTGGGCCAATTCGCCTTGGTCGCAGTCCTACTGGGCGCTGCTGGACACGTCCGTCGGCTTCAGCTTCGGCGACACGGAATACCACCTGACGGTCAAGCATCTCATCAACGACGGATTGATGACGTTCTTCTTCTTCGTCGTCGGCCTGGAGGTCATGGCGGAGTTCACGATCGGCGAGCTGACCGACCGGGCAAGGGCGGCCGTTCCCGTCCTTGCGGCGATCGCGGGCCTTGTCGTGCCTGCGGTGATTTTCTTGCTGGTCAACTCCTCGGGAGAGAACGCCAACGCCTGGGGAGTGGTGATCTCGACCGACACCGCCTTCCTGATCGGTGCGCTCGCGATCATCAACCCGAAATTCCCTGCGCGGCTGCGTCTTTTCCTGCTCACGCTGGCCGTCGTCGACGACATCGGCGCCCTGACAGTGATCGCGCTGTTCTACTCGCACGGCATCCGGATAGGTGCTCTGCTGGTCGCCGCTGGCCTGATCGTGGTGATCGCGCTGGTGCGCTACCTGCCCGCAGCCCGCGGGCCTGCCTACGCTGTCGCCGGCTTCGCGCTGTGGGTGGCGCTGTACATCGGCGGCGTGCACCCGACGCTCGCGGGGGTGGCGATCGCCTTGCTGATTCCCGTCTTCACGCCCGAGCGCAGGCAGGTGGAGCAGACGGTCGAGCTGATCCGCGCATTCCGGCAGTCGCCGAGCTCCGAATACGCGCGCGCAGCCAGTCGCGGTCTGCGGGAGTCGATCTCGATCAACGAGCGGTTGCAGACCGAGTTCGGGCCGTACGTGTCGTTTGTGGTGTTACCCCTGTTCGCGTTGGTCAATGCCGGGGTGAGGCTGACGGCCGACACCATGGCGGCCGCCATGCGGTCACCGCTGACATGGGGAATCGTCGGTGGTCTCGTGCTGGGCAAGTTCATCGGTATCACCGGTGCCACGTGGCTGGTTGCGCGGCTTCGCTGGGGTGAGCTTGCGCCCGGTCTGACGCTTCGACGGGTCGCAGGCGGGGCGGCGCTG